>JAZDHF010000062.1:0-4262 GCA_043806315.1 Planctomycetota bacterium | reverse complement strand
GGGCCTGCGTCTGGATTGTAGGTTTTGTGATTATGCGGCGGCGCGTTGCTCCCAGTACTCCTCCATGCGGTTGGATAGGACGACGGAGCGCAAGGCGATGATGTCGTTTGCTCCTTGAACGGTCCATTCCATTCCGGATTGCTTGAGGCGGCTTCCGACGAGGTGCTTGCATGCAGCTTCGACGACGCCTGAGCCGATAAAGAGATGCTTTTTGCGGTATTGGGCGTATTGCATGTGGGCTTTGTTCTTCTGGAAGTAACCTATCTGCGTTCGTGCATCCTTCTTGGCGTTGGGATCTTTGGGTAGCATGGCTGTGGCTTCGTCGACGAGCGCTTCGACGTTTCCGTCCCAGAGATAGTCGGTCCATCGTGCGCGATAGTCATCCACGCGCTTGAGGTCACGGTCAAAGAGCGCCAGACACAGGCTTCCTATGTGTTCGGAGGCATGGTAGTAGTCAATGATGAATTGCGCCATGCCCAAATGGGTCTGCGCTATGTTCTTGACCCATTCGGCGCCATCGCCCAGGACGACGACCCGCTTGGCGTAGAATAGGCCCCGGCGTACGGCTTCGCCATAGAGGCGCCAAGCGAACCCCGCGGCTTCCTCGATAGCACCGACCATGCTAGTGGAAGCGGGGTCTCGTCTGGGTTTTCCTTCCTCGTCGAGAAGGGTTTGCGTGAAGACGCAGCCCAATTTAGCTTCCCGGGTCTTGGGGGCGCCATCGGGTTGTTTGCCCTTGCGGCCTTCGAGTTCACCGGGGACCATGGGGACGCCGGCGCCGTCGAGTTCGATGTATAGCGTCTCGATGGTCTTGGGTGTTTCGGGCGGCGGCGGTTCCTGCCAGCGTAACGCCTGCCTTTGCTGTGCCATCCATGTCTCCATTTGCCGGCCTTCCCCTTCGGCGACGCGTTCGGCATCCTTGCGGCAAAGGTGGATGTCCGCCAACTCCGCCAAGTCGGTGGAGACCTCCTGAAACGTCTCCTGGGCCCCCAAGCGTGAGGTCTGCCGGCGCAGGCCAGGCGAACGGCAGGTATCCACCACGTCCAACTCTTCGTCGCCCGGATACCGGGTTTTGCCGCAGCGGGGGCAGACGTAGATTCTTTCCGCAACGGTCTGAGAATTTCCTTCTCAGACCGTTGCGGAAAGAATGTCGGCGGAACGACTTCAAGATTTCAAGTGTGCTTGGCTAGGCACTACGCTCGAACCGTATCCAGCCCAACAGCGTTTGGATCCGCTTCGCGCGAACACCTATGCTTTTCATGACCGTCTTGCACGAACATACCACCGGCTCTCTACGCCGTCCCACCCCAACGTTCTCCAGCAGGGTCTCCAGCGCCTTCGCGGCGGCTCCCATGGCACTGGCCCGCAAGGCCCGTTCGACCGCCTCCAGATCGACGCGCCCTTGGCGTTGAACCGCAGCGAACATCCGGCTCACTTCCGCATCCGTTTCGCCGGTGATTTCGGCGTTTTTTTTAGCGCCTCGGATTCCACTACCACCTCGTGGGCTCGCTCCAACTCACACAGCCGTTCGGTCAACCCAACGAATTCCTCACACAACGCCACAAAGACCTTGTATTGCGCCACGTCCTGCCGAGCTTGGGTCACTTCATCGGGCGTGGTCAGACGGTGTCCTACCGTCCGTCCACCTTCACGCCGCGAGAACAGGAAATACGGTCCGCGTCGAATCGGCTCCTTCTTTCCCTTGTGACGGACCTCGAGAAACTGTTCGTTCACGGCACCACGCACAAATCGCATCCCTCGGATCTGTTTGAGAATGTCCTCGCGCCGCGCCTGAACTGCTTGCGTTGATTCCATCGTTTACCTCCTATTGTTGATGATAATCTACAATACACGAGGCAAAAAGAAAAAGCAATTCACAAAACCTACTTCCAGGACGCAGGCCCACAGGAAGAAGCGGCCTTGTCGCGCAAGAGAATCGCTTGTATAATCAATTCCCGTGGTTGGGTAGGGTCGCGCTCCTGCGCGGCCAAGGTCGAGCAGGAACTCGACACTACCGCAGGGGAATACGCATGGCTGATGCTGAATGCCTGAGAGTGTTGCGCCAGGGTCCGCAGGCGTGGAACGCATGGCGTGGCCCGAGCGGCTACGTGAGCGTGGATCTGTCGCAGGCGAACCTGGACAGGATCATCCTTTCCGGCGTGAACCTCGAGGGTGCAAACCTCAATGGGACCCGTCTGAGCGGGGCCAATCTGAGGGGCGCGATATTCAAGGACGCGGATCTGCGTGAAGCGAATCTCGCCGGTGCCGATCTGACGGGGGCCGTACTCACGCGCGCGAAACTCTCCTACACGGACATTCGCGAAGCCATTCTTGCAGACACGAAGCTTGACGAGGCCGATTTCCGCGAGGCCCGCCTGGGCGGCGTCTCGTTCGCGGGCACAGACCTCCGTGCGGCCAATCTCAACGGCGCGCTCATCAGCCGCATGAACTTCCAAGGCGCCGACATGCGCCACGTCGAGCTGCGCTGCTCGTCCATCTTCGACGCCAATCTCCGGGGCTGTGATCTGCGCGGGGCAATCTTCGTCGGGGCCAATATCCAACGCGGCGACCTCACCGGCGCCAATCTCGAAGGGGCTAACCTGATCGACGCGGATCTTTCGGGCGCATGCCTGCAACAAGCGAACCTGCAGGACGCCGATCTGCGGAAAACGCGATTGGAGAAAGCGAAGTTCCATGGGGCGAATCTCCGCGGGGCATTGCTGGACGGCGTTGTCCTGACGGGGTGTTGTTTCGAGAACACCGATTTCAGTGCTGCCTGCATGAGCGGAGTCGACTTGACAGAGTCGAGCATGATGGGCGCGACGCTGATAAGGACGGTCCTGGCCGGCGCGAAGATGCCGCACGTCAACCTGCGGGACGCGGACCTCACTGAAGCCAACTTCGAGGGCGCTGATTTGGCGGCCGCGGACCTTACGCGGGCCTTGATCGAGCGAACTAACTTTGCACGTGCGAACCTGGTGGCCGCAATCGTGCAGGAAATCCGCAACTGGGAGTCTGCCGGGGTCCGTGGCGCCCGACTGACCGGAGCGGTGCGTCCGCCTCGCGATTTCCGGACCTGGGCAAAAGAGCAAGGAGCTATCTTGGAAGGCCCCGTGGTTATCCTGCAACAAGGGGTCGGCGTGTGGAACGCGTGGAGGCGTGACAACGCCACAGCGGGCCTCAACCTCCAAGGGGCGGACCTTTCGTGGGCGGACTTGCTCAACGCCGATTTTCATGGAGTCGACCTGAGCAACAGCGACCTCTCGGGGACGAACCTCCATGGGGTTGATTTCGAGGGGGCGAACCTCCAGCAGGCCAAGTTGAACGATGCGAAACTATCCGGCGCACGCCTTGTCAACACGGATCTGCGGCAAGCGGACTTGCAGAAGACCGACCTGCGAGGGACCGATCTGCGGAGGGTGCTCCTGCAAGGCGCGATATTCCGCCAAGCCCTCTTGGCCCGTGCCGTGTTCTCGGGCGTTGACCTGTCCGGCGCGGATTTTCGAGGGGCCTATCTTGGCGAAGCGGATTTCCGAGGGGCGACACTGGCCGGAGCCAACTTTCAGTGCGCATTCCTCCAAAGGGCTTGTCTTGCGGAACTCGACTTACAGGGCTTGAATCTCACCGGAGCGGACTTGACCGACGCCGATCTCACCCAAGCCAATTTGCAGGGCGCGGACCTCACCGATGCAACCCTGACCGGCGCGAATCTGAAGGGCGCCAATCTGGACAACGCGGTCTTCAAAGGCGCGGCGCTGGAAGGCGCAATACTCCCCGTCCGCTACCGCTTATCACGTTGGATCGCCGGCAACAGACGGTGATCTTCACGATAGGTCCTATCGGTCCCATAGGTCCTATAGCGCGTTGTCCCAACCTTGAATCGTGAACGACTGGACGCCGTCATAGAGGGTGTTGTCGACGTAAAGGACATCGAACGGCGTCACGTCATCTTCGAACACCTCGTCGAAGTCGAACCGCAGGATCGGGCCGAAAGCCGCAAACGAGATCGGCGAGTCGATATTGCCGGCGGACGCGCTCTGAAGGTAGATCCACGTGCCGCCGCGGATGGGATCGGTGGCAATCTCTTGGCTCCATCCCGCACATAAACCGCCGTCGGCCACTCCGGCTTTATGGACCGTGAAGGGGTAGAAACTCTCGGCATAGATGTTGAGCTTCCAGATGTAGCGCGGCACATAGCTGGCCCGAAGGAAATACGTTGACTTGTTCCCGCTTCGTGACGGCACCACGCGCAGCACGCCGCT
>JAZDHF010000061.1:0-4805 GCA_043806315.1 Planctomycetota bacterium | reverse complement strand
TGGTGCACAACGGCATCGAGTACGGCGACATGCAGTTGATCTGCGAGGCGTACCAGTTGCTGCGGGACGGCCTGGGCATGAAAGCGTCCCAGATACACGAGGTTTTCGCTCAGTGGAACCGGGGCAAGCTCGGTTCGTACCTGATCGAGATCACGCGCGACATCCTTGCTTACGAAGACGAGGACGGCAAGCCGCTCGTGGACAAGATCCTGGATACCGCCGAACAGAAGGGGACCGGCAAGTGGACCGGCATCTCCGCGTTTGATATGGGCATCCCGCTCACAATGATCGTCGAGGCGGTTTTAGGACGGGCGCTCTCCGCCCTGAAGGATGAGCGCACTGCCGCATCCCGGGTGCTTTCGGGACCCAAAGTTAGGATCGCCGGCGACAGGAACGCTTTTATCACCGATTTGGAAGAAGCGGTCTATGCGTCCAAACTGATTTCCTACACCCAGGGGTATATGCTGATGCGCGCCGCCGCAAAGGAGTACCGGTGGAATCTCAACTATGGCGGCATTGCGCTCATGTGGCGCGGCGGCTGCATCATCCGTTCGGTTTTCTTGGGCAGGATCAAGGAGGCGTTCGACAGGAATCCCAAACTCACCAATCTTTTGCTCGATCCGTACTTTGGGCCGCAAATCGAATCGGCGCAGGCCGCGTGGCGGCGGGTGATCGCGAAGGCCGTTCAGAAAGGCATCCCGGTGCCGGCGATGTCCAGCGCGCTGGCCTTTTTCGACGGCTACCGCCGCGAATCGCTGCCCGCGAACCTGCTCCAGGCACAGCGCGATTATTTCGGCGCGCACACCTACCAGCGCGTGGACAAACCGCGCGGCGAGTACTTCCACACGAATTGGACCGGTCACGGGGGCACCGTGACCTCGACGGTGTGGAAGAAGAGGTGATCCCCGACAAAAGGAGAACAATATGAAATACGGTCTGAATATTCGTCAGGAGGGCGCGCTGGATTTTGTCTCCATCGGCGCGCTTGTCCACCGCCTGGATCCGGGGATCGTTCCCTTCCGCAAGGCTAGTGAATGCAGGATCCATGTAAGCGGTGGCGAGTTCAACTGCGCCGCCAATCTGTCCGACTGCTTCGGCATGAAGACCGGCATCGCGACCGCGATGGTAGACTATCCCGTCGGCGATCTGATCGCCGAGCGGGTGAAAGCGATGGGCGTCAAACCCTTTTACAAGATATTCAAACACAACGGCGTAAGCGGTCCGAATATGGCGACGGTTTACAGCGATCGCGGGCAGGGTGTCCGCGCGCCGGTCGTGTTTTACAACCGCGCGAACGAAGCCGCGGCCGAGCTCAAGCCCGGCGACTTTGACTGGAAAACGATCTTTGCGGGCAGTGTGCGCTGGTTTCACAGCGGCGGCATCTTTGCGGCACTCTCGGAAACCACGGGCGAAGCGATTATTGAAGGGATGAAGGCCGCCAGGGCGGCGGGTGCGGTGACCTCGTTCGATCTGAACTATCGCGCGAAACTTTGGCGCCTCTGGGGCGGCGAGGAGCGCGTGCAATCCGTTATCAACCGCATCGTCGAGAATGTGGATGTCCTCGTCGGAAACGAGGAGGATCTGCAATTGGGACTTGGCGTTCCCGGTCCCGAAGTCGCGGCGAAATCCAAACTCGACCCGACCGCGTTCCTGGGAATGATTGGTCGGGTGACCAAGAAAGACCCGCAAGTCAAAGTCGTCGCGACGCCGCTGCGCGAGGTGCACTCGACCAACCGGCACAGTTGGGGCGCGGTGGCTTGGATCGACGGCGGAACATACGTTTCACCGATCTGCGAACTGGATGTTTACGACCGCGTCGGTGGCGGGGATGGTTTTGCATCCGGCTTTTTCTACGGTCTCCTCGCCGGCGAACCGGAACAGGAGGCAGTCAACCTGGGTTGGGCGCACGGGGCGCTTCTGACGACCTTCCCGGGCGACACGACGATGGCGACTGCGGATCAGGTGCGCGCGTTTGCAAAGGGCGGATCGGCGCGTATCCAGCGATAAGAGGCGGTTCAAGGGTGCGACGTTTTGGTCGCCATGTGAAGCTCCCCGCCCACAGGGCTGGGCTTCCCGGTAAGGAGGTGTCCATTTTCGATGCGCCCCTTAACCCCGCCTACGAGGCGGGGCTTACGGGATGCGCTCCCGGTCAAGCAACACCAGGCAGTCCCCGTCCGGGGGAACCGCCGAGCACCGTCATACAGGATCCCCGACCAGGTGTTGTAGCTCGCGCCATCAAATATTGTCCGTAAGGTAGCCGCCGTCTACCGGAATGGTCACGCCTGTGACGAAGCCGCTTGCCGCATCGCTGATCAGAAAAATGACCGCACCGCGGAGCTCGGACTTCTCGCCAAAACGGCCGAAGGGAGTGCGGGCGATGATGGCCTTGCCGCGTGCCGTCAGTTCACCCGTCTTCTCGTCGATAAGGAGGGTCCTGTTCTGGTGCCCGATGAAGAAACCGGGGGCGATGCCGTTCACGCGAATGCCGTGAGGTGCAAGCTCTTTGGCGAGAGCTTCGGTCAGGCTGAGGACGCCCGACTTGGCCGCAGTGTATGCCCAGACGCCGGAGAGGGGTTTGTAACTCGCCATCGACGACATCATGATGACATTGCCCTTGATGCCCCTGGTTATCCAGTAGCGCGCGAAGGCCCTGGTCGGGGTCACGAGACCGGCCATGAGATTGAGATCGACAACCTCCCGGAACAACTTTTCGTCCTGGTCGACGAAGGGCGCCTTTCCTCTATTGCCGCCGACGCCGTTGACGAGGACATCGGGCGCGCCGATGAGGGTCTCCGTCTCGGCAATAGCCCGCCCGCAGGCAGCGGAGTCCCCGGTGTCCACGGTGAGAGCCTCGACGCGGCCGGCGCCGGGCCCTGCCGTCTTGCGCACATCCCTGACGGCATCGCTCATGGGGTGGTTCGTGCCCCGGCCCCAGAGGCAGACGTCGGCACCGGCCTTGGTCAGACCCGCGGCGATCGCTGCGGGAATGCCGCCGGCTCCGCCCGTCATGACGATCCTCCGCCCTTTCAGGGAGAACATCTCTTCGACGTAGGACATACCTTGCCTCCTTTTTCAGACGATGAAAAGCGGAGCGAGGTGCCGCTCCCAGAGATTCGCGGTAACGTTGCGCGACACCGCAGCCTCGTGCCTGTCGAGGGCCTCGTGGTATCGCCCGCCCATCGCGGCCGCCACCCTGAATGCGACATGGACGAGCTGCCTCATCCCGGGATCGAAGCGCTTGTCGGACTGCACGTGGCGCAGGGCGCCGACGAGGGCTGTGCCTTCCCAGCGGTCGACCTGGTCGGGGGTAGGAAGCTTCTTACGGTCGATGTCGACGACCTCGGCATAGGTGGCGACGACTTCATCGAAGCGGCCATAGGCAGCGCGGTAGATCTCCTTGGCCATGGCCAGGCCGTCGCCGCCGGAGTCCGCGAGGCCGACGATCTCTTCGAGCCAGGTCGTACCGGCGGTCTTGAGGTGAAGACCTGCCCTCTCTTTGCGGATGATCTCTCCGATGCCCTTGTAGAGGCTGAATTTGTCGCTTCCGGTGTGTATCGAGAGTTTAAGACTCCTCGGCAGGCCGAAGGCCTCGGCGCTCCAGTTGGCGACGCGGACATCCGCCTCGAATTCCTTGAAGAAGGCGGCGCTGTCGCCGACATAATCAACCCCCTTGTTGAAGCGGCCCGAGAACTTGGGCGCTATGGTCTGGACGGGAACCGCCGCATCGGCCAAGGCGGCGAGGATGACGATGAGTTCGGCGGGGCTCTGGGGGATGGCGGTTTCGTCCAATGACACCTCGGTGACGAAGTCGTCTCCTTTCCGCAGCTCGCAGATGCGGCGATAGGTCTTGGCCGCCTCATCGACGGCATGCAGATAACGCCCGGCCGCTGCCCGGATCGCGGCAACGTCGAGGCGTGCGGGTATGCCTTTGGCTGCTGGCAAGGTTGAGTGTTTCGCCACGAAGGCCTCGATCGCTTCGGGAGCCGCGCTCTTGCCGATGTGATCTGCGACATCAATGGTGAAGAAGTCGCAGTGAGGGGCGAAGCCATCAACTGTGGCCAGGCCGATATGGTCGGCATCGACGTACCAGGGACCGGTCCAGCCGGTCGCCTGGATGGCCCGCTCGGCGGCCGCGCGCTGGTCGGCGGGCCCGGTACCGATCAGAACATGCTCGCGGTTGCTCTTGTTCCATACGATCGCGACATCGACACCCTCTTCCCTGGCCTTCCTGAACGCTGCGATTTGCGCGGCGCCCTGGCGTCCAAAACGGTCGCCGGCGCCCATGGAATACCTTTCAATTGTCTTCATGGCGTCTCCTTGGCGCCCCGGATTCTCAAGGGAAACGAGGCGAGATTATAGTATCTTCTATATAAACACCCGCATAGCCCGTACCCTCCCACCGTACGGAGCCAGTGATATTAAACGGTGGGCAACATCACAACCCCGCCAGCATCCCACCGTCCACGTAAATGATCTGCCCATTGACAAAATCGGAGGCCCGGGAGGCCAAGAACACGGCAGCCCCGACCAGTTCGGCGGGATCCGCCCAACGGCCGGCCGGGGTGCGGGCGCACACCCAGGCGTCGAACTTCCGGTCTTCGATTAACGGCCGATTCATTTCAGTCAAGATGTACCCTGGGCCGATGCCGTTCGACTGGATGTTGTGCTTCGCCCATTCCACTGCCATGGACTTGGTGAGCTGTTTCACTCCGCCCTTGGCTGCGGTGTAGGCCCCCACGGACGGACGCGTTGCCTCGGACATGACCGAACAGATGTTGATGATCTTGCCCGATTTCCGCGCGATC
>JAZDHF010000060.1:0-9556 GCA_043806315.1 Planctomycetota bacterium | reverse complement strand
CTCGAAGATGCCCGCGAGGAGCTGGCAGCGCGGTTCAACGACTTCGAGGACATGGAGGAGCCATCCGAAGAACTCCTTGAACGATGGCGACATGCGTCTTGTCCGGCAGAGTGGCAACCCATCCTGATCGAGTTGGGCGCGGACACATCCTTTCTGCTCGACCCAACTCTTTACGAAGGGCTGAAACTGCGGGGGCGGGAAGCCGATCCCGAATGGTGGCGCAAGAATCCCGACAAGCACCACGAAGTCCTCGCGGCGGAGTGGGGAATGTCGCCAGAAGAGTGGCTCGCTAGTCGTTCCGACGCCGGGAACTCCAGCACCGAGAAACTGCTCGACTGCCTGCGGCACTTCGAGGTCGTCAAGCGGAACGAGGGGAGAAGCGCACGGCATTGCCGCACATACGCCAAGACCTTCAAGCGCTTTGCCGAATGCGTCGGCAACAAGCCCATCAGCGAGCTGACGAAACAGGATTTCATCGCGTGGGAAGACCATGTTCGTGCAACGAAAGGCGAGCGCAGCAACAAGTGGGTGAACGACCAGCTCACACCCGTCGCGGCGATCCTAAAGCTCGCCCAACGCCGCATGCGCGACAGTCTCTTCCCCGGCGGATGGCAAGTGTGGATCGAGTTCAGAAAGGCCGCGTACAGACCCGGTTTGCAGAACCGGGAACCTATGCCCATAGCGATATTCAAAGCGTGTTTGCAACAGGCGCACGCTTGGGCGTCCATCGACATCGAGGCATACGCCGACGCTTTGCCACTGCGGGGTGCGAACGCTGTGATGGCGCGGGCAAACAACTTCCGGCAGGCGACGCGGCGGAAGCGTGCCGGATACATGATGGAGGTGGTGCTGAGGCTCTGCTGCAATGTCGGGGCCGACCCGGTAGACCTCGAACGGCTCACATGGCGACATCTTCGTCTGCACGGATCGTTGCCGTTGTTCATGCTTCCGCGATACAAAGCAGCAAAGCAGCTCGGAGCAGCCCTGCCGAGGAACACGCCTCTGTTGCCCTCGACCGTCGATACGCTCAAACGCTGGAAAGCGTGGCGTCGGCGCGAAGCCGCTGACGCGGAGCTACGCTCGGACAGGCACGGCCACGAGTACGCAGATTCTGTGTTCACCAATGACAAGCGCCGTCCGTACAAGAGCGAGAAGATCAGCCATGCGTTCGCGCGGTTGGCGAAATCCGTCGGCAAGAAGGCCGACGATTGGCGGCTCAAACACCTGCGCAATGTCGGCCCCACGCTCGGCAAGCGACACAAAAGACCCACCGATGAGCGGACGACATTCCTCGCGCATTCGGAGGGAGGCACCAATCGGTTTTACGAAGGCGATGTCGGTGAAGACTACCTCGTCGCGTTGGTGAACCTGATCGGCGAGGAATACTTCGACGGCGAGCAAGTTGCAGTGGCCGCGCTCTCTTGCAGCTAGCAGCCCGCAGACACCCGCGTACATCCCGACACCGGGTTCCATGTCTCATCCGTCCACGCTATTGTCGTTGCCATCTTTGTCTCTCCGTCTTTGTCGTTTTCGGTAAGGGACGACACCATCCACTTCTACTCCGCTGCGTCACAGACCCACGGCGTAACCGCGCTCATCCGCGTGCGGCGGAAGGTCGGGCCGGACCACGGCGCTCCTGACCCATGTGTGGGCAACGCTTCCGCCCGACCCGACATAGAATCTCCAGTGACCCGTGCGTCGGTGCTGATAGCGCAGGCTTCGCCCTTTCCCGTTGGTTCTGGATGTGCGGCTTCCCCGATCGCGCGGGAGACGGATGTCCCTGCGCCGGTGATCCAGACCGACGACATACCCGTTGTGGCTAGGCGTTCGCCGCGCCCGCCGCCGCATCGCTTCTCGGTTTTCATCGCTGGTCTTGGAATCGTAATATCTATCCACATCCCTGTTCAGAACATCCACCGCGACCATCGTGTCCGCGCTAGTAGCCATGAATATGACCGACGCCGCGACCCGAACACAGTTCCGTGTCAGCGTGTGCCTTGGCCCGAAAGTCGGTGTCACATCGCGGCCAGTTGACAGCAACTCGTCGATCGTTCGTTCGTCGGTCAGTGGTTGTGTGTGCCAGAACAACCGTGCCCCACGGCCAACTTGCATTCCCGTATCCATCAGGAAGGCAACCGTGTCCGGCGCTATCTCGCATATCATGATCGTACGCAGTTCCCCGCCACTCGGATCGACCAACTCCTTCTGCCCATGACCGATTGGCAACCTGATGAGAATGCTGGCGAATGGCAAACGCAACAGTGAGGAGGGCACCGCCAACTCCGTGTGCAGAAGTGACGGCACCATGTCAGGCATGATCCGGTAGTATGTTTCTCCCGTCTGAAGCCAAAGCCGTTCCGCGTTCAGGTTCAGCGCGGCGGTTATAGCGTCCGCATCATGGGTGCTTTCCCCATTCTGTTTCAACAGATTTGTCATGGCCCACGGGTAGAACTGCTGCGGGGTCATGACTTGCCCGATAGTCAAACTCCCACACTGATGCAAATCGCCCCTGTCGTTCACTTCCATGACTGTCGTGAACGGGTCGTTCCTAACTACGGTGTAGGCAGTCGTGTGTTCGTAAAACCCAACTGTGTTCCGCATAAGCTTCTTTCTCCTTTGCATTTGTCGTCGTTCCCGCGCGGGTCACTCGCCCGCTCGCCTCTCTGCCCGATTATTCAATCCTGAGCGACGCCTTTCAGGACTTGTCGTGCACGCGACAGCGAACCGCGTTGCTGCGTCATGAGAGGAGGTGGCTCGCCGTGTTCACGCTCGCCAACAATCGCGGTTGTGAGGCAGGCTGGCCGTTGCAGTGGCCCATTGGGGTGTTGAGGGGCGGCGGTAAGTCAGCGGCGAACGGGCTGGCTCGCTGAGCGCAATCCGAGCCGTCGGTGGCAGGGAGATGCTCAGAAAGAGGGAGGATGCACGAGGTGGCAATCGCAGCGGAGCATTACTGGCCACGACTTGACGGGGTTGAGCGCAGCGTTGCCCGTCTCACGCTTGTTCACCGCAAGTCGGTTTGTTCTCGGACGCTCGTAGCGTACCGCGCAACCGCTTCACGGCTGCGGGCTGCTGAGCCGAGCCAACTGCGCGAACCGGGAAGGACGCCCTGCGCTCTGCTCCACGACCGTGGAAGGAGTCGCCGCCGGGCGAGCGATGGGAAATCGCCAGTCGCTCTGTCGAGCCGCCTCTAACTTGCAGTCGTTGGGCGGCCGCTGCCGTACCCCGCCCGTCCCCTCAAACAAAATCCTCGGCGGACGCCCTGAAGGCAGTATCCTGCGCCAGCTCCTCCGGTGTGCCGGGTCGCGTGGTGAATCGGTCAAAGCTCCATGTGGCAACGACGGCCCAATCATCGCGGCGATAGAGGAACGGCGGCTGCCGCAATTTGCGATCGACCAGCGGTCGGAGCGAGCGCATCAGATGTTCGACTTGCGCTATGGCCTTGGGGTCGGACACGCGAAGCATGTGGGCATCGTTCGGTCCATGTTCAGGCCCGCAGACGCCGAAGAGCATCGGGTTTTTAAGCATGTGGGTATCGTTCGGCCCATGTTCAGGCCCGCGGACGCCGAAGAGCCTCGGGTTCTTTAGGTGCCTCTCCCTGATCGTCTTTGACGGAATGTCGAAACCGAGCTTGAGCAGTCGCTCCCTGATATCCGCAACGCTCAGCGGGCCGTAGCCCTTGTGGTGGCTGCCTGTACGGGCAAGGGCAAGGACGATGAATAGGTCGTTGATGTTGGTGATGGCATCCATCTGGATGCGGTCCATCGTGACTGATGTAAGAACGCTCGGTCTAGGCATGGCAAGCCTCCCTTCGATTCGGCGTTGAGCGCATTCACGGCGTCCCACCCCCCCTGACGACCTTGTATCGGCATTCTCGAACGCCTTCACGACAATTCCGGCAAGCTGTCATTGGGGATGCGAAAATCAAGCAGAGTCGGAGGCGAGCAGGTGACCTGCCGCACCGAGAACGCGGGGCAAGCGCGTATATGTAGGTAGGGGGATGCGGCACAGGGTTGCGTCCAACAACCAAGCGACGGGCGGCGGTCATAGGAGTGTGTTATGCGACGAGTAGAGACCTACGAAAGGTACCACAGGCACATTCTCGCATGGGCAAAACGCGATATTGACAATCTCGTAGTCAAAGGTGAAGCGGGGTTCGGCAAGTCGTGGGCCGCGAAGACGGTGCTTGATGGTCATCCGCATCACTGGTTCAGCGCAAAGCAGTCGCCCCTGTTCGTGTACCGAGAACTCTGCGACCATCCTGACTGGCCCATCGTGTTTGATGATGTGGCGTCGCTGCTGCGATCAGCCGAGTTCGTCGATATGTTCAAGAACCTGTGCGAAGATGGAGTCGCCACACTCCGGTGGGGAACCACAACCAAGCTGCTGGAAGGCAGACCCAACAGCTTCCAGTGTGCGTCTCCCGTTCTCATTCTCCTGAACGGGATTCCCAAGAACAACGCGGATGTGCGGGCGATCCTTGACCGATGCGACGCCATTGAGTTCACACCGACCAAGGCGCAGGTCATCGCCTACATGCGAGCGTATTTCCCTGAAGACGCCGAGATCATCGACATGCTAGCGGAACTTCCGGTGCTGGCCAGCATGCGTGCGCTCACGAAGGCGCGAAAATGGAAGAACGCAGGCGACCTTAATTGGCACGAAGAACTACTGTCCGAGTTCCCCCCTCCCCAAGGGGTCATACCACTCATGGATATCATGGAGAGATTCCCCAAGAAGGAGTGGTGTCGGCGGTTTGTTGATGCCACCGGCCTTGACGAGCGCACCTACCGAAGACGCAAATCCATCGCCGAAGATTTGCTGGCCGCACGCAAGTCTCCAGATGTGTGTCCGATTGTCCGTTTGAAGCCTGTGCCCCCGCCATCGCCCACCGACGGCGGCGACGAGAACGGACAATCGGACACGGAATCCTGAGTCCGTCGGCCCTTCTCGCATCTACACGGGCCTTGGAGTGGGTCACAGACCCCGAGCGAGTCGCCGACGGGCCAACCATTCGGGGGCGCGCCGGCCCCGTGCGAGTGTCTCGCTCGCTCACGCTCACGACGCTGGAGAGGGGGGGACATCCCCGGACCCGGACACGCGTCCCGGTCGCCCTCGCGAGCATGCCCCTGCCCTGCGCGGCCCCCTTCCTTGTGGGTGCCGGGCCTGCTCTGCCGGGGGCGGACGCCGAGGCGGATGCGGCGTGGGACGGGTGCGAGGCTGGACCAGCGGCGACCCACGGCCAGACGGCGGTCTGGCTACCCGGTTTGGGTGTGCTGCTGCCGCCCCATCAGTATGTCAGCGGTGGGCGTCGGGCCGGGGAGTGGGCGGAACATGTGTGACCTAGGGCTTCCATCGCGCCTGGCAGAAACGCCTCCAGTGAGCATTCCATTCGTGCTGGTACCACAGGCGTCGTGCCATCCCGCTCGCTCTGTGTTCTCCAATCCACATGCAGGCCGACAGCGGCGCGCGCGTGGCGGCACCATTACGCCGTTCTCTCCACTTCTTCGGCCTGAAAGGCGGCGAAGAAATCCGGGTTCTCGATGGCCAACCGCTTGAGGCGCGCGCCGAGACGACAGCAGGCGTCGTAGTACCTCTCGGACAGGTGGTCGGACTCGTAGTGGTGGGCGAACTCGTGGATGAGGAGTTCGTCCACCTCGACGGTGATGCCTAGGTTGAACCAACCCTTGCCGAGACGACCGACATTAAGCCGAAGCTGGCCTCGCTTGTAGTCCGCCAGCGTGCCGCAAGTGGCGTTGTTCACAATCTCGACCAAAACGGTTTCGCCAAGCAGTTCCTTGCCGACTGCTTCCGCGTACCCGACGACCAGCCTGATCCCGTCCGTCCATTCCGATTCCGGCAGGTAGCGCGGGGAGGCGCTGTAACCCGGTTTGCTTGGCGTAACCTGACCAGCGGGCGGGACTGCACCAGCCCTCCTGATGTTCTCCCATTCACCGCGACTGCACGAACCGCCGGGAACGACGGTACGGCCATCGGCGACGGCTAGTTTGTTCGCGGGCGGGTCGCTTGGATCATACGCCACGGCGTCATCGCCAAACCTCTTCCCTACCACTGCCACCGTCGCATCGTCGGAACAATCCGTATCGGACGCGGCGCTGCGCACCCACGGTTCCGTGGCATCCTCCGAACTGAGATCGGAGTGCATCTCGTTCAACACGAGAACACGCACCTTCTGCAAGTACGCGGGCGTAACATTGTCCCGATCCATGTTCAGCGGAACCTTCTGCTGGATGTCAACATGGTATTTGTCCCCCGTCTCCACCACCGGGATGCCCATCTCGTACAGGGTCGCTACTTCACCATCCTCTGGAGTGTAGATTCTCACCGTGGTCTTGCGTTCGGTTCGGCGCATGTTGCCGTCCTCATCAGGAGCCACCGTTGGGAGTCGGGTCTCCACTTCCCGCAGGGGCTGCCGAGGCCGCAAGGCCACGCCATTGAACTGGATGGTCACGCCGTCGGGCGGAATCAGAGATCGGATGGTCTTGGAGGCCTCCTCCAATTCGTCGCGGGTCATCCGCATCTCGCCCTCAAACACCGAACCTGCGTCGCGCACCTGCCGTGTCTGCTTCCGTCCATCGTTGTCGAAGACCACCGTACCCTTGGTCGTCACGATTTGGGCGTTGTTGCATAGCGACAGCACGATCTTCTCGCCGATGTTCATGAACCCGCGCTTCGTCGGGTCGTCCTTCTTCTTCGACGGGCGAAACAGCGTGTAGGAGTCCCGCAGGTCGGCGAACCCTTCCGGGTTGTCGTCCCGCACCACGAGACGGGCGGCGGGTCGTCCCGGTATCGGCTCCAACACGACCTCAACCGTGGTTGTGCCTTTCTCGTCCACCGCGTTCTGCACCAACTCCAGAATCACGCGCCCCCGATCCTTCTTTGCGCTGATCTGACCGAAGCCGTCCGCATCCACATCAAACCAGTTCTTCTTAGACATTTTCTCTTTGCCTTTCCGATTCCCGGCCACGGTAGCCATCCGGCGCAAGACGGGTTCGTTGACCCTGAGTCCCGCCCCTCTGTGGTATCGTACGCGGTTCCCCTCCGTCCGGCCCGCGCGTGGCCTCCCTACACGATGCTGCGCCTAAACGCAGGGACGACCTTGCCCCTGGCTGTGTCTGTGAGACTGACGGAAACACCGCGTTCCTTCGTCATCGTGATACTCCGAATGCACATCGTCTCCGGCCTCGGTTGGTGCAAGTGCGCTCCAGACCGTGCAATTTCGTGTCCACGCTTCACTCAGTCTACGATTGCGAAAACCGAGGGAGCGGACCGAAAGTGTCTGCGGCACGATAACCTGATGCGACTGTCGCGGTCGTACGGACAGTCGTCCGAGAAGGCGAGAGTCAGATACGAGCGGCAACATCGCCGATAACCTGCATTCCGGCCTGCCATGAACTTCGGGGTCGCTCCTCCCCGCTCGCAGGCTCCGGCGCATGCGCAGCCCCCCGGTCGCGTGTCCTTTGGCTGCGCGACCGACAGGACGGCAGCGCGGGCCATGACCGTCTCTGCCTAGCAGGACATGAGCGTAGGTTGCACGGTCGCCCCCATTCGGGGCCGCTGCGCGGCCCTTTTCCTACGGGTGCCGGGCCTGCTCTGCCGGGGGCGGACGCCGAGGCGGATGCGGCTCCGTGGGACGCGTGCGAGGCCGGATCGGCGGCGACCCACGGCCCTACGGCTGTCTCGCCACCCGGCGAGCGTGTTCCGCCACCCGATCAGCAGCGGCGGGCGTCAACACATCGCAGACGGTGATCCAAGGCTTAGCCTCATGGCTTCGTCGCCTTCCTCACCCTCGCGCAAGGCGTAGACCGAGGCGTCGCCTCTGGCGATGCAGCGCCGCAGGATTTCTCTGAGCAGAAGAATGGCATCATCGAGCACCGTGGCCACCGTCTGCTCCGCGACGAGCGCAATGACCTTCTGCAAGTCCACTCCTGCAAGCTCGCCGCGACAACAGGCCGCGCTGGCGACCGCAGCGGCGTTGGCCAGCGCGGTTGCGATGATTGCCTCCGAGCGGGTGGGTTCACCCAACGACTCGTCGCGCCTGGTCGCGCCAACGATCAGAAGATGCGTCACAAGGTTCCAGTCCACCAGCGTCACTTCGTTCGCCGTCAACCTCTCGCTGCTGCTCATGGTCGTCCCTTCCCCTCCTCCGAGTCCCCCTTTGCCCGGCTGATGTCCTGTCGGAGTATCGCAGGCCAGTCCGCACGCCAGTCCCAATCCTTAAACACCACTGCACCTCCAAAACTATTCAACACGGGGTGAGAATCGCTCCGGCCCGAAGGCCGCAGCGGGCGGCGGCGGAGAGTCGGCTGATCCCACCCCCGGTGCGCCCTGGGCAGCTCCTTGTCATGTCTTGATCCATTGCTCCGCGTGGAGAGACTGCCGGGAAGGAGAGATCATGCCGCCGAATTGGCGACCGGGGCTGGACGAGGCCATCAAGAAGACGATCACGGAGTCGGGGAGGCTCATGCCGATCTCCCCGCGAGGTGGGCTGTTCCTTCTCCGTGTGCCTTATTTCCCGACGGAACAGACGGGCATCGCCGCTGTCTATGACGCCTTCGCGCGAACAACGCACGCCCGTTTTGCAGGGCTGTTCCGGCGGACATGGTTCAGGCTCCCGCGGCGCGCCCGGATGCGGCTGCTCCACTACTGGCGGCGCGAAAGCTGGGCGCATCACGATTCGCCGTACAGCCCGCGCATCGCCCTGCTGGCCGATTGGCCGCAGCGCCCGTGGAACCCCGACGCGGTATGCCTGAGCGAGTGCCGCGCCGGCCACGATCTTTTCTTTTGGGCGTGTGCGCTGAACCAGATGCCGGACGGGTGCGCCTCCGCGACCATCGCTGGCGGGCTGGCCCGCGCGCTATACTTCATCCACAAAGTTGTGGACGCACGCACGCACGGCCTCCCCAAGCCGCGCAGACGGGAGGACTGGATGCGGATGCCGAGCAAACAGCAGCGTCACACCGCCCCTGCCGAAATCGCCGTGCAGAAGCGGCTCAGGCGATGGGGATTCGATCTCGGCGCTGTTGAAAAATGGGTGCTGCGGAAAAAGGACATCCGGGGCGTCGATGTTCGCACGCACGCCGTGTTCCGCTACCCTCCGGCGCTCGACATCCCGATCGACTTGGCGAAGTACGCTGACATGGAGCCTCTGCCCGTCCTGCGAGGGCGTCCGCTTCCGGTATTCACGGAATGAGTGTCGCGGGTTGCCCGTGCCATTGATATGTCACGAAAGCCAAGCGGCCTCTCCCCGCCTCGCGTCGCTGCGGACAGCGTGCTGCGGGGGGCGCGAGGGGATTGTGTTTTGTCTTTCTTCGTTGATTCCTTACCGATTTTGCGGCGGTACCGCGTCAAGGTGCCTTGCCGCCCCTGCCCGCATCAGATCGATAAGGGTACAAAGCGGCGCCGGGTTTTTCAGTGGGGGCGGTTTTTCTTGTAGCCCGCGCGACACGGGAAGAGCGATAGCGAATCGACTGGATTACAGGTCGGCTTGCTCGGATCGGCGATTGACCGCGCCGCGCAGGTCATCGAGGTTGGGATG
>JAZDHF010000059.1:0-3111 GCA_043806315.1 Planctomycetota bacterium | reverse complement strand
AAGAGAAGAAGCTCCTGGAGAAAGTCCCGCTCACCGTGGGCGATCCCATCGATTCGTTCGGCGTGGCCGAAGGTCGCAATGCCCTCGAGACCTTCTACCACGAAGAGGGCTACGGCGACGCCAGGGTGACCTACGATGCCGAATTGCTCAACCAGACGAGGGAGTTGGTCTACACCGTCGAGGAGGGTGTGCGGATCCGCGTGCGGAAGATCCTCTACGAGGGCAATGAGGCCATCCCGGCGAAGGAGCTCAACAAGCAGGTCACCACCAAGACCTACCTGTGGATTTTCCGGGACGGCAAGTTCGATCCGGACACGGTGGAGAGCGACGCCGCGGCCGTGCAGTCCTACTACCGCGACGAGGGCTATCTCGACGCACGGGCCAGCTACCGCCTGGAGTTCAGCCCGGACGGGCGGGACCTGACCATCATCTTCACGGTTGCGGAAGGGACGCGCTATGCGATCGAGTCCATCGCCTTCCGCGGCAATACGGTGTTCAACGACGCCCAGTTGCAGGAGAAGATGCGTCTGCACCTGGGCGATGTGATGCGGCGCCCGCTCCTGGAAAAAGACGTCAAGGACATCCAAACCCTCTACGGTGAGCAGGGCTACATCTACGCCGAAGTGCAGGCCCAGCGCGTGTTTTCGGAGACGCCCGCCCTGGTGCGGCTGACCCTCGAGATCACCGAGGGCGAACTGATCCACGTGGGACGGATCGTCGTCCGCGGCAACGAACAGACCAAGGACAAAGTCGTCCGCCGCGAGTTCGGACTGTATCCCGAAGACGTCTTCGACCTGACCGAGGCCCGCGAGACCGAGAAACGCCTCCTGCAGACGCAGATCTTCGGCAAGGCCACCGTCAGCCCGGTAGGCACCACGCCGGGCGTCCGCGACGCGCTGATCAACGTCGAGGAATCGCCCCGCGCCGGCGAGTTCCTCTTCGGCGTGGGCGTGACCAGCAACAGCGGCCTGGTAGGCTCGGTCGTGTTCGACATCAAGAACTTCGATCTGTTTGATCGGCCGCGGAGTTTCGCGGAGTTCATCAAGCTGAAGTCCTTTCGCGGGGCCGGGCAGCGCCTGCGGCTTGAAGCCCAACCGGGCACGGAGCTCACTCGTTTCCGCATTGACTTCACCGAGCCGTACTTCCTGGACCGGCCGATCACCTTCGGGCTGGGCTTGTATTACTTTACCCGCGAGCGCGACGCCTATGACGAGGAGCGTCTCGGCGTTAACGTCAGCTTCGGCAAGCGCGTCAAGAAGGGGTTCCTGAAGGACTGGTTTGCGGAAGTCGCTCTGCGGGCGGAAAGCGTGGACATCGACCCCAAAGACATCTTTACCGCCCATGAAATCCGCAAGGACAAGGGCACGAGTACCCTGACCAGCGTCAAGGGGACCCTGGTCCGCGACCGCACCGATAACCGTTTTCTTCCCACCCGCGGCGACCGGTTCCGTTTGAGTTGGGAACAGGCCGGCACCCTGGGCGGCGACTACAGCTTCTCAAAAACGATCGCGGACTACACCTGGCACAAGACGCTGTACACCGACGTGCAGGACCGCAAGTCGGTCCTCTCGCTGCGTGCGGACGTCGGGGCCATCTTCGGTGAGGCCCCGGTGTTTGAGCGGTTCTATGCGGGCGGGATCGGCTCCATGCGCGGGTTCCAGTTCCGCGGGGTGAGCCCCCGCGCCGGACTCCGCCACGACGCGATCGGAGGCGATCTGCAGGTCCTGGGCGGGGCCGAATACTCCTTCCCGCTGTATGGCGAGAACCTCCGCGGCGTCGTGTTCAGCGATATGGGGACGGTCGGCGACGACTATGCGATTGAAGGCTGGCGGATGACCGTGGGCGCGGGCGTTCGGCTGGTGATCGAGTTCCTCGGTCCGGTCCCGATGGAATTCAACCTGGCTGCTCCCGTCGCCTCCGAGCCCGACGACGAGGACCAGGTATTCAGCTTCTTCATCGGAGCGGTTTTCTAGTTCCAAGTTCAAAGTTCAAGGTTCAAAGTTCAAGGTTCCGAGTCAAGACAAAGACTCCCCACTTGGGACTTTGAACCTTGAACTCCGAACTCTTGGACGGAAAGGACCAACCATGAATCCCAAGGGGTTACTCGTATTCCTGTGCTGCGGGACGGCGCTGGCTGGACAGGCGCCGGCGCAGGACAAGGGCGTGGACGTCGCCGTCGTGGACCTGGCTTCGATCTTTGAAAAGTACCTCATGACCAAGGACCTGGAGCGGTTGTTCGATGATCGGCGTCGGGAGGCCGCCGCGGAGGCCGAGAGCAAACGGGCGGCCATCGAAGCCAAACGCAAGAACCTTCTCGCGCTGAAGGAGGAATCCAAGGAATTCGCGGAGCTGGAACAGGAGATCACCCGCCTGGAGGTCGAGTACGAGGTCTGGGCCTCGCTCCAGGAGAAGATGCTAAAGGCCGATCACAAGAGGTGGCTCCTGCGCATCTATAAGAACGTGAAGGAGGCGGTGGCCGAGATCGCCGCGCGGGACGGCGTCGATTTGGTCCTGACCTACGATCAACTTACCGAGGATGCCCCGGATTCAGTGGCCTTGCGCCAGCAGATATTGCTCCAGAAAATCATCTACTTCAACGACCGCATCGACCTGACCCAGGCCGTACTCACCCGGCTCAACGAGAAGTACGAAAAGGACGGGGGTGCCGCCGGTCTGCGCCTGAGCACGGCCTCGCCGTTCGACGAATCGCCTGGCGCACCGCCCGACGAGCCTTCGGGCGTGGCGCTCCGCAGACCATAGAGGTATAGGGTGGGTGGAGTCCGCCGCGGGCGGACACAACCTACCGGCCCTCCCGGCCAATGGGGGGGTTCGCTTCCTGGCGCTTCGCTCCACCCACCCCACGACCGTGGGACCCCCCAGCTCTGGGTGTTGCTGGTCGGGATAAACTGGCGATAATAGATAAACCCTTGCCGTTGTTCGCGGTGGCCCGGCAGGGGGAGGGGGGTCTGTGCCCCGGCGACCGGCATCGGGGCGCCGTGAAAAAATCGTCGTCTCGGTTATAATGGTCGCCCGTGCGATTCCAGATTCAGTTGGCCGGTCGGACGAGCATGAGACGTTGAAGCCCCAAAGGACCATTAACACGTCCGTGGA
>JAZDHF010000058.1:0-3767 GCA_043806315.1 Planctomycetota bacterium | reverse complement strand
GGGCGAGCTTTCCGTCCCTCCCACCGGCCGGTATTGGCGTCCACGTAACGGGGGCATTATCATCGCAAGAACTCCCCGCGTCAAGGGGGCAGTGGGGTAAAAAATAGAAAAATTTTTCCCGGCCCCCCGTTGGCGCAGCGGAAACACCGACGAGTGCGGGGAAGGCCCCTCCGCCGATTCACTTCCGCCCCGCAATCAAAGCCCATCCGCAACAACCCAAGCGGCTCGGGTACCTGTAGGGTCGCCTTGCAAAGGATGACAAACCGGTTATCCTGGGTGCCGAAGGGAGTTTGAGCATGGAGGCGAGAAAAATAGCCAAGGGCAAGCGAGGCCCGGCGCTGTTCGAGCTTCTCAGCGACGATGGCGGGCGGACAGCCGGCGGAGTCAAGGTCCCGAATTGGTGGTCCCGGCACAACCGCATCGTCGATCTACATGCGGCGCGGGCCGTGCGGTCGGCTGAGGACTCCGCGGGGCCCCTCGAAGCGCCGCCGTGTTCGACAGTGACGAGCACTGCGCCCCGGCCCTTTTTCGAGGTGGCCGGCGAACGGATTTGCGTCTCGTTCACGAGCGTTGCGGCTGCGGTCGCCGTGTTTGTGGCGCTTGCGACCGTCCTGGTTTCGTACGGAGTGGGAGCGCGACGCGGCGACGATGCGGGCTTCCGGCGCGGTTTCGACGCCGGACGCGCGGCGGGCGCCACGGCCATCGGCGATGAGATCGCGACGGTGCGAAAGGAACCTCCCGCGACGTACCTGCTGGGCGGATTGCTCGAGGAGGCGGCGACCAAGACGGCCAGCGGCGGGGTACGCGAAGATCGGGCGGCGCCGAAGGTTGCTGCGGTTCCGACGCCGAGAGCGCCCGCGGTTTCGAGCTCGGCGAGTGGTTGGGTTCGGGACCTGACCTATATCGTGGCCCAGGAGTTTCCGGCCGCGAGCATCGAAAAGGCCCGAAATGCAAAGGAGTTTCTGGGGCAGCGAGGCGTGAATGCGGAGTTGGCGCCGTTGAACACGGGCACGATCCTTCTCATTGCAACGCAGGGCTACAATCATAAGGACCCTGCGCAGAAGCGTCTCGCGGAGCAGTTGTTGGATAAGGTCCGCACGATCGGCACGCAGTACTACGCCGCGGGCGGAGGATACAGACTCGAAGGCTATTTCAAGACGTTGAAGCGCGACACTTGGTAAAGGGGAGTTCATTCGATGTCCATGGACCGGTCCTTACGATCGAAGAGTATGCTCGAACGCCACCGCAACGTGCTCACCCGCGCGGAGCGGCTGGGAATCCTCAAAGAGACCGGGCTGTGGTCCGAGGGGGACAAGGTTTCGGGTCTTGCGAAGGTCGCGCATCGCAAGGCCGCCGTCGGCAAGAAGGACAAGGCCGAAAAGAAGCCTCAAGCCGCCGAGGGCGCTCCCGCGGCTGCCGCGGAGGCCGCACCGGCTGCGGAAAAGGACAAATCTTCCAAGGCCGCCAAACCGGCCAAGGGGGAGAAATCGTAGCTCTCCGTGATGGGTCAATTGAGGGGCGGGCCACGCCCTTAGACGCTTAAGGGGAAGGCATCGACAATTTGTTGTCGATCTTCAGGCGGCAATGCCGAGGGTTTTGAAGAGTTGTTTCATCGAGCCTTGGACAGCCTCATAGCACAAGTCGAGTTCGGTGGCGCCCGCAGGCCTGCGACCGGCTTTGCGGTGCCCGCCATGGTGCAGCAGGGGCTTGATCACTTTTTCGCGCAGGACGATAAGGCAGGCCATGGCTTGCAATCCATCGGGGGTTGCTTCGTAGCGGCGCGAACCCTCGGCGGTCTTGCGGATCAACCCTTTGGCACGCAGCTTCTTGAGATCGTACGCCGCGTGTCGAGCGGCGTATCCTTGGGCGGCGAGGCCGAGGATCTCGCCGACCTTGTCGGCGTGTTGGGCGGCGGTGAATCCGCCGGGGGTCAGGGACAGGGCGATCGCCGCCTCCATCACCGCACGAATGCGAGGTTTGTTGATGTCCACGCCTCCGACGCGAGTCCGTCCGATGACGCTGGGCATCGGCAGATCCTCCAGCAACCGATCGCTGATCCAGGACACGTCCACACAGCGCAGGACGTTCAGGAACCGCCCCAGGATTTCGGCCAGTTTGCCCAGCGCCTCGCCGAAACAGTCCAGGCCCCTGCGGCAACGCAGATCGTCGACATGGTGAGCGATCGCCTCGATCCGCAGCACGCACTCGCCTTTCGTGTAGACCTTCAAGGTCAGGCGCCCGAGGTGCACCTTGAACACCGTCAGATCGTAGACAGGGCTCTCGAGTAGACACTCGAACCGGGGGATCGAATCGTGCCGCTTGACCCGCCGCCGCAGGCGTATCCCGAAGATCGTCTTGACGGTTCGGATGTCCAGAAGAGAGCGCGTGCGGTCGATCACGCCGTGGAACACCTGCTCCATCTCGTGACCGTTGGTAAACAACAGGTTCCGGCTGTACTCGATCTGAAAGAGCGAGTAGCGGTGGTGAAACCCGGAGCGCTTCTGCTCCTCGAACGACAGCCCGAAGCACACGCAGTGGTAAATCCAACGCTCGCAGACCCGCCGCAGCCGCCCTATGGCGGTCGGCGACCGCAAGGTATCCGCGACCTTGGCGAGCGCTGCGGCGTTGGAGACCTCCGTAAAGCAATTCCCCTCCTTGCCGAAGGCGATATGCGCTCGGCGCGCTCGGCAGGCCGTGTATTCGTGCCCGTTGAGCATGACCATCGCCTTGAACGGTGGCTGACCGCAGACCTTGATGGTGACATGTCCCCATTCCTCGTCGAGGATGTGGAACGAGTAATGGTTGACATACGGCATGGATTTCTTTCGCCGCAAGTGGAACCCGCCGTTGGGCGACCGCAACACCTCCCACACCGGCGCCGGGGCTCGGGTGATCTGCACGGCGAAGATACCGCGGAAACTCGGGTCCGCAGGAAGGTATGGCTCGATCGTCACATGCTTGCGCTCCCCCGCGGGACAGAACACCACCGGAACGTTGCGTTTCTTGCCCCAACCCCGGACTCGCCGAGCGAATCGCCCGGCCATGCGCATCAGGTGGGTGTCGTCGAGGTTATCGTCCGTCCCGTGCAGCCGCTGCCACCACAGCCGAAAACCGCCGGCCGAACTCCCCAGACTGAAGTAGGCATTCAGGACGATCCGGTCCACGACGTCATAGGTGTTCTCCAGCAGCGGCGCGTAGTACTGGCTGAACGAATCGGGTGCGATCATGGGGCTCTGCGGCTATCCGAAAGGCCCCGATTCTATGGACGGCGCCAACTGCCGCGAAGCGGCCATTTTTTCGGGGCGAAGTCCCCGAAAAAACGTAGGCTCTTATGAGCGCAATCATGCGCGATTCGGCAACGATTTTCTCATGGAGGACTGAGTCCCGCGAGGGCGGGTAGGACGACGGCGTCGCGGAGGCGCAGAGCACAGGCGGTAACGGTTTGGCCGAGCGCGGTGAGGTAGTATAGATCAATTCAATAGATATGCAACATTGTCCTTAACATAAACAAGGGGCGGCGAGTATAATGTGTTCATGTCCAACTCGACAGTCAGAAGTTTTTCCAGCCTGATTCGGCCGTCAGAGGCAGGCGTCTTCCTTGAGCAGGGTCATGTTCAGAAGGGTCCTGTCGTCGACGATAGCCAGAAGCTTCTTGTAGTTGGCGGAGTATTCCTTGGCACGCTCCTGGCGCTTCTTCCCCAGGTAGATCAGGTGGGTCTTGTGGTCCTTATTGAGGGAGAAGTAGCTCTGCTTATTGCGGGTTCCGA
>JAZDHF010000057.1:0-8805 GCA_043806315.1 Planctomycetota bacterium | reverse complement strand
AAACGACGGGCCGATTGGCTGGCTCCGTGCGTGGCGCGGTTGGCAGTGCTTTCATCTGATCCTCTTGGGAGCCGTCCTCAATGAGGAACGCCACAAAAAATGTGGGTAACAGCAAGGCGCGAGCGCGGGGTCTTGGCCCGTCGGATGGGACGATCGTTGGCCCAATGTCCGAACCCCAAGCGCGAGCGCGGGGTCTTGGCCCGTCGCTCGCGCTCCGGGTTCGGATTACGCCGCCCGCCGCCGGGCGATCACCACCCCACCGGCCGAAAGCACCAACGCTGCCATCGCCACCATGCCCGACTCCGATCGCGTCGGGACACATCCCCTGTCAAGGGTAAATAGCGTTGTTGGAATCGCGATTCGGGGTACAATACGCCCACATGCGAATCTACCTCGACGCGTGCTGCTTGTTGCGCCCCTTGGACGATCAGGGCCAACATCGCGTCCGGGTCGAAAGTGAAGCGGTTTGCGTGATACTGGAACTGTGCGGTAAAGGGCTGCACCGCTGGATCAGCAGCGAGACGGTTGAGGAGGAGGTTCTCCGCGACCCGGACGAAGATCGCCGCGGAATTGTCGCGGGGATGCTCCGGTTCGCGGACGAGCGGATTGTCGTGGACGAACGGTCGATCGCTCTGGCCCGTCGCCTGGTGGATCATGGAATCGGCGCGATGGACGCCTTACATCTTGCAGTTGCCGAGACCGGCGGGTGTGACGTGCTGCTGACGACCGACGATGTACTTCTGCGCCGCGCCGGCGAAGTTCGCCCGCCGTTGCGACTCAAGGTTGCGAACCCGGCGCGCTGGGTTGTGGAGGACGCCGCCGATGGTGCGTAAGAGTATGACCCTGCACGAGATTCGCCGCGAGGGGCTTGACGCCCTTCTCGACCGACTCGGGCCGGCCGGGGCCATCCGCTTCCTGCAGCAGTACGATGCGGGCCGCGGTGATTACACCCGGCAGCGACACCGCTGGCTCGACGGCGTGACCATCGACGAGGTCGTCACGGACATTGAGCGCCGACGGCACGACCCCTAATCGCCCACCGTCGCCTTTCGGCGTTCCGACTTTTCAGCGTTGCCCCGTTTCTGCTTTCTGCGTTTCAGCTTTTCTGCGCGCGATCACCACCCCACCGGCCGAAAGCACCAACGCCGCCATCACCATCAGGCCCCATTCGGACAGCGTCGGAATGCACTGGCCGTCCGCAGTGCTGTCGTGGGCACGCTCCGAACCCCAAGCGCCAGCGCGGGGTCTTGGCCCGTCGCTGGCGCTCCGGGTTCGGATTACGCCCGGCCCCTCCTGAGGATAGCGGCGTCTAAGTATACGCCACGCGGTGACGCCGCTTCACCACCACGACGGCACCCGCACAGGACAGCAGCAGCATCATCACGACCACGCCCCACGCAGAAACCGTCGGGATGTCGCATACAAGGTTGTAGACATAGGCGGCTCCGGGCCCACCCGCGCCTGCTCCGACGACAGCGGTACTACCCTGAAGCGCGAGAGAGGCCCCGAAGAACGCGCCCGCCGACCCGTCGGACGCCGTAACCTTGGTCGCCCCTCCCCAGCTTGACCCAGCATGGCGAAAGATATAGGCCGAGCCCGAACTGGTGCCTAGATCGTCGTCGGCGTGAGCTCCCACGATCACAGTATCGGTATCTATGGCAACGCTGATTCCGAACGAGTCTTGGAGCGCTCCATCGCTCGCGTAGAGCTTCGCCTCCGGCGCCCAACCCGAGCCACTGTAACGGAAAACATAAGCGGCCCCGGAGTCTGCGACCGCTCCATCTCCTAAGCCCGCGCCGACTACGATCGCATTACCAGATATCCCCAGGGAAGTTCCAAAACCGTCACCCACTGCTCCACCAGGAGCTATCAGTTTAGCTTCTTCCCCCCAAGTCGAACCGCTGAATCGGAAGACGTATGCGGCGCCGGCGTCGGCGCCGTTTGCGTTGTCGTTCGGAGTTGCGCCGACCACCAGAAGATCATCGGAAATGCACAATGAGCGTTCCGCGCTGAATTGGTCGCCAGAGGCGCCGTCGGACGCCAGTAGCTTCTGTGTCTGGACCCACGCTGATCCGTTGTAGTGGAAGACGTACGCCGACCCGGCGTTGGTACCGCGCTCGTTGTCATCCCACTGTGATCCGACGACAAGCGTATCACCGGAGACGCCCACGGAGCTGCCGAAGTAGTCGCCGCTGACACCGTCCGATGCGGTGAGCTTCGCGTCCTGCGACCACGTCGACCCATTGAAGCGAAAGACATAGGCGGCTTCCTTGTACCGCGCACCGGCTACCGCGACATTTCCTGAGATCGCCACGGTTTGTCCAAGGTGATCTCCCCCTGATCCGTCGGACGCCGTAAGCTTGGCCTCCTGCACCCAGCCCGAGCCGCTGTTTCGGAAGATGTACATGGCCCCGGCCTGCCCGCCCTTGTCAGCGTCCCACGACGCGCCGACTGCAATGGCGTTGCCGGAAATCGCCACTCCACCCCCGAAGTAGTCCGAGCCGTTCCCCGTGAGCTTGGCAACCTGCGTTTGCAGGCACGGTGACACCGCGTACACGCCTGTTTGCGCATACACGAGAACTGCTGCCGCGACTCCACCCAACAGCACTCCCCTGTAATGTACTTTCCTTCCGCGCAACATGACCATTCGCTCCCTTCCGCCGCCGGGGATGCCGGTCGGCGCAAACAAAGATGGTAATGAACCTCTCGTGCCACGGCGTGGCACATCATGTTGCCGACGTCGGGGGCGAGTCGCCTGTCCGGCCCCGGACAGGAGCGACAAGGTGGGTCGAGGAGTGTCGCGCCGGCGACGCCGACCGATCAGCAACAGTGCACAGATTACCCCCCCCTTCACATGTCAAACGAATTCGCCACAAATTTCAGCTACTCTTGATCGGTTTCTGACCGTACCCCGTCGTCACCCCGCCGCGGCGTCCACTCCCACGCCGCTCCGCGAGCGCTCCTTATATTTATCGGACCAAAAGGAAATTGATTTGCGTATTGACTGGCAATAATTATGTCGTATAGTTAGGTATATGTTAGGTATCCAGACGAGTAGCGCCGTGCCGGGTCCGGTTGCCCAGCCATGCGAGAATGGGACGCCTGCTGCGACCCTCACCCCAACCCTCTCCCTCGAAGGGAGAGGGAGTGAGACCATTGACCTTAAGTGCTTGCGGGAGGCTAAGTTAGGGCGGCCGTCGGCGCGGACGGCGACGGTGGCCGTTCGCTTCGGCCTTCCTCTTTCCGGGGGGCCGGTCACGATCGTGGAACGGGTGCGTTTGGCATTAGGACCCGGGCGGATCGTGCTGTTCGTGGGTCCGTCGGGCAGCGGCAAGTCAACGGCCCTGGGCGAGCTGGATCGACGGTTCGCGGGAGCGTGCATGGTCCAGCGGGTATCGTTCCCGCCGGATGTAGCCGTTCTCGACCGCGTCGCGCCGTGGGCCACGCTCGGCGAGGCTTTGTCCATCCTCACGAGTTGCGGCCTTGGCGAGGCGGCGTTGTGGGTCCGTCCGTTCGAAGGCCTCTCCGAAGGCGAAAAGTTCCGGGCGCGTCTGGCGCGGGCGATGGCACTGCATACCCGGGGGACGACGGCGTCTATCAGTCCCCCACCCCAAGGGGTGGGGCACCCTCCTATCAGTCCCCCACCCCGAGCGGCGGGGCGCCCTGACCACTGCTCACAGAGCAGTGGCACACAGGCACCGCTGCTGTGCGACGAGTTCTGCGCGTCGCTCCATCGTCGGGCGGCCAAGGCGATCAGCTTCTGCCTTCGCAAGCTGGTGACAAGGCGTTGTCTCTCGGTGGTTCTGGCGTGTGCCAACGAGGACATCATCGTCGACCTGCAACCCAACGTCATTGTCTGGTTCCGGGGTCGAGGGCGCTGCGACGTGGAGGAGCGCGACGTGCGGGCGAAGCGACCGCCGAGCTTTCGGCGGCGGCTGCGGATCGAACCGGGCTCGAAGCGGCACTACGACGCCTTTGCGGCCATGCACTATCGGGCGACGGACGAGTTGGGGTTCGTGGACAAAGTATTCGTGATGCGCGACGGGGCGGACGGAGATCTGCTCGGCATCGTGGTGTACTCGCACGGTCCGTTGGAGCTTGCCCTACGAAATCAGGCGACGGACGGTTTGTTCAGCCGCAACGCCGCGCGGGTGAACCGATCCCTGCGGATCGTTCGCCGCCTGGTGATCCATCCGGAGGTCCGCGGGTGCGGGCTGGGGCATTACCTCCTGCGTCGGACGCTGCCACTGGTTGGCACGGAGTACGTCGAGTGTCTGGCCGGGATGGGAGAGTTCAACCCGGTGTTTGAGAAGGCCGGGATGCGGCGCATCGGACAATACGGCGTTTCGCCGCGGCGTCAGGCCGCACTGGATGCTTTGCGAGGCATGGGCGTGGACCCGAATGGCCGCGAATTTACGCTCCACGTGTGCCGGCGCCGCTGCGTTCGTGAGATCGTGTCTCGGGTGGTCTATGACTGGTACGCGGCGACGACGGCTGGCGGTGAGCGGCGGGTCGAGCGGCAGTCACCGGAGCTGTTGGCGCAAACGTTCCGAGGAATCATCGCTTCCCAGCCGGTGTATTACTTGTGGCAGCGTCGGGACGGAAAAGCGGCGTGATGGGGAAGTTGAAAGTTCAAAGTTCAAAGTTGAAAGTTCAAAGTTTGAAAGGCAAGGATGCAATGGATTCCAGGTTTTTTCGAACTTCGAGCTTTGAACTTCGAACTTACCTCTCCTCCCTCCCTCTGCGTCCGTCGGAGGCGCGCGTCGGGGTGCGCCTCCGGCGGGCGCCATGCCGGGAAGTCTGAAGTGTGAAGGGCGAAGATCGAAGACGCGTTGGAAGGAGGTATCCGATGGATGTGCGTGCGAGGTTTCGATGGTGGTTGGGGCCGTTGGCTTCGAGGAAGGTGCGCGTGGCGTTGACCACGGTGGTCGCGGCGTTTGCGGCGCAGTTCGGCCTGGGCGTCAGCGATGATCTGATCTTCACGATCCTCGGCGTGGGCGTCTCGCTCATTCTGGGCATCGCCCATGAGGACGCGGGAAGGTTCTCGGCCATGCCGCGGGCGGAGTCGCAAGATGTTCGTTGAGCGAGACACCGAAACGGCGGAATCGAAAGGCGCTTCTGCACGTCACGCCCTGGGTGACGATTCCATGAGGTTCAACTTGCCGGACAACGAGCCCCGGCGTGCGGTCGTCCGGAGCGCCCCCTCGGCGGATGGGACCGATCCTGCGGGTCGCCGTCGGGCGAGGGATGGACGCGGACCGCAGCGAGGGTAGGGGCTCGTCTTGGGGGCGTTTTCCGTGTGGCACAGCGGCCCTCCGCTGTGGATCCCAGCCGAGGGCGGCTGGGGCACACCCGGTCCCACAAATAGTTGTCACTTCAAGGTGACGAGGGCAAGACCAAGCTGGTCGTCGTGGGATTCGGGGTGGGCGAGCCTTGGCTGCGCACGCGGGCGATCCAAACCAAGCCGACGATGGCGACGAGCAGGATGGCGACGGCGATCCAGGTCGCGGTGAGCGGGCCGATGCGGGGACGGCCGTCCCTGTTCGAGGCCGGGATGGCCTCGAGGTGGTGGACGACGTTGGCGAGTTTGGCGAGTTCGCTTCCCGGAGGTAGCGCAGGTCTCGCGGGCGGTTCCGCGCTGGCCGGTGCGTGTGTCGAAGGCCGGTCGCCCGCCCCAAGGGGTGGGGCACCCGCCCGCTCGCTTCCGCTTCCATGTGGCACAGCGGCCCCCCGCTGTGGACCCCAGCCGAGGGCGGGCGGGCCACACCCGGAATCCCGCGGCTCGGGAGCGTTGAGCGCCGGCAGCGGTCGCGGTTTCTCGAAGGAAAGATGCGACAGGCAACCTTGGCAATAGGTATCGGAAGGTTTGACCTCGTGATGACAGTGCCAACACTTGCCGAAGTAGCGACACAGGCCGGGGGACTCGACGGCGAAGCGCCATTGGTAGTCGGTGGACGGTCCGCGGACGATCGAGGTCTCGGTGATGAGGCCCCGACGAATCTGCCGGACGATGCGATCGAGGGCGACGCCGGGGAAGGGGCGTAAGTGCTCCAGGACGTACCAGGGTCCGGCGTGGGCCCGCATCTTCTCGACCATCTCTTCCGACAAGTCCTGGCCGCAGTGGTCGCAACGCTCGTCCTCTCGGCGGACAAGCTGGCCGCAGGTCACGCAGGGGACGGCGTCGCCGTGCCAGACTCGTTTTGCGATGGGACTGAGCGGTCCGAAGCCCTTCCGTGCGGCCACCTCAAGGGCATGGTCGCCGGGGGGCAGATCGTCGAGATCGAGATCGGCCTGTTCGTCGGGGGCGGTTGGGGCTGACGGTTGGTCCACGGCGCTATACTCCTATCGCTAGATTCTAGGATCGGCAAAGTGGCAGAACAAGCGCAAGGATTGCGAAGGTCTGCCCCCAACGAGACGATGACGCCGGAAAAAGGCCGGCCGTCACGGTGACACGCCGCGCAACAGGGCGTCGCGAGTCCGCTGTCCGTCCGTCGTTATTCGGGCTGGCGCTCACCCCAGGGTCGGCGGTTTCACCGTGACCCGTGGGTAAGTCGAAGACTTGCCCGAGTGGGTGGAAGGTGGTATCTTTCCAGGAGACGGTGCATGCCGTCGTGCGCTCTGGAGAACCAATCATGTTCAGCATCGAAGCAAGAGTCCTTTGGATCGTCGGTTTGGGCTTGCTCTCCGTCCGCTCGTCTTCCGCTCAAACGGAAGGCAAGGGGACAGAACTTCCTGGCTTCACGCCAGCGGCCGTAAAGGAGATCGAGCGGCTGCTCGACACACTCGACAAGATTAGGTCGTATTCCGATGCCGGCGCAGTGACCGAAGGGAGGGGGAGCTTCGGGGGGCAGCCTGAACAGATTAAACCGACCGTCTTCGAATATCCCAATCGGTTCAAAGTCGAAGACAGCAATGAACTAATGGTTAGCGACGGCAGAAATCTGACCGTGGTGAGAAAGTCGATGCGGCGCTACGTCACCGAGCCGCTGCGGGACTCGTGGCGCTCGCAGGTGGAGAAGTTTTCCGGGTTTTCATGGAATCAGACGCCGTCCGTGGCGAAGCTGATTCTTGCCGCGGACCGCCGTGCCTATATCGGACAACAGCTCCAGAACGCCGATGTCCGGGGACGGGAAATCATCGACGGCGAGAACTGTACGGTTGTCGAGGGCGTCAATCCGAGCCAGATGTTCAATGAGCAGACGATGACCTCGCGATGGTATTTGCGCGAGCGGGATGGGCTACTGCGACGGGTAGTGAATACGGTGAACTTAGTGCCGCCGCAGGGGGTAGCGGAGGGGGTACCGGGAAGCCTAAAGGCACTCGCCATGGTCGACATGGACATGACGACAACCTACGACGTGAAGGATATCCGAGTTGACGCGGAGCTGCCGGCGGAAACCTTTCTTTTCCAGCCCAAGAAGAGTTGGAAGAAGGTGGCGAAATTCTACGATCGCCAGCATAGCGGGACGGAGTTTGACGGACAGATAGCGCTCTCCGGCAAGCCGGTGCCGTGGTTCGAACTGCCGCTCGCCGGCGGCGGGTCGATCAACTCCGAGGCCTTCAGCGGCAAGGTAGGCGTGCTGTGGCTCTTTCCGGACATGCGACGCATGGCAATGGGCAGTGACGACTTCTTGGATTCGAGCCAAATGACGCAACTCGATCAGGTCATGACGGAATTCCCGCAGGACCAAGTCGTGGGGTTTTACGTTCTTTCTGAGGACGCCTCCTCGCCCGTATTCCAGAAGATTGTCCAACGCGGGATCGGCGGGCCGCTCATACTCGACCCAGAGGGCACGCTCCGCGAGCAGTTTGTCGACGAATCTTGGGGGTTCGGGTTCGTATTGTTGGGTAAGGATGGAACGGTTCAGGGTCTTTATCAGCCTTCTTGCGAAGGCAGTCCAAACGAGCAATTGAAGGCCGATATCGAGCAGCTCATAAAGGGCGATAGCTTGCCCGGCGGCGTGCCCATGGGAGAAGAGGAAATCAAGGAGATGCGTTACCAGCGCCGTATTTCATGGGGTGGCGGCGGGGGAGACTTTGAACCTCTCAACGAAGAGCGTCTCGTTCGGGCGTGGTCGGTTCGTACCCGATCTGACAATTCCAATCCTGGGGGTTTCCCTCCCAACGGAGACGCTATCGGCGACGGCCTTTGGGTCCGAACCGATCGGTCGCTCCGCCGCGTGAACCCGCAGGGGCAAGTTATTGACGAGATCCGGCTGGCGCCACGCTCACCGGAAAGTTGGTTCCCCGAGCAAATGCTGATTGCGCGAACGGGCAAAGGTCGGGCCGTTCTTACGCTTTCGCAGATTCCAATTACGTTCGAAGTGGGAAACAGAACAACATCGTATCCGGGTGAGGCGATGCTCGTCGCATCGAACGAGCAAGGTGAGAAGATGTGGGACCTTCCGCTGGGTGGCGACGGATCCCGCTCAGCCGCAAGCAATCTGGCGGCTGCGGACATCGACGGGAAAGCGGGAGACGAAATCGTATTCGTTAACATGGGCGGGTTGTGGATCGTCAGCGAGCTTGGGGAAGCACTGGTGCGGATGCCTGTCGAGGGGTATTCGAGTTGGGTTCGGGTCCAGGACCTTGACGCCGACGGGCGCAGCGAGGTTTACATTCGCTACCATGACAGGTTGGAACGGTTTGACTACACGCTGAACCCCTAACCCGGATTATTCATACCGCTCCGATTGGACGTGGCTGAGGCTGGGCGGGCGTCGGCCGTGATGCGTTGTGCACAAGTTGGGCAGGGTACGCGCAGAAAACCCCCTTACCCCCATCGAGAACCAAGCTGTCGGCGGC
>JAZDHF010000056.1:0-26900 GCA_043806315.1 Planctomycetota bacterium | reverse complement strand
GGCGTGCTGGAGTTCAACGTGCCGGCTTCGTCGCCCAACGGCGTGACCCGGGCAGCCCTTACGAACGATCAGTACCCGGTTACCGGCGTAGTTTCGTTCGAATCCAACGGCGAAGGCGCCGACTATGCGGTGTTCGCGGTTGGTCCCAACAGCACCACCGGCCTGCGTCCGCACATCGTGCAGGGGTTCTTCCACATGACCGCCCTGATGCCCTCGGAGGGAACAACGCTGCGGGTAACCGGCTATGGACTGGATTGGAGTCCTGCAGGCCCGGGTGGCGCGGGGGCCGCGTGCTGCGACTATGACAGCGACGGCGCCTGCGACTACAACTGCAACTCGGCCAACTGCACGCAGCAGACGGCCACCGGCTCGTGCGATGACTGCCTGGTGGGTTCTGCGATCGAGCACACAGTGGACACCGGGCCGGCGAACTCGGGTAGTCCCATCATCTGGGAGAGCACCGGGCTTGCGATCGGCATCCACACGCAGGGCGGCTGCGACAGCTTCTGGTCGGACTACGACAATGCCGGCACGTGGGTGATGTATCCTCCGTTGGCGGGCGCGATGCACGACTTCCTGGGGGCCGGCGTCTTCTGGGTGGACTGGGCGAGCGCCCACCCGATCCAGTTCGGGCATGTGCTCTATGCGTTCAACCGAGTCAGTGCGGCCGTCGCCAGCGTCTCGGATGGGGCAACCGTCGCGATTGTCGCCGGAGACTATCCAGCGGCCCTCGGCAACACCTTCGTCGCCGGCGCCGACGGCAGGGCGATGACGCTCACTGCCCCCGTCGGCTTCGTGCGGATCGGAAACTGAGCGCGGGAGGTGAACGGGATCGATCGACGGCGGCGGGATGGAGCCAGGTAGGGCAGGTGCTTGCACCTGCCTTTACCATCAGCCCCGACGGATAGTGACTACAGGTCGAAACGACCTGCCGTACACCGGTGCGCGGCGCTGGACCCCAGTTTGACCGGCCTCAGGCGGTGTTGATCCCTCTTGATTGCAGAGCCGATAGAGGCTATAGATTAGGAGTGGTTATGCGCTCCCCAGTTGTAGCCTTACTCGCCTTGGGCAGCTTGATGTCCTGCCAAATCCTGTGCCCTTACGGCGAAGTAAGCTGGCGGGCGGATTCCTTGAAGACCGACGAGGCCAGGCTCGCGGAGCTTTCGGATTATGATCCTTGCCGCAATCCGACGCCGAATCCTGCGGACCCGTGTCAGGAGTCGAATTGCGGCTATTCCTGCTGTTGCAGCGGCGCCGTATTGACGCAGTCGCTACCGCTGGAGCATTTGACCGTTACGGCCTTTCTGCCGCTTCCGTGGTTCGTCCCCGGCAGCGAGGTTGAGCCGACCCACACCGTCATTGATCCGGTCTCGGATTTACTCCCCCCCGAACCCTCCCAGGGCACAATCGTCCTTCTTATCTGATCGCCATGCGCCGCCTTCTTTCTGCGGCGCGTGATCCATCCTTACGCATCGGACCAATGTTCTACTTTTTCACGCTGCGCGTTTCGGCGCGCTAACGTACGTGGCCACGCGATAGCCGGCGTCCACGTCAATCTCTCTCGGAAGTGAGGAGCCAACCATGACGAACGGTTTTCCCACGCCCAACGAACCGTCAGGTTCGAGCAGCGTTGCACCTACGCACCAACACGGACGCGGCGCCTTCCCTGCGTTGGCGGCAGGAGTGACACGTTCGTTACCTACTTTTCTCGTTCTCCTGTGCCTTTCGGCCCTGGGCTACTGGGGCTACCACTCGGGATGGAAGACGCCGAAGTTTTCCGATCTGTTCGGCGCGCGGGTCGTGCAGGAGGAGGAAGATTGGTGCGTCAAACACGGTGTGCCGGACTCAAAGTGCATCAAATGTCACCCGGAACTCGCCGGCGAGAGCGGTGCCGATTGGTGCAAGGAACACGGCGTCCCGGAATCGAGATGCACGATCTGTCACCCGGAGATTTTGACCCAAGGCGTCGCCGGCGATTGGTGCAGGGAGCACGGCGTTCCGGAGTCCAACTGCACCCTATGCCATCCGGGAATCGCTGTTCGAGGTTCGCCTCGGAAGGGCATGCCCGATGTTTCCGTTGTGGTTGCGCAAGACGACACGGCGTTGAAGATGCAGCGGGGTTCCGTCAGCATAGGGCGGCCCGCAAAGGACCCCTCGACCTGTCAAACTCACGCCATGCGCGTGCAATTTGCTTCGGCGGCCAGCGTCGAGAAAGCGGGAGTCAAGCTGGGAAGCGTCGTCGAACGACCGATGGGGGACACGTTGACCGCGAACGCCGAGATCGACTACGAGCGCACACGGTTGGCCCAGGTCTCCAGTCGCGCTTCCGGCGTTGCGTGGTGGGTGGGTAAAGAAGTCGGCGATCGCGTGAGTCGAGGTGAGGTGCTGGCGCTGGTGGATTCCGCGGACATCGGACGAGCCAAGGCGGAGCTTCTACAGGCCGCCGCCGATCGGCACGTCCGCACGCAGGCCCGGGAGCGGACGCGAAGTTTGATCCTGGACAATATCGCCTCGCAGGCGAATTTGCTGGAAAAAGAGGCGGCGTTTCGCGAGGCGGAAATTCGTTTGTTTATCGCACGCCAGACGCTGATCAATCTGGGCTTCGTGCTGTCTCCGGACGGCCCGTCGGAAATCCCCAATGAACGCGAGTTGCTGTTTCTGGGAGTGCCACAGAACATCCGCGAAAAGCTTGACGCCTCTAATACCACGGCCAACTTGCTTCCCATCACGGCGCCATTGGATGGCGTGGTGACCACTCGGAACATGGTCGCCGGCGAAGTCGTCGAGGCCTCCAAGCCCTTGTTCGTCGTTGCCGACACCAGCCGCATGTGGGTGATGATCGATGTTCCCCAGTCGCTCGCGAATCGAGTGGCGCTCGGACAGCGCGTTCGTTTCCGCGCAGAACCAAAGTCGGACAACGCGGTCTTAGGCACGATCGCCTGGATCAGCACGGCAGTCGAGGAACAGACCCGCACGGTCAAGGTTCGCGCGGACATGGACAACGCGGAGGGACGGCTGCTCGCGAGCATGTTCGGTCAGGCTGCGATCACCATACGGGAATCGCCCACGGCGACCGCCGTCCCGGATGAGGCCGTCCAGTGGGAGGGTTGCTGTCACGTCGTCTTTGTGCGGCTCACGGAGGAGATATTTCAGCCGCGAAAGATCAAAGCGGGGGCGCGCAGCGGCGGCTTCACGGAGGTCCTCGTCGGCGTACTTCCCGGCGAAGTCGTCGCCACGACTGGAAGCCACGTCCTGAAGTCGGAAATCCTCAAGAGCAATTTGGGGGCCGGCTGCGCGGACCACTGACCCGGAGCGATCGTATGTTCCTGAACTGGATCATCAACTGGTCGCTGGCTCGCCGCGGGTTGGTGATGGGATCATTTGCGGCCTTGGTCGTGCTCGGGCTGATCGCCGCGAGCTACCTGGACATCGATGCCTTCCCGGACACGACGCCCGTGCAGGTGCAGATCAATACGGTTGCGCCGGCGTTAAGCCCTGAGGAGGTCGAGCGGCAGATCACCATGCCGATCGAACAGGCCATCAGCGGCCTTCCCGACCTGGTCAACGTCCGCTCGATCTCGAAGTTCGGTCTGTCGCAAGTGGTGGTCAACTTCGAGGACCGCGTCGAAACCTATTTCGCGCGGCGGCTGGTCAGCGAGCGGCTCGGGACCGTGGAGCTTCCATCGGGAATCGCGCGGCCGGAGATGGGACCGGTGGCGACCGGTTTGGGCGAAGTCTTTCACTACATCGTAACCTCCGAGACGCGCGACCTTACGGAGCTGCGAACGATCCAGGACTGGGCCATTAAGCCCGCACTTCGAACCGTCCCAGGCGTGGCCGAGATCAACAGTTGGGGCGGTCTTGAGAAGCAGTACCAGGTGCGCATCGATCCGACACGGCTGATCAAGTTCGGACTCTCGTACGACCAAGTGATCGAAGCCGTCGAATCCAACAACCTCAATGCCGGCGGCGGCAACGTCTCCGCGAGCGGCGGCATGCAGCTCGTCCAAGGCATTGGCCGCGTAGCGAACCTCGACCAGATCGGCGACATCGTGATCAAAGCGAAAGACGGCGTCCCCGTGCACGTGAATGACGTGGCCGACCTTGAAATCGGCGCGGAAATCCGCCGCGGCGCCGTGAGCTACGGCGGCAGGGGTGAGGCCGTACTCGGCTTGGGGTTCATGTTGATCGGTCAGAATGCACACGAAGTCACCTCGCGACTGAAAGCGAAGTTGGCGGAGATCAAAAGGAACCTCCCCTCCGACGTGCGGGTGGAAACCGTCTATGATCGCACGGAACTTGTCGATCACGTGATCGACACGGTCCGCAAGAACCTGTTCGAGGGCGGGCTGCTCGTCATCGCAACGTTGTTCATGTTTCTCGGCAACCTACGGGCCGGCCTCATCGTCGCCCTGGCCATTCCGCTCTCCATGCTGTGCGCCTTTTCGGGAATGCTCCAGTTTGCGATCGCCGGGAGCCTGATGAGCTTGGGGGCGATCGACTTCGGCCTCGTCGTGGACGGCGCCGTGATCCAGATCGAAAACGCCACGCGGCACATCGCTCATGACCGCCGCAAACGAAACCTCATTGACGTCGTTCGAGATGCGGTCATTGAAGTTCGCAAGCCGACCATGTTCGGCGAGTTGATCATCATGCTGGTCTACGTCCCGATCCTTACGTTGGAAGGCGTTGAAGGCAAGCTCTTTCGGCCCATGGCGCTGACGGTCATTCTCGCGCTGGCGGGCTCCTTGATCCTGTCGGTCACGCTCATTCCCGTTCTTGCCAGCCTGATGCTCCCCCGGCGGATGGAAGAGCGCGACCCGCTGCTTGTTCGTCTCTGTGCGTGGCTCTATCGCCCGGTACTCCGCGCGGTCATGCGGAACAACGTCGCGATGATCGCCTTCGCCCTCTGCGTGCTCCTCGCCGCGGTCATCATCGCGCGGGGCTTAGGCTCGGAGTTCATTCCGCGGCTCTCCGAAGAAGCGATCGTAGTGAACGTGGTGCGTATTGCCGGCACAGACCTGAGCGAGTCCGTGCGCTACAACACGCAAATGGAGCGGGCCATCCTCGCCGCCTTTCCGGACGAGGTGCGTCATGTATGGAGCCGCGTGGGTACCGCCGAGGTGGCAACCGACCCGATGGGGGTCGAGCTTTCGGACATCTTCATTTCGCTTCAGCCTCGATCTGGTTGGAAAAAGGCTTCAAACCAATCGGACCTCATGACCCTCGTTCAAAGAGAACTTCGCGACATGCCGGGGCAGCGCCTCGCGATTTCCCAACCGATCGAAATGCGGATAGACGAGATGATCGCGGGCGTACGCGGCGACGTGGCCATGAAGCTCTACGGTGATGATTTTGGCGTGCTGGTTCAGAAGGCCCAAGAGATCGGAACCATTCTAGGGTCGATCCAAGGGGCGGCCGACCTGAGCACGGAGCAGTTGACCGGTCAACCCGTGTTGCAGATCCGTGTCGACCAGGAAGCCCTGGCGCGTTACGGCGTCCCCGCGAAGGCGGTCATGCAGTTTGTGGAGTCCATGGGGACCAAGAATCTGGGCGACCTGGTCGAGGGGCAGCTTCGTTTTCCGCTGGTGGCGCGGCTTCCCGATTCGGCCAGGCAAGACGCGGAAGCGATTGGTCGGATTCAGCTTTCGACGGCCAACGGACAGCGTATCCCGCTCTCAAGTCTCGCGCACATCGAAGAAGTCGAGGGGCCGTCCACCATTTCGCACGAATGGGGACAGCGGCGGACCACGGTGCAAGTGAACGTGCGCGGGCGCGATGTCGGGAGCTATGTGGCCGAGGCACGGCGCAAAATCGCGGCGGGCGTTTCGCTGCCTTCCGGCCGCTACCGCATCGAATGGGGCGGACGGTTTGAGCACTACGAACGCGCTCGGAACCGCCTCATCATCGTGGTCCCACTTGTGCTCGCCATGATCTTTGCCCTGCTTTACGTCACCTACAGGTCCGTGGCCGATGCGTTGCGAGTGTACGTCGGCGTACCGTTTGCCGTCGTTGGCGGAGTCCTCTCGCTGTGGGTGCGCGACATGCCCTTCTCGATTTCGGCCGGCGTCGGATTTATCGCCTTGTCCGGCGTGGCCGTACTTGGCGAGATGGTCCTCGTGTCCCATGTTCGGCAACTGCTGGCACGCGGCCTGGCGCTGCGCGAGGCGATCGAGAACGCCGCCATGACGAGGCTTCGTCCGGTCCTAATGACCGCGCTCGTCGCGTCGTTGGGGTTTCTCCCCATGGCCCTGAGCACGGGCGTCGGCGCCGAGGTGCAGCGCCCGCTGGCGACCGTCGTAGTCGGCGGCGTGATCAGTAGTACCTTGCTGACCCTGCTGGTGTTGCCTGCCATTTACTTGGTGTTCGGCGCTTCTGCCGCTCAACCCCTTGCAACCCAAGAGGCGGATTCGCTAGAATAGCGCTTCGTTTCGTGTGGAAGGTCGTGAGGCTTTTGGAGGGTTTACGATGTCGCGGTCTATTTCGGTGTCGATGTTGGTCGTGTTCGTCACGTGTGCGAGTCAGCGGGCGGCCGCCCAATCGCCGCTGGTCTACAACCACTATGTTCCCCGCCCCGCGGTCGAAATGCCCCTGCGCCCAGTCTATGCGGATATCCTCGTCTCGCAGCATTCGCTGACCATTCCGGCGGGGACTGCCTTCATCACTTGGTCGGTGCACGGGTCGGTCGTGTGCACCGCCGGTCCTTGCATTGACACGGCCCGGTTCCGGCCGGTCATCGACAACAGTTTTCCCACGGAGGGCATGCCCGATGACACCACAGGTACATCGACGGGCTCCTGGGCCGTCCACACGGACGGCGGGAACGTCGCGGTCGGGCTCCAAGTCGCTGCGCCCTACGCGTTGGACGAATACGACTGGCGCTTCGAGATGAATTCCACCGAGTCCGACAGCCGAGACGCGATGTCGTGGACGCTGATCGTCTTTCCCGACGCTAATGCCGGCGTGCCCGCTGTCGGCGGAGTGGGTCTCGGTGTGCTCGCGGTTGTATTGCTCGGGATCGGCGGAGTTTTGGTCTTGCGCCGCCGAAATCCCGCGCCAACTTGAACGGGTGTCTTCGTCGAAGTTGCCACCGAGGTTGGTTCACGACGGGCAGCCTCTCTCGACTCGCGGGAGTCTAAGGCCGTGCGTCCGCCGGCGTCGGCTTCGGTTTCTTGGCGATCCCCCGACTTGCGTTCCCCTAAGGCACCCCGGCTCTTGGGTTATCGGAGGACGTTGATTGGCCTCGGTGGGTGACCTATCATGGCATATCGGGTATGCGGGGCGGGCGGGGAAGTCCGAGAATAACCAGCCGCGGCACGTGAGGGAGGGGTGCATGCCCAATCAGCTAGGAAGTACACAGCGCGTCATGCTGAGCGTAGCGAAGCATCTCTGTTTGCTTGCCACAAGTCTGGCGATGATCGCCGGGACGGCGCTTGCTGCGCCGAATCCGGGCGGGAATCGGCAGCACGATGTTTTCGGGGGGTATACGTCCACGCAGATCGTGGTGAAGCTGCGACCCGAGGCCCTTGCGACGCCCGCGGCACAGCGACATTTCCGAACCGCCCCGCACGACGCGGATCCGCGAGCGGCGTTGAGCGGCGAGGTGCGGGCGGCGGCGGAGAACTGGCGGGCGACGCGGATGCGACCGGCCTATTCGGAGCCTTTCGCCGATCCGGCGCTGGCGGCGCGGTATGGGCTGGACCGAACGTTCGTCATCGAAGTTCCCCAAGGGACGGACACGGCGGCGATGGCGGCGGCGTTCGCGGCCTTGGGTCGCGATATCGAGATCGCGGCGGTGGACGGAATCGGCGGCGTCGCGGACCCCATCCCCCTGATCCCCAACGACACGAACTTCTACCTTCAATACGCCATGCGCAACACGGGCCAGACGGGCGGCACGCCGGGCGCGGACATCGACGCCACTTCGGCCTGGGGTCTGCATACCGGCGACTTCGGGACAGTGACCATTGCCATCATCGACAGCGGCGTCAACTCGCATCTCGAGTACGGGACTAACAATAACTTGTTACCGTACCCCCAAGGTCGGATCGTCCAGGGGATCAACACCGACAACCCGCTCATCTACCCGCCGCTGACCACGGACGGTTGCCCGCACGGAACGCATGTGGCCGGCGTCGCGGCGGCGAGCGGCAACAACGGTCTCGGCGTGGCCGGAGTAACGTGGGGTGCGTACATCATGCCCGTCCGCGTCTTGGGAACGCCGAACGGCTGCAGCGGCAGGATCAGCCCTCTGGCCAATGGAATCATCTGGGCGGCCGACCACGGGGCCCAAATCGGCAACATGAGTCTGCAATACTACAACCTGACCGTGCAGGAAGGCGTGATCCTTGGGAATGCAATCAACTACGCGCACGACCGAGGGATGCTGTTGATCGGAGCCGCCGGGAATAACAATATGGGAGGGGTCGGGGTGGTCGCCTATCCGGCGAAGTTGTTGAACTGCATGGGGGTGAGCGGCACCACCGACGACGACCTATTCGCCGACTCGCCGGCCACCGGCGGTGCGTGGTTCAGCAATTACGGCAACGAAGTCGATGTGTGTGCGCCGGGCGACCGCATCTACTCCACATGGGGCGGAATAAATATCCAAACCAACGGTTATACCTATCTGTCTGGAACGTCCATGGCCACTCCGCACGTCAGCGGCTTAGCGGCGCTGGTTAAATCGTATGTCCCGGCGCTGACCAACGTGGATATCGAACTGATCCTCGACGCCACGGCGGACGACCTCGGTCCGGTGGGGTGGGACAACCACTACGGGTTTGGGCGGATCAACGCCTACCAGGCCTTGCTGACCGCGGATACTTGGCGCGGGGCGATCGTGTCGAGCTCGCCGCCCAGCGGCGCCGTGGACGCTCGAAAGCCGACCGACCCGGACGGAAGCAACACGTACGGCTGGCAGGTCCTCGATCTTACCTTTACGGTCTACGCCTCCCTGCAAACGCCTGCCGACTTTACGGTCAGTCAGGATGGGGGAGTCGGCGTCGCTCCGCCGGTCACGGGCGTGGCTGCGACCGACGATCGGCATACCACGCTCACGCTCGACGCCATCATCGGCATGAGGGCATGGACCACCGTGCAGCATGTGTTCAGCGGAACGCTCGTGCGCCTCGGATATCTTCCGGCCGATGTCAACGGCAGCGGGATCAGCGATGCGAACGACGTGACCGCGCTAGCGACGGCGCTTTCCGGCGGCGGTCCGTCGCGCCCCATCTGGTCGCTGGACATTGACCGGTCGGAGGCCGTCACGCCGGCCGATCTTCTCGAAGTCGTCGATCTGCTGAATGGGGCCGGGGCGTACGAAACCTTCCTTGGTGCGACACTGCCGTAGCGTGCTCCAAATCATGGAGCACAAGATTCAGATTTGCGGTCTCCGTTTTCGAGAGCGCCCGGCGTAGACCAGCCGCGACCGTGCGGTCCCGCCTCTCGAATACGTATCCTCACCACCCGGTGAAGGACAGTTGGAAGAACGCATAATCGCGTAGATCAACGTCCTGGTCGTGATCCGCGTCCAGGTTCGAGCGGCATATTCGGTTGGGGGCTGTGATTCCGGGACCGCTGCTACTAAAGCAACCCCAATACGAAAGAACGTCGAAGTCCTCAAGAGTGACAAGACAGTCGCTGTCCCAGTCGCCGAGTGGACGCCCGTTTGAACCGGGAGGAACTCCGACGGGAGAAAAGGGGCATTCGTCGAGTTCATTGACCACGCCATCGCCGTCCATATCAGGGTCGCAGGCGTTCGGAATTGTGTCGCCATCGGTGTCGGCTTCACACTCATCAGGGATGCCGTCCGACGTGCAGTCCAACGCTCCTTGCGCGAGTTCGTCCACGTTGAGGATTCCGTCCCCGTCGCAGTCCCGCGCCCACTCGCCGAAGCGCAAGAGGACCGGGATCAGGTCCATGGCGGTGGGAACGAGGTCTTGCTCGGGGACAGCGTACCACGCGCCGACCTCAAAGGTCCAAGTAAACCGACCCAGGACGCCATACACGTAGTCGACTGAACCACCGATGACGGGGTAGATCGTCGTGTAGATCGGGCCGCGTCGGGAGTAGTCCTTCCCCCGGACTTCAAAGATCTTCGCTGCGAGATCATCGCCGAAAGTCACGTACGCGGCGTGGTCGACACAGAGCGTCGGTGTGTGGCCCCATGCCCACATGATCATGAACCCGTAGGTGTGGAAGTCGATGTAGGCCGTGACGTTGGGATGGGCGGTAAAGAAGTCGCGCACGGCCGCCGTCTCGGGTTGCGAGAAGTTCGCGGAACTGCCCGGGCCGGCCCAATTGCGGTTCAGATCGACGCCGTTGGCGTTGTAGCGGGTTCCGCTCACGTACCCGTCAGCGTTCACGATGGGAAGCAGGAGCCACTCGACGTCGTTGACGAGCGCGGTCACGGTGGGATCCGAGCCGTAACGAGAGAGTAGATATTCTGCCATGTACGCCAAGACAACGGGATTGGTGATCTCGTTTCCATGCTGGGCGCCGTTGAAGAAAACGGCTGGTTTTTTCGTGCCCTTGCCGGTAATCCGTATCGCCCAAAGGTCGCGACCACCAACCGAAGTGCCGACGTGGAGCAACGTTGCCAGGTTCGGGTACGCCTGGACCAGACCGGCAAGAAACGCGGCGTGCGCCTCGTACGTTTGGTAGCTGTCAAAGAAGCCGCCGCCGGCCGCTTGCCGAAAGAGTCCTTCCCATTGGAGCTGGAGATCCTCGACAAGAACGGTGCTGGAAATGCCAAGTCGTGTCAGTAAGGTACGCTGGGATGGCGAAGCGCGGACTTCTACGAGACCGATTCCGAGGCGATCGGACCAAATCTCGAACCCTGGATGTGTATCTTCCATACTCAGCAGAACGTCGAGCTCCGACCGCTGGGAGACGGTGACAGCGAGAAGCTGGAAGTGCTCAGCCGGCGTCCCGGGATTCTGACCAAGGGCAACACCCTGGACCGGTCCTTGCGGGGCGAGAAAAACGACCAGGCACACCGCCAGGAATTGCGTCATTCGAGTCACCCTCCGCCGCCATGAAGACGATCGACCGAGGTACGGTCGCGCCAGGCTCCAGCCCATTATTCTACCGAGTCAGCCGGGCCGGGGCAAGACTCCCAAACAACAGATTCAGTGTGACACGGGACGCGTAGCGACATAGACTGAGCGACAACAGGGGCGCGCTCTTTCCGGGCCCCGCACGGGTGTTCCTAAGGGAGGTTTGTTGATGTTGCCGCCGTATGCACCGGAACCGTACGTAGATTTCAACCAAGGTGAGCCTCGGGCGAAGATGCTCGCGGCGCTGGAAGGCGTGCGCGGGCAGCTTGGCCGGGCGTGCCCGCTGTGGATTCACGGCAAGCCGGTCACGACGACCGAGACGTTCACTTCTGTCAGCCCGGCCGATCCGAATCGGGTCGTCGGCGTGATCTCCAAGGCGAACGTCGATCTCGTGGAGAAGGCCGTGCGCTGCGCGGCGGACCATTTCAAGACCTGGAGCCGCGTCGAGCCGGACATTCGTGCTCGTGTGCTCATCAAGGCGGCGGCCATCATGCGGCGGCGGGTTTATGAGCTGTCGGCGTGGGAATGCTACGAGGTCAGCAAGAGCTGGATCGAGGCCTACGGCGACGTCTGCGAGGCGATTGACTTCCTGGAGTTCTACGGGCGGGAGATGATGCGGGTGGGCGGTTCGCATCCGGTCACGCCGTATCCGGGAGAGGAAAACGAGGTTCGTTATATTCCGTTGGGCGTGGGCGTGGTGATTCCCCCGTGGAACTTCCCGTTGGCGATCTGCACGGGGATGACTTCGGCGGCGTTGGTGGCGGGGAACACGGTGTGCCTCAAGCCGGCGAGCACGTCGCCGGTAATGGCGTCGCTGCTGGTCGAAATCCTGCACGAGGCCGGCCTGCCGCCCGACGTGCTGAACTTCATGCCCGGTCCGGGCGGCAGCGTGGGCGACGCCCTCGTGTGCCACCCGCTGACACGGTTCATCTCGTTTACCGGCTCCCGGGATGTGGGGACCGGCATCTTCGAGAAGGCGGCAAAGGTGCAGCCGGGGCAAATCTGGCTGAAGCGGACGGTGCTGGAGATGGGCGGGAAGGACTGCATCGTCGTGGATGAGACGGGCGATGTGGCCGCGGCGGCGGAGGGCGCGGTCGCGGCGGCGTTCGGATTCCAGGGGCAAAAGTGCTCGGCGTGCAGCCGCCTGATCGCCCATCGGGACATCTATGACGATCTACTCGCCCGCGTCGTCGCTCGTGCCCGGGAGTTGACCGTCGGCGACACCGTAACGGCGGACAACTTCTTCATGGGTGCGGTGATCGACGAAGCCGCACATCAGAAGATCGGCGAGTACATTCGAATCGGGAGGAGCGAGGGTCGGGCGGTGCTGGCCGACGGGAAGGTCCCGGGTCGGGGGTACTTCGTGCCGCCGACGATCATCGCCGACGTTCCGCCGAACGCGCGGATCGCCCAGGAGGAAATCTTCGGTCCGGTGCTCGCGGTCATCAAAGCGAAAGACTTCGAGGAGGCCTTGGAGATCGCCAACGGGACGCAGTACGGTCTGACGGGGTCGCTTTACTCGCGCGATCGGTTCCGCCTGGAGCGGGCCCGGCACGAGTTCCACGTCGGGAATCTCTATTTGAACCGTAAATGCACGGGGGCGTTGGTGGACGTTCACCCTTTCGGCGGGTTCAACATGTCGGGGACGGACTCCAAAGCCGGCGGGCGGGATTATCTGCAACTCTTTCTGCAAGCGAAGTCCATATCGGAGCGGTGGTAGCTCGACAGAGCACGTCACATTACCCGCGTGTCGCGGACGGTCCTACGGATTGATCACGGCAGGGCGCGCGCCTCTGCGACCAAAACGTATCTTCCCGGCGGAGAGAAGAAGCAAGGTCATCACCACCAACCCCCAGTCGGACAGGGTAGGGATTCTGCACGTCTCGAACGTTACGCACGCAAAGACGGGCGGTTCGCGGTTTGACGGGCACTCGTCGGAAGCGCCGATGGGAACGGCCTGACCGAACTCGTCGACGAGGACCGTCAAGAACGGGTTTCGGTCGTGGAAGAGGCAGACGTCGCCGCCGGGGTCGCCGAGATCGAGGAAGGACAAACAGGCCAGGGTCGAGGGACCCATCGTGCCGGGGAGACCGCCCGGTGCGACGCCGACGGCATAGAAGATTTGACCGACGGCCTCGTTGACCCGTTCGACGACCTCAAACACAAACGGCGAGGCGCCGTCGCAGTTGCTGCCTGGAGAAGCGCCGAGGAAGGCAAGCTCTGCGGGATCGTACTGCACGGAGAACTGCGCGCCGTCGATGACGCGGTCTCCCTCGGAAAGACGGACCTTGACGGTGAGGAAGAGGTCGAGCGCCAGGCACGAAGGGGAAGCCAAACATAGACTCGGATTCCGGCATCCGGCGCCGACGCACGTTCCCGCTCGGCAGCGGTCGACCGGGGTGCAGGAGTCGCAGTCGTCGCATGGGCCGTCCTCGTTGACGGACGCGACTTCGCATTGCGCGGTCGTCGGATTGCACACGCCGGTGCGGCACGGAGTGTCAAGGCCGTGGCAGTCCGCGGTGTTTGGAACGCAGTTGCAATGGACGCCGACCGTCACGTCGTCACAGGACAGCGCCGGCGGCGGAGCCCCGGGTGGACAGTCTTGCGTGTTATCCACGGAGACGGGATGACCGACGTTGTCAACCAACAGGGCGGAGAACTCATCGAGCCCCTCGAGGAGACACAGTGGACTGGGCAGAACGGCGACATCAGTCGGGGCGAAGCTCAGGCACGCCAGCGTTGCGGGCCCCGTGGATCCGTCGCGGCCTTCGAGAAAGTTGACGCCGACGGCGTAGAGCGCGTGTCCGGCGCTCGCGTCGACGCTCTCAAACAGTTCCAGGGCGAACGGCGACGCGGCGTCGCACGTCCGACCCGGTGCCGCGTCAAGAAGCTCAAGCGACAGCGGGTCATACTGCACGGCCAACTGACCGCCCAGGATGGCGGTATCGCCGGCCCCGAGGACGAGACGCACTCGGATACCGCCGGGTGCGAGACATCCTTCGTCCACGACGAGGCACACGCTTGGGTTGACGGCGCCAATGGCGCGGGGAGCGGTGAAGAACGGGCCGACGAGGATCGCCCCAGCGCCTACGATAGCAAAGGCTACCCGTGGCATGTGATGCTTCTCCCCTCCCCGCTTCACTCGATGCACAATCATAACGCGAGGCGTCGTCCAACGCAAGCCCGCCAGCGCTGGACGCAGCTCCGGGGTAGAGTCGAGACGTGGCGCGGTGGGGTAGGTCGAGCGTAGCGTGTTTCCGGCCCTTTCGGTTGTCGGGGCCTGAGTCTCTCGACCCTACTCCGTTTCCACGTCCCGCTCATCGAACCGGAGGTGCGGATCTCCCGCATCCGGCTCTCGGAGAAGGTTCACGCCTTCGCATGCGGCAGGCGGGAAGGGTCCCGGCGAAGCTGAAGCAGCCCGAAGGTCCGCTCCAACCACGGACTCCAATACCAGCACGGCCCGAACTTGTGGGCTTTGTGCTTGGCACTCCGCCACTTGCGGAACCGGTACCGGACGTGAACCTCTCCGCTCATCCGGCTCTTGTAGTCCGGTCGCCGGTCGAATCGCCCGTACGACCTGCCCATCGCCATGAACTCCTCCCCTTCCTGGTTGGTCCGTGTCGTGGACTGAACCATTCGACCCCTTCGCTCCAGGCCCATTACAGACCCTTCCTTGCTACTACGGGTTGATCCGTCCCTGTGCCTCGCATCCGGTACTCAGGTCCTCGTGGGTCCTCCACTTGGACGGCTCCCTTACCATCGAGGCGACACGTTCCCCGGTTGCCTGCACGAGCCTGAATCGGAATCGCGCCACCTTAACGCCGGACGCCGCCCCGGCCGTCAGCGGACCTCGCCAGAACTGATCCCGGGGAAACGACTACGCCCCGGTCTTGACGTCGTTCCTACGCATTCGACGGGTCATCAGTGGTCCACTTGCGTTCGTCTTTCCGACTCTTACCTGACACGGTCAAGCCGTGCCTTTTCCTTGACGCTCACGACGCATGGCTCTTGACCACCGCCGCTCAAGGTGGTTTGCAGCCTGCCTCCGCAGACCGGCTGCGAGGGGCCTACCCTCATCTCATGCACGCCTTCTCCGGGCGCACAATCGTCCGCGAAGTTGACGATACGGGCGTGGAGCCGGGCCTCATGACCATGCGTCTTCCATCCCAGAACGAACCGTCGCATGTACAGGTTGCTCAGTAGCGGACTGACTTGTCTTCTGCGCTTCTCGTGCGATCGAAGGGAACTGTGTCGGGACTATGCGGTCCCGATGGCTGAGGCCGCGGCGCGGTGTTCGGTGTGGGTGATTGAAAGGAGAATCCGTCGGATGCCGAGTTGACCGGCGACGCGGGCGGTTTCACCGGTGAGGGTCACGACGGGTTGGCCCAGGGAGTCGGGTAGAACCTCCATGTCAGTCCAGGCAATGCCGCCGCGCCAGCCCGTGCCGATCATTTTGAGGATCGCTTCCTTGGCGGCCCAGCGACCGGCGATGAAGGGGGTCGGGTTTTTGAACTGCTTGGCCCGCTCTTGTTCAGCCGGGGTCAGAACGCGATCGAGGAACCGCTGCCCGTGGTCCTGCAAGACCCGGGCGATCCGGGCGCATTCCACGAGGTCGAGGCCGTGGCCGAGGATGGGCATGAAACCACGCTAACGGGAAACGCCAAAACGTCAAAACGCCGGCGCGCCGAAACGGAGCACCCGCCGCATGAATGCCCCGCTCGGGTTTGATTGGACGGTCCACGAGCCCGACGGTATATCCGTGGACGATGCCAAGCGGCACGGAGGCGAACGTTGAGGGGTTGTTTGCGGGTTTGAGCGATCCGCAGCGGGAGGCGGTCGCGCACACCGACGGGCCGCTGTTGATCCTGGCGGGGCCGGGCAGCGGCAAGACGCGGGTCATCACCCGTCGGGCGGCGCACCTCGCGTGCACGGTCACCGAGCCGTACCACATCCTGGCGATCACCTTCACCAACAAGGCGGCCAAGGAAATGCGCGAGCGGATCGACGCCCTGTCGGTCGGGGAGGGGATGACGGTGTGCACTTTCCACGCCCTCTGCGCCAAGCTCTTGCGCCGCTATCACGACCGCGCGGGCGTGCCGCGGAACTTCACCATCTTCGACCGCGACGACCGGCGGAAGCTGGTCAAGGCGGCGATCGAGCGCTGCAACCTCTCCACCGACAACCTCTCGCCCGCGAGCGTCGATCAGGACATCGGCCGGGCCAAGAACGCTATGCTCTCCGTCGGTCAATTTGCGGTGAGGAACCTCGATTGGCGGGAGCGGATGATCGCCCGCGTCTACGATTGCTACGAAAAACTGCTCACCGAGAACGGCGGCCTGGACTTCGACGACCTGCTGATGCGCATGGCCTTGTTGCTGTCGCGCGACGCCGGGTTAAGGGCGGAACTGGAAAACCGGTATCGGTACGTGCTCATCGACGAGTATCAGGACACCAACGCGGCTCAGTATCAGATCGCCAGGTTCCTGACGCAGGAGCGCGCGAACCTCTGCGCCACGGGCGACCCGGACCAGTCGATCTACGGCTGGCGGGGAGCGGACATCGGCAACATCCTCTCGTTCGAGCGAGACTACCCCAAGGCCAAGGTCGTCCGCCTCGAACAGAACTACCGATCGACGAAACGCATTCTCGCGGCCGCCGACGCACTGATCGCCGAGAACGTGATGCGGAAGCAAAAGGCGCTCTGGACGGAGAATGACGCAGGTCCCGCAGTCCGCGTGCTCGAGTGCGAGGACGGCGACGACGAGGCGGCGTTGCTCGCTGAAGACATCGCGCAACGAGTTCGTGACGGCGTCAGCCCCGGTGAGATTGCCGTCTTTTACCGGGTGAATTCGTTGAGCCGGGTGATCGAGGAGGCCTTCCTCCGCGAGGGGATTGCCTATCAGATCGCCCGCGGCGTCGAGTTCTACAATCGCAAGGAGATCAAGGATGTGCTCGCATATTTGCGGGTGCTGGTGAACCCGTCGGACGAAGTAGCGCTGGTGCGGATCATCAACACGCCGCCGCGGGGGATCGGAGCGACGACGGTCGAGCGGCTGAAGGAGCGAGCCGGGGCGAGCGGTTGTCGCCTGTACGATCTGCTGGCCGACGACGCGGCTCCGGCAGCCTCGGGGCGATCGGGGCAGAAGGTTCGGGAGTTCGGTCAGTTGCTGCGACAGCTTGCGCCGGCTCTTGAGCTTCCGCCGGCCAAAGCCCTTGAGACCGTGATAAGTCACAGCGGATTGCGTGCGCTCTATCATGAAAACCGCGAGGCGGACGACGCCCCGTCGGCCAACCTCGACGAATTGATTAGCGCCGCCTCGGAGTTTCAATCGGATCAGCCCGAGGCGACGGTGGTGGATTGGCTCGAGCACGCGGCACTCATCAGCGACGTGGACGCCGTTCGCGGCGAGGGCGGGGCGGTGACGCTGATGACGCTTCACTCGGCCAAGGGGTTGGAGTTTGCCCACGTTTACATGATCGGGCTGGAGGACGGACTCCTGCCTTTCCGCCGGGCCGACGATGGCGCGAACGCCAACGGTACCGACGAGGAAGAGGAGCGGCGCCTTTGCTTTGTGGGAATGACTCGGGCCAAGAAGCACCTGACCCTGTCGCGTGCGAGATACCGGATGCTCCGGGGCGTTACCCAACGGACGACGCGGAGCCGGTTCCTCGACGAACTGCCCCCGGAGGGGGTAGAATGGCCTGAGTCCGAAAACGTCGTGAAGCGGCGTTCGATAGCGGTGCCGGCGGCCAACGGGCGTCCGCCCGCCGACATCGCCGGATGGACGGTCGGCACGCTCGTACGACACCCGCAGCACGGCCTGGGTCAGATACTGTCGATCCACCGCGGAACGCGTCGAACTCATGTGGACGTGCAGTTTGAGAACGGATCGCGAAAATCCTGGGTGGTGGAATTCGCCGATCTTCAACGCGTCGATTTCGATGAGGTGGAATAGCGCGCGGCAACATAAACTCCTCTCCCCTTGAGAGGAGAGGTCGGGTGAGGGGTGAGACATCCGACCCTCACCCCAACCCTCTCCCTGGAAGGGAGAGGGAGTCGTCCAAGAGCGAGCGGACCGAATGCGACATGCGGTAATCATGGCGGGTGGGGTGGGCGTTCGACTCTGGCCGTTGAGTCGCAAGGATCGCCCCAAGCAAATCCTTCGCCTCTTCGCGGGTACGAGTCTCTTGCGGCAGTCGTACGACCGGGTGGCCACGGTGCTGAAGCCCGAGCAAATCCACGTCATCACCAATCACTCGCACCTGCCGATGGTGACGAAGGAGTTGCCGGAGCTTCCGGCGGGGAACTTCATCGGCGAGCCTGCGGGGCGTGACACGGCCAACGCCGTGGGCTTGGCGGCGGCGGTCCTCGCCCAGCACGATCCCGAGGCGGTCATCGGCATCTTCCCCGCGGACCACGTCATCACCCCGCTGGACCGCTTTTGCAGCGCCGTCGAGCAGGCCTACACCGCGGCCGAGCGGAACCCCGATGCTTTGGTGACGATGGGCATTCGGCCCACGCGGGCGGACACCAACTACGGATATATCCATCGCGGCGAGCGCGTCGGCGAGGGCGTGTTCGAGGTCGAGCAGTTCACGGAGAAGCCCAGCCTGGCCGCCGCGATGAAGTATGTCGCGGGCGGGGAGTATTACTGGAACAGCGGGATGTTCGCCTGGCGGGCGGCCACCATCCTCGATCAGATCAAGAAGCACCTCCCGCAGTCCCACGCGGCAATCCGCGAGATCGCGACGGCCTGGAAAACGGGCGCCCGGCAGGCGAAGCTGGAAAGCATCTATCCGACGCTCATGCGCATCAGCATCGACTTCGCGGTGTTGGAGCGGGCCGACCGAGTTTTGGTGGTGGAGATGGGCTGCCATTGGGTGGATGTCGGTTCCTGGCCGGCGATTGAATCGGTGATCCAAGCGGACGGCGAGGGCAATGTGTCGGCCTGCGGGCGAGTGATCCACCTCGGATCGCGGGGCAACATCGTCGTGTCCGAGGACAAGCACTTGATCGCCACCATCGGCGTCGACGACCTGGTGATCGTGCACTCGCCCGACGCGACGCTCATCTGCACCCGCCGCGACGCCGCGGGGATCAAGGAGCTGGTGGACATGGTCCGTCAACGCTACGGCGACGAATACGCGTAAAGTGCGAAGTGCGAAGTTCAAAGTCCAAAGAAGACGGATGAAGGGTGTGGACCCGTTTCTTTGAACTTCGAAGTTTGACCTTTGATCTTCACTGCGACTTGGCACTTGAGATTGCGGTTCAGGTTTCCCACCATGCCTCGATTTCTCGGCATTGACCACGGCACGAGGCGGATCGGACTCGCCGTCAGCGATCCCGACGCGACCCTGGCCTCGCCGCTCGCGACGATCGCCGCGTCGGGGCGTCTGTCCGATCAAGTCGCCGCTGTCCTGTCTTGCGCAAAGGAATATGACATTGGCGCCTTTGTCGTTGGATTGCCGCTCAACATGGATGACACCGAAGGCGATCAGGCCAAGACCGTGCGACGGTTTGGGGCCGAGTTGGGCCGTGCCAGCGGCAAACCCGTGCACTATTGGGATGAGCGCTTGTCGTCCCACGCGGCCGAGGAGTTGCTGCGCCCGGCGGAGTTGACCCGCAAGAAGCGCAAGGCCCGTCTCGATCGCGTCGCCGCCCAAGTGATACTCCAGGGGTTCCTCGACGCCCGCACGTCGGCCCCACCCAATCTCTAAGCTGTGGAATCGCCGGGGCAATCGCATCTTAATCTGAAACGGCGTTCTTCATGCCGATAATGCGGAGGCAAGCTGGCGGGATTAAGGATCCCGAACTGATCGAACCCGCGTACCAGCCGCGCCACGCGGGCTCCGGAGATTTAGATGCGATTGCCCTGATGCCAACCTCGTCCAAAGAACTCCCCCCTTGGCAGGGTACCATGTCGACGGGTAGAATCCGCTCGACCCTACGTGCGGAAGGGGCGTACGCCGACACGCCTCGAAGGCGAGATCGGTGTGCCGACTATCCGGCGCTTGCCGACGACAGCGGAGTCGAAAGGCGTTTGAGAATGTGTCACGGTGCCCAAGCAGGGTAGGATCCAAAGATATGAGACCAGGATGGACGAACCCGCTGGACTGGCGATTGGACCGCATTTCCAGGTTCTCGCAGGCCAACGACACGAAGATTCTCTTCGTTGTGTTGGACGGCATCGGTGGGCTCCCGCACCCCGACTTCGTGGAGCACGGTCCCTTCGATCGACCCCACGAAAAAACGCCGAAGTCCGAACTCGAGTGGGCGAGCCTGCACGGGAAGCTCGAGAACCTGAACGCCTTCGTGCGTGACTCCAAGACGGTGACGGGTAGGATGTACCCCATCGGGAAAGGCTTCACGCCGGGTAGTGTCGCGGGGCATTTGGGCATCTTCGGGTACGACCCGCAGTATTATTTTGTCAAACGCGGACCGGCGGAGGCCGGGGCCCTGGTAGGCCTGACTCAGCCGGGAGACGTGATCGCACGCTTGAATTTCTGCCTCGCGGACGCGCAGGGGCGGATTGTGGACCGCCGTTCCGGGCGTTTGAAGGATCCCGCGCGCGGGCAACAGCTTGCGGCGAACCTCAATCGAGACATCAGGATTTCCCAGGCCCATGTTCACGTTGTCGCAACCTCGGAGCACCGCGGGCTTCTCATAATCCGCAAGAACGAAACGAGCGATCCTCCCTTGAGTGAAGACGTCTCCGATACGGATTCAGGGTCCGCCGGGTCTTGTCCGTTGGAGTGCCGTCCGCTGAACCTGACGGACAAGCCAGCGGCGCGCACGGCGGAGATCGTACAGTCCTTCACCGCGCAGGTGCGTGAAATCCTTGCCGGAGAACCGGACGCGAACATGATTCTCCTGCGCGGGTTTGGGACCACTCCGGCGCTGCCGCACTTTACCGATGTGTACAACGTGGAGGCCGCGGCGATCGCGGCCTACCCCGTCTATCGAGGCGTCGCCAACCTTCTGGGTATGACCGTCCTCAGTGGGGGCGACGGATCCGGGACGGGTTTTTCCGCTCACGAGTTCGGGCCGGAAATTGATTGCCTTAAGCAAAACTACGACCGATACGGATTCTTCTACCTTCATTACAAAAAAACAGACGAAAAAGGGGAAGACGGAGACTTTCTGGGAAAAGTGGATGCCATTCATGCCTTCGATCGCCAGTTCGCCCGAATACGCGAACTCGACTTCGAGGTCATTGTAGTCACCGGCGACCACGCGACTCCGAGTCTACTGGCACGGCACAGTCATCACTCCGTGCCTTTGGCGATCTACGGCGAGGTCATGAAGGGATACGACCACACGCAGGAGTTCACCGAGCCGTCCTGCCTGCACGGCACTCGAGGGTGCATTGACGGTCCGGAGCTAATGACCATCGTTCTCGCCAATGCCGGTAGACTGCGAAAGTTCGATGGGTAGATGTCGCTGCCGGCGGACGGGGGATTGTGAGATGCGGGACGTCGCCCCATGAAGGAATGGACCACTCGCTACGCCGACAAAGTTGCAACCGCCCAGGATGCAGTCGCGATCGTCCGCGCCGGACAGCGTGTCTTTATCGGTTCCGGCGCCGGCGAGCCGCAACTGCTCGTCGAGGCCCTCTCCGCCCGCGCCGACCTCAGCGACACCGAGATCGTCCACATTCTCACCTTGGGCATTGCCCCGTACGCCGAGCCGCGCCTCGGCCGGCGCTTTCGTCACAACGCCTTCTTCATCGGTCCCAACGTCCGCCAGGCCGTCGCCGACGGCCGCGCCGACTACACGCCCATTTTCCTCTCCGAAATCGCCGCCCTCTTTAAGACCGGACGCGTCGTCATCGACGTCGCCCTCATCGCGGTGAGTCCTCCGGACGAACACGGCTATTGCAGCTACGGGGTCTCCACCGATATCGTCAAGCCCGCGGCCGAATCCGCCCATGTCGTCATCGCCGAACTTAACTCTCAAATGCCCCGTGCGCTCGGCGACTGCTTCATTCACGTGCGGGATATCGATTGGCTTGTGCCGAGTGACCGGCCGATCCTTGAAGCCCATCACCCGGAGCCTGACGAAGTCGCCTGCGGCATCGCCCGCAACATCGCCCCCTTGATCGAGGACGGGGCGACGCTGCAACTCGGCATCGGAACCATCCCTGACGCCGTCCTGCCCTATTTGAGTGGTTTCAAGGACCTGGGGATTCACACCGAAATGTTCAGCGACGGAGTCATCCCCTTGATCGAAAAGGGCGTCATTACCAATTTGGTGAAAACACTGCATCGGGGTAAAATCATTGCCAGTTTTGTCATGGGATCGCGCAAGCTCTATGATTTCATAGACAACAACCCGCTGGTGGAATTCCGCCCGACTCACTATGTGAACGACCCGGTCATTATCGCCCAAAATGCCAAGATGATTTCCATAAATGCGGCTATTGAAGTCGATGTGACCGGCCAAGTGTGCGCCGACTCACTGGGAACGATGTTCTATAGCGGCATCGGCGGCCAGGTGGATTTCACCCGCGGCGCCGCCCACTCCAAGGGGGGGAAACCCATTATCGCCCTCCCCTCCACCGCCGAAAATGGGACCGTTTCGCGGATCGTTCCCTGTCTCAAGCAGGGCGCGGGCGTGGTGACCAGTCGCGGGGACGTACATTATGTCGTGACCGAATACGGCCTCGCCTATTTGCATGGGAAAACCATCCGCGAACGGGCACTGGCCCTCATCCAGATCGCTCACCCCAAGTTCCGCCCCTGGCTCTTTGCCGAGGCCAAGGCACGGCACCTTGTCTATGCCGATCAAATCGAGTGGCCGATTACCACGCCTGTCTACCCGCAAGAACTGGAGGCTTGGATCGACTTAAAGGACAAGGCGCGGGTTTTCATGCGCCCCTTGAAGCTCACCGACGAGCCGCTCGTGCGCGATCTGTTCTATAAACTATCCCCCGCCTCCGTCCACTACCGTTTCTTCCAGATTCTCAAGACCATGCCCCATGAGAAGCTGCAGGAGTTCCTGCGGATGGACTACGATGCCGACATGGCCTTGGTCGTCTTACCGGAGATTACGGAGGGTTCTCCGATCGTGGCCATTGCCCATTATCGGAAGACTCCGCAGACCAATTTCGCCGAGGCCGCATTTCTGGTCCGCGACGACTGGCAGGGAAAGGGTATCGGAACCGCGCTCATGAATGCACTTGTGGAGATTGCACGCAGTCGCGGCCTCGGCGGATTCACCGCGGACGTACTCCTGGAGAACCACGGAATGCTCCGCGTCTTCCACAAATGCGGCTACCCCGTTCATAGTGAGCTCGAGGCGGGCGTCTATGGTCTCCGAATCCCTTTCGTACGACGCAAGGGAAGACATGGGAAATCGGATGAGTGATCGGTGAAACAGGCCGCGAATTGGCGGACGACGCCGGTGATCCGCTCCGTCTCGCGGAGCAGCAAGGCCCCGGCGTTGGAGGTGATCGTCCCGCCTTCGAAGCGGGCCACGACTTTCCGCCGACCGAGGGACTGGAACAGGAACGATTCCGCGTTACACTCTGTCGTCATAAAGGCTGCCTCCTTGCGTGACACAAAACCCTTACATCAACTTTGGAGCGCTACCGGCGTTGTGCCCAACAGGGGTGGTGCGACACTGGTTCGTCGCTTTCACTCCGGGTTCAGATTCACGCCATGCACGAGCGGTGGCGGTAGGCTGACCGCTCCTTGCCGGTCGCGGTTCCGATCATGGGTATGCCGACGATTTGCGCGTAGGATCACAATCCGGCTTGGACCGCTACACCGCACGCGAGGACGGCCAATCCCGCGAGGGCATGGCCAAAGCGTTGCCAACGACGCAGCGGCGCGATCCCGATCGCCCACGACGAGGACAGGACGATGGTCAGCATCGTGGCGATGGTGATGACGCTGAAGACGACGGTCACTCCCGCGACGGTCCACGCGGTTCCCTTGGCCGCCGCGTACATCAGGATCGGAATCAGCGGCTCACAGGGTCCGAAGATGAAGATCGTAAACAACACCCAGGGTGTAAGAGACGCGCTGCCCCGTCCTTCGTCCCGGAGCCTGCCCTGTAAGGGTCCCCTCGTCCCTCCGTCCCCGTCACGTTGGCCCGTCGCTTGCGCTCCGGGTTCGGACAGACGGTCCGTCGCTTGCGCTCCGGGCTCGGAGACCATGGCCTTGCACAAGTGCACATGAACGTGCTCGGCGTGATGCGCGTGTTCATGGGTATGAACGACGCCGTCGGCATGGGCATGGAAGTGCGTGTGGGGTTGATTGCGGATGGCGCGGCGGACGCCCCAGAGAAAGTACACCAACCCAAACGCGATCAGAAGCCAGCCCGCGAGGTCGCCGCGGAACCGCTCGATCCATTCGAGCTTGAACATGGCCACGCCGAAGGCAATGCCGATCAAGCCCAGGGCGACTGAGCTGAGCACGTGGCCGAGCCCGCAGAGCAGCGTGATGACGATTGTCTTTCGCTGAGACCATTCCCCCGCACGCGACATGGCCACGAACGGTACATAGTGGTCCGGCCCGAGGACGGTGTGCACGAAGGCGACCGATGCGGTTGTGGCATAGAGCAAGACGGCGCTGTCAGTCATGGTATGTGCGGCTCCGACTTTGGATCGTTTGAGAGCTCCCTCTCCTTCCCAGGGAGACGGTTGGGGTGAGGGTGAGATCGCACCGGCCACCCCGCACCTGACCTCTCCCCTCCGAGGGGAGAGGGGTGTTAGGATAGGGCACGATCAGCGAAAGTCAAATCCGCTCGGCCGCGACGAGATCATCGTACGTTTCCCGGCGGCGAATCAGTTGGACCGCTTCACCATCGACCAGAACCTCCGCGGCGCGGGGGCGGGAATTGTACTGACTGCTCATCACAAAGCCGTAGGCCCCGGCCGAGAAGATGCAAATGAGATCGCCGCGCGCGACCGGCGGCAGCCAACGGTCCTTAGCCAGAAAATCGCCGCTCTCGCACACCGGGCCTACGATATCCACCAACACCGATCCCGGCAAGTGAATGTCGGCCCGTCGATCGGGCGGGACCGCGCCGTCCTTGAGCTTCACCGGCCAGGCGAAGTGAAACGAGCCGTACAACGCCGGTCGGATCAGCTCCGTGATGGCGGCATCGACGATGACGAATTGCCGATCGCCGGAGGCCTTGGTGTACAGGGTTCGCGTGAGCAATACGCCTGCATTGGCCGTAATGCTTCGTCCGGGTTCGAGCAGCACGGTGAGGTCGCGTCCGCGCAGCAGCGGCGCGATCCGTTCGGCGTAGGCCGACGCCGGCGGGGCCTCACCGCCGTCGTAATGCGCGCCGAATCCACCGCCGATGTTGATCGCACGGATGCTGTGACCGTCGCGGCGCAATTCGTCGATGAGCGAAAGCCCCTTCCCGATCGACTCGACATAGGGGTCGATGGTGTTGACCGGGGAGCCGATGTGCAGGTGGATGCCGCACAGCTCTAGGGCGGGGCGACCGCGAAATTCGCCGAACACGCGACGGGCGCGTTCGCGGTCCACCCCGAATTTGGTCTCACGTTTGCCCGTCGTCGTGTAGACGTGCGTCTTGGGATCGACATCGGGATTGACGCGAAGCGCCGCGCGAGCGGACTTGCCCGTGGCCGCCGCAATCGACGCGAGGTTGTGCAGTTCCGCCTCGGACTCAACGTTGAACCAGCCGATCCCCGCCTCAAGGGCCGCACGGATTTCGACATCGGTCTTTCCCACGCCCGCGAAGACAATCCGGGACGGGTCGGCGCCAATCTCCATCACGCGACGGAGTTCTCCGCCGCTGACCACGTCGAAGGCGGCGCCTCGATCGTTGAGCAGTCGAAGAATCGACAGGTTCTGGCAACTCTTGACCGAGAAGCAGACCACGGCATTCAGCGGGGAAAAGGCCTGGGCGAAGCGGTCGTAATGGTCCAGCAGGGTCCGTTTGGAGTAGACGTAGAGCGGCGTGCCGAACTTCTCCGCGAGCGACGGTAGTTCGACGGACTCGCAACGGAGAATGCCGGCTTGATAGTGAAAGTGGTCCATGGCGTTGCACGCTTCGCCCGTGGCGGACTCCTCGAACGCGACTATACTAGATTTCTTCTGAAAACTCCTCTCCCCTTGAGGGGAGAGGTCGGGTGAGGGGTGATCGGCGCGCTATACCCTCACCCCGACCCTCTCCCTGGGAGGGAGAGGGGGCGTGGCGCGGGAGTCCGTGTTCTTGGGCGAAACGCCGGACGTCATTCTGTACACCGACGGCGCGTGCAGCGGCAACCCCGGTCCCGGCGGCTGGGCCGTGATCCTCAAACACCCCCGCACCCGGCGAGTCAAAGCACTTTCAGGCGGCGATCGTCAGACAACCAACAACCGCATGGAGTTGACCGCGGCGATCGAGGGACTCCGCAGCCTCAAGACCGACCGGCGCTATCGAGTCCACCTCATGAGCGACAGCGAGTACTTGATCTTCGGCCTGACGCAGTGGATCGACGGCTGGATCGCCAACCACTGGCGGCGCGGCAAGAAAAGCGACTCCCCGCCGGTGAAGAACGTCGATCTATGGCAGACGCTCCACGAACTCGTTCAGCGTCACGACATGACTTATGAACATGTACCCGCCCACACCGGGCATCCCGAGAATGAAGAGTGCGACCGCCTCGCCGCCGCCGAGATCAAGGCCATGCGCCGGGCCGCGAAGGACGCGAAGGCCTTGGACGACGATTCGTTCTAGCCCGCATTTCTCACCGAGGGGATAGAAACAGGCTGCTCTCTGTGCGATAACACCTGTAGCTACACGAGTTTACCGTTCACGGAGGAGCAGCCTGATGGAAACAGAGTGTACTCAACAATCGTTCCCTTTCCAAGGCC
>JAZDHF010000055.1:0-14224 GCA_043806315.1 Planctomycetota bacterium | reverse complement strand
GTCATTGGCCAACTGCGGGAGTTCGCCGGCAGAATCCGTAACGGTGTTGAACACGCCGATTGGGCGACACGCCGGGAGCTCATTCGAACGCTGGTGAAACGCGTGGAGATCGAGAAAGAGAACGTGCGCGTCGTCTACCGCCTCAGCCCATCTTCTCAGTCAAAAGACCCCGACGGGGCAATTATGCAACATTGTAGGAGGGGTGATCAGCCCGTTGCTGAGTAACGTGTACATGCGTCGGTTCGTTCTGGGATGGAAGACGCAGGGCCATGAGGCCCGGCTCCATGCCCGTATCGTCAACTATGCGGATGACTTCGTGATCTGCTGCCGGGGCACGGCCCAGGAGGGCATGACCGTCATGCAGGTCATGATGACTACGTTGAAATTGACGGTGAACGAAACCAAGACCCAGGTACGAGAGGCGCCGGTCGAGACGTTTGACTTTCTGGGCTACACGTTCGGTCTGCACTGGACGCACCGCACGAGGCGTAAGCTGCTATGCGGGGCACCCAGTAAGAAACGCATCGCGCGGGTGTGCGAAAGGATCAGCGCGATTACAGACCGACGACGGAGCGGCCTGGACTCGGATGAGGTGGTGGGCGAGCTCAACCGCGTGCTCCGCGGGTGGGCCGGTTACTTTTGCCTCGGTCCAGTCAGCGATACCTACCGGGCGATCAACGCACACGTTCGGTACCGGTTCCGCAAGTGGTGGGGTGCCAAGCACAAAGCCCACAAGTTCGGGCCGTGCTGGTACTGGAGTCCGTGGCTGGAGCGGACCTTCGGGCTGCTTCAGCTACGCTGGGACCCTTCCCGCTTGCCGCATGCGAAAGCGTGAACCTTCTCCGAGAGCCGGATGCGGGAGATCCGCACGTCCGGTTCGATGAGCGGGACGTGGAAACGGAGCAGGGTCGAGATACTCAGGCCCCGACAACCGAAAGGGTCGGAAACAAGCTACGCTCGACCTACCCCACCGCGCCACGTCTCGACTCTACCGACCCGAACGGCCACCGCCGAAGGACGTTAACAGGGAACGGCCCTTCGTAGCAGTCGGTCCCACAAGTCTTGGTGGGCTTCTTTAGTTCCCGCCCGGCGCGCCGCCCGCGGGTTTGCCCGCGATCAGCCCGTCAAGCTGGGTCTTGAGCGACTTATCAATGTCCTGTTGAGCGCCGACGTTCACGTACTCGATCTTGCCGTCCTTATTCACCACGACCATCGTCGGATAGCTGACGGCCTTGTACAGTTGACCGACCTTGTTCTCCGTGTCCTTGGCCAACTCCAGCCGCGAGCCGACCCCTTTGAACACATCGATGATTTCCTCGTTGGTGAACTCCTTGGCACCCATCTTCTGGGCGATGTTGACGAACCGTACGCCCTTGGCCTCATATTCCGCCCGGATCGACTCCACGTTAGGCAACTGCTTCTTGCAGAAGCCGCAATTGGGCGCCACGAAGTTCAGCACTGTGGCCGGATGGTTCTTGAAATCGTCGCTCGAGACTTTCTTGCCCTCCAGCGTATCGATGGCGAACGCCGGGGCTGTTTGACCGACCAACTGCATCGCCGGTCTCTGCGGAGGTTGCGCCGGGGGGGTCGGCTGGCCCGGGACGGTCGGCTGCGCCGGCGGCGCCGCGGCGACGGCCGGAATGGGTTTGCCCGCGATCAACGCATCCAACTGAGCCGTCAGACGCGTCTCCAAATCTCCGATGTTTCCGACGTTGACCGCCTCGACCTTTCCGCTCTTTCCCACCACTACCATGGTCGGGAAGCCGGAGACGTTGAACATTTGCCCGATCTTGTTACCGGGGTCGCGGGCGACTTCGGGATCGGCCCCGAGTTCTTTGAGCATGGCCAAGGTTTCCTCCTGCGTGAACTCCTTGCCCATCGTCTCCACCACGTTCACGAAGCGCACGCCCTTCTCGGCGTAGGTCTTGCGAATCGTCTCTACCCGCGGGATTTGTTTCTTGCAGAAGCCGCAGTTCGGGGCGAAGAAGTCGATCACCGTCGCCGGCGCGGTCGCCAGCTCGACGTTCGAGAACGGCTTGCCTGCCACCGTGGTCAGCGAGAACGCCGGAGCCGGCTTGCCCACCAAACTCTCCGGCGTCGGCCGAGCCGCCGCCGGCGCGGCGGCTGCAGCCGCCGGAATGGGTTTGCCCGCGATCAACGCGTCCAACTGGCCCGCCAGCTTCGTCTCCAGATCGGGGATGTTGCCCACGTTGGTCGCCTCGATCTTCCCGCTCTTGCCGACGACAACCATGGTCGGGAAACCGGACGTTCCGAACCCTGGGCCAACCTTGTTGCCGGGGTCGTGTGCGACTTCGAGCCCGGCGCCGAGTTCCTTAAGGATCGCTTGCGTTTCTTCCGGGGTGAACTCCTTGCCCATCGTCTCGACTACGTTCACGAAGCGCACGCCCTTGTCCGCGTAGGTTTTGCGGACCGTCTCCAGCCGCGGGATTTGCTTTTTGCAGAATCCGCAGTTAGGGGCGAAGAAATTGAGCACTGTCGCCGGGGCCTTGGCAAACTCCGCGTTGGACAAGGGCTTCCCATCCACGGTGGTGAGGGCGAATGCCGGGGCCGGCTTGGGCGCTGCCGGTTCCGCGGGGGCGGCCGGCTTGGGGGCTTCCTTTGGTGCGGCGGGCGGCGTGGTCGGCGCATCCTTGGGTGCGGCCACCGCGACCGCAGGCGCTGCCGGAATCGGCTTGCCGGCGATCAAAGCGTCCAACTGACTCTGCAGCTTCGTCTCGAGATCGGCGATGTTGCCGACGTTGACGGCCTCTACCTTTCCGCTCTTGCCGACTACGACCATCGTCGGAAAACCCGTCGCGTTGAACAGCGGGCCGACCTTATTCTCCGGGTCGCGGGCCACTTCCAACTGCGCACCCAGGTCCGTCAGAATCTTGACGGTCTCTTCTTCGCTGAACGCTTTGCCCATGCTCTCGGCCACGTTCACAAAACGGACGCCCTTCTCCGCATACGTCTTGCGCACCGTCTCGAGCCGCGGGATTTGCTTTTTGCAGAACCCGCAGTTGGGAGCGAAGAAGTTCAGCACCGTCGCGGGGGCCTTGGCCAGCTCCGCGTTGGAAAGCGGCTTTCCATTCAATGTGGTCAGGGCGAAGGACGGGGCCGGCTTACCCACCAGGTCCTCGGGGGTCGCGCGTTTCGGCGCTTCCGCCCCTTTATCTTTTGCCGCGTCCTTCGCGGTGCCCTTCGTGGGGTCCGGCGACGGCGCCTGAGCCGGGGCCGGCGGCACTGCAGGCGTATCGGCCGGAACCGGCTTTCCCGCCAGCAGCGCGTCGAGCTGGCCCGTCAAGCGCGACTCCAAGTCGGCGAGGTTGCCGCTGTTGACGGCCTCGACCTTGCCGGTCTTGCCGACGACCACCATTGTCGGGTAACTGGTCGCCCGAAACAGCGGACCGACCGAGTTTGTGTGATCGAGCGCCAATTCGCCCTTGAAACCCAGACCCTTGAGCATGTCCAGGACCTCGTCCTTGGAGAACTCCTTGGCCCCCATCTTTTGACTGACGTTCACGAAGCGCACGCCCTTCTCGACGTACTTTTCGCGGATCGGCTCGATGCGCGGGATCTGCTTCTTACAGAAGCCGCAATTGGGGGCGAAGAAGTCCAACACCGTGACCGTGTTCGCCAGCGTCTGGCTGTTGAGCGGCTTGCCCTCGATCGTTTCGAGATTGAACGTCGGGGCCGGTTGCCCGACCAACGACTCGACCGGCTTCGCTTTCTGCCGCGCAGCGACCGTGGGGGTCGGCGGCGGAGGGGCTTGGATCGGGACGGTGATGACCGGCTTTTGCGCGTCGTCGGTCTTGAGCGTGATCGTACGGCCCGGCGGCGGCGGGTCGTATCCCGGCGGCAACTGTACCTGGATCGTGTAGGCCTCGCCCGCCTTCCGTTCCGTCACGCTTACGGACACCGCCGGGTCGTCCACCGTCGCCTCGAGGATCTTCGTCGGCGTCTTGCCGTAGTTGGTGAACTTGATCACCCTTGACAACCCTTCGACCGGGGCCCCTTCCGTTTTGGCCCTGGTCAGCGTCACCACCGTCGGCTGAACCTCCAGCCGCGCCGGAACCGTCGCCAGCACTTCCACCTGGAGGTCCTTCTGCTGCTCGACGTTGGTGTTGATGGTCAGCGTATTCTTGAGCGTTCCCTCCTCGAAGGGCGGCGCCGCGGTCACGTGCAGATCAAACTGCTTGCCCGGCGTCTTCTCCACCAGGTCGTATTTGAACCTGCCGTCCGTCGAGGGAACCAACGTCAGCTTCAACGGCTCGTCCCGGTTGTTGGTGATGCTGACCACCCGCTCCTGCGGCTCCTGCGACGTGACCTTTCCGAAGTTGGCCGACGACGGAATGACCTCTATGTAACGCTTCACCTCGCCACGCAGCTTGAGCCGCAACTCCGGCGTCACCGGGTCGGTGGAGCTGATGGTGATCCCCTTCTCAAACGTCCCCCGCAACTTGGTGCTCATCAGGGAGAACGGGAACTCGCCCTCCTGCCCGGGATCGAGCTTCTTCGGATAGTCGCCCGCGATGGTGCATCCGCACGACGGCCGGACCTTCGAGATGTCCAGCGGCGCGTCGCCTTCATTCTTGATCTTGAACGCGTGCTTCAGCGGCGGACCGACCCACACCGCTCCGAAGTCGTGCGTGGTCTCGTCGGCCTTAATGACTGGATGGGGTCCCTTGACCTCGGACGCCGGGATCGGCACGACCGCGCCTTCGGGCTTAAGCTCGCGCTTCTCCCCCGCGGACGGGACGGCCGCCGGCGGGCCGAGCCTCCTCGGCGCTTTGGCGCCTTCGGCGCCCGGCGGCGCTTTGGCCGCAACCGTCGACGCCAACGTCAACGCCGCCGCAAGGGCCGAGAGCAGCACGGTCGTCAACATGCGACGACCAGGCCGCGATCCGACTGTTCGGGACTGATGCCCCATTCCATCCCCACCGCTCGCCATGTCCTGAAGTTGACTGTTCATGAATCGGGTTCCCTGTTCCAAAAAAACAAACGACGACCGTCCCTCAACGGACAACTCATCCTTTAGGTGAAAACGATCGAGCCGAAGCGCACGTCCCCGCCCGGGAAAGGAGCCCCTCCGACTCGCGTTGCCGGATGGTAGTTTATACCTTCTCTTCGGCGACCAAGGCAACGACCGCCAATCTATGTTACCGTAGCGTTACCCCTGCGTTTTCGGATGTCGCCGTTCGCATGGGATGAAGCGTGGGGGCCGACTTTCCTCGGTCCTTCGCGACCCACGAGTCGAAAAAGGAATGTGCCCGTGACGCAACTCCCTCGAAAGTATCAACGCTTCCTGCTGTCCGTCGCATCGCTCGGACCGCTGGGTCATCTGCCCGCTTCGGGAACGGTGACGGTCGCCGTCGTGGGCATCCCTCTGTTCTACCTGCTCCACGCGTGGCCGCCTGCCGCGTACACGGCGTTTACGCTCGCCTTCACCGCGACGGCCGTCGCTCTTCACGATTGGGGCGATCGCGTCCTCGGAACGAAAGACAGTCGACTCTTGGTCTGGGACGAGATCGCCGGATTCCTCATCGCCGTGGCCTTCCTTCCCTTCACCTGGCGACTGGCGCTGATCGCCTTCCTGGTCCAGCGAGGCATCGACGTCGTCAAGGTCCCTCCCGCGCCGTGGATCGAGAAGCATTGGCCCGGCGGTTGGGGCGTCGTCGGCGACGACCTTCTCGCCGGGGCGTACGCCTGCGCGATCCTTCATCTTTTGGGCCGCTTTGCGCCCAGTGTCATGGGGTTGACACCGCCATAGAGCGGCGGTCGGCGCGGGCGGCGCCGAAAACGCCGGTTCGGAGGTTGAAGGCCGGGGCGGTCGGAAATAGGATGTTGCAGCGACACCCATACGAGGAGGCGTCTGGATGGCCCTTGCTCCGTCTGCACCTGATTCCGCCACGCGGGCGCGACACAGGGACGACCCCGAAAGCACTTGCCGGTCTCCCCACGCCGCCGCGTCTGCCGAGGGCGGGCTGCACATGCAGCGCCGAGTTCTGACGTTCGCCGGGCTGCCGGACATCGTAGTGGAGGTTCGCTCGTTGGCGGACGGTCCCCATCGGACGGTCGGCAACTGGACGTTGGCTCAGGTCTGCCGGCACTTGGCCGACACGATCAACGGGTCGATGGACGGGCTCGACTTGAGCCGCCATCGCTTCAAACGCTTTTTTCTCAGCAAGCGGTTATTGCGATACACGTTCCGACACGGCATTCCGCCGGGGTACACCATCGATCCGAAGCTGAACCCGCCGCCCGATGTGACCCTTGAGGCGTCGCTCGCGGCTCTGGAGCGTGCGGTAGCCCGGTACCAGTCGTACGAGGGCCGCTTGCGACCCCATCCGCTTTTTGGTGACCTGTCGCGGGGGATGTGGGACCGGCTTCACTGCTTTCATTGCGCGCATCATCTAAGTTTCGTGATTCCAAGCGGAGGATGTGAAGCACGGCTCGGTGCTGCCCCGACGGACTGAAGAGTAGGTGACTGCCCCGAATGCCCCGCCGGTTGACGCCGCCCGCCGCCCCAGAGATCGGCGCGCAGGTCGATCGTTGAGAAAGTACTACAGAGCCGTCGTCGGCGCAAGCGGCATGGGTTTCGGCTCCGCGCTTGGCACGGGGACCGACAGGGAATCAGCCGGGACCCCCACGCCGCGATAGTACGAAAGCTGGGAGGAAAAGAACGAGAGCTTGGCCACGACCCGACCCACGACGAACAACTGCTGGAGCACAAAGAGGCTCCATAGGGAAAGGGTCGTTGCGTTGGAGAAGAACCCTTCCAGGAGAAGGTAGGCGCCGAAGAGTACGCCCACCATCAGGACGTTCAGGTAGAACAGCGGGACGACGTGCAGACTTCGACGTAGGCAAAAAGCGAACGCGGCCAAGAGGGTTCGGAACATCCCGCGGCGCCGGTCCACGACGGCGCGGATCTTGGCGTAGTCGAAGACCATCACCGTCAGCGAGCCCGCGACGATGAGCAAGACCACACCAAGAGCCTGGCGAAGGAACGCGGACCGGTCCGTCGCAGCCGCCTCGCGCCAAGCATCAATCCGCGGCGCAAGTCCGAAGGAATACGCCGCTCCCAGCAATCCCATGACCAGGAGGAAAAAGACGAAGAGGCGGACAAATCGACCGAAGGTTCGGCCCGCGCCCGTTAGGAACCGGCGCATGGAAACTCGCTGATCGCAGGCCAAGGCGGTGACGATCCCGGCGGTGAGGAATATGGACAGGAGCAGATACACGACGCCCAGCCCCAAAGCCGCGTAGCCCAGCGTCTTGAACGAGAGCGTATGGCGGTTCAGGAAGTCGATGAAGGAATCGAGGGAGAATCCGGAGACGAGGTCAGCGGAAAGATCCGACTTGCCGATCTCGCCGATGACGTTTCGAAACGGGAAGAGTAAGACGCCCGCGAAAACGACGTTGCATAGGTAGAGCCAAAGCACGAGGCGTTTGTGCAACGCAACGCGTGCAAGACCGATTCTTAGAGCGGACCAGGGGGACATCGTCATCAGCCGAAGGGCGCGTTTGCGGCGCACCCTACCCGAGGATGCTCAAGAACTGCAGGAAGTTCTGCATCCAGAAGAACCCTTTCAGCGTGTACTTATCGGTCACGAATCGGTTCTCTTCCACACGCACACTGTTGTTGAGGTAGTCGACGTCCAGCGGCACGCGGCGGTCGGGGTCGATGGCCGCGCGCACGACCTTCGGCGAGTCGTCGAACCGATACGCCTTGACGCGCTCCCGCCCATCCCAGGTCTCGCGCACGACGCGCCCGTCGGCGAACTCGATGAGCGTCTCCACGGGAAAGACGAGATCCCCGTTACGGCGGAACACGACCGTGCTCCGGTAAAGTCCGTCCTCGTCGTCATCGTCATCGCCGTTGCGTTCCTCGTCGTCCTCGCCCTGATGTTCCTTCTTCTCGTGACGGCCAAGCTCATCGCCGAGGATGCCCTTCTCGTGGGCTTCGACCGGAACATTCGCGATCGCGGCCACCGCGTAGTCCAGCGACGAGTTGGCGCGGAGCACTTGGTCGAAGAACCAGTCGAGGTCCTCGCCCACGACCTCGTGGACGACGGCCACGAAGTCCTCGCGGCAGGGATGGCGGAACTTCCAACGCTGAAAGTACGTCCTCATGACGGCGTCGAAGCGCTCGCGTCCCAGGTAGTTCTCCAGGGTTATCAACATAAGGCTGCTCTTGTTATAGGCCAGGTTGGGCCCGATCCACAAATACCAGTGGGCGAACGTCGGATCGGCGATGGCGCCATCGTTCTTGCTCCGAGAACACGTGTACCCCATCCGCGAGATCAGGGTCGAGCCGGCGCGGACGCCCCACCAGTTGAGCAACGAGCGATCCGCGCCGAAGAGCGATGCGCTAATGCGCTGTTCACTGTAGGCGGTCAGACCCTCGTCGAGCCACGCCTCCTCGAACTCGTTGCTGCCGACGATCCCATACCAGAACTGGTGCATGAACTCGTGGATGGTCACCAATTCCACGGGTCTCGCCCCTTTCCCAAAGAGCTGTTCGAACCACCAATATGCTCCGCCGGTGATCAGGTTGGGATACTCCATTCCGCCGGCCCCACTGCCGGCGCGAGGGTCCGCCACGGTGATGTTCGGGTACGGGTAGGCCGCAGGACCCAGCCACTGATCGACGTGATCCAATGTATCCTTGACGGCCCCGAGGTACTTGTGCACCACGCCGCCGTGATCCGGCTGGTACAGCAGTCGGATCTTCACCTCTTGCCCGCTTTGGGGGCTGCGCCACAGGTCGCTCGCCTCACGGAACTGAGCGTCGGCCACCCACGCGAACTCATGCACGTCCTCGGCATGAGCCCGGATCGTTTGGGATCCGTCGTCATTGCCGCGCCGTTCGACGATCAACCCCGTCGTCCCCACCACGTACCGTTGAGGCAGAGTGATCTCCACGTCGAACACTCCGAAGTCGGAGTAGAACTCGGTGGCGGCATGAAACTGATGGCAGTTCCACTGCCCGTGGGCGGCGTCGCGGGGCACGAAACGAGTGCCCGGTCCCTCATACACGCCGATCTTCGGGAACCAGTGGGCCATCATGAAGAAGTCGTCCTGCCACCAGCCGGTGCGCATGTGGCATTGAGGAATCCGTGATTCAAACACAATATGAATCGTCGCGGGCGCGCGGGGACCGACGGGATCGACGAGCGGCACGCGGATCACCGTGCGATCGTCCGCGTTGCCGTCGTCGGGCTGGAAGAAGGTGACCCGGTCGGTGACGTCGAGCCCATCGACCTCCATTCGGACGATGTTCATCCCACCCCAGCCGTCGTCCTCCTCCCACTCAACTTCTTTCGCCGGCGAGCGGGACGAGCTGACCGCCTTTCCGTGGAGCGTCTCCCGCAGGGCGGTTGACCGCGTGTTTCGGAAGGCGTTTGTGTACAAGTGGAACTGCAACTCGCCGACGCGATCGTTGGAGGGATTGTTCCACACGAGCGTCAAATCGCCGTCCAAATGTTTGGTCTGATCGTCGAGCCTGGCCTTGATCGTATAGTGGACGACTCGTTCGCTCAGCGGCGTCTCGAAGATCGTGGGTTGCCCCGCAGCGGAGCGAATAACTGCGACCACGAGGACGGCGCCAAGAACGTTCGCGGCAGCCTTCGCGGCGAACCGCCGAGGTCGATGCACGTGGCCGATGACGGGAGGCAGAGCCGCGAGAGCGGCGGTCGCGCTCCTCCGGCTGAGACGCATGAACAGTTGGGCAAAGACGGTACGGAACATCCAAGTCCTGAAGAGCACGCTCATCCTCCTGTGTGCGAACCAGTCGCGCAGAGTACAGCATACAAGCGGTATTCGGAAGTTACGACAGAGTTATTTTCGCCACGCGAGATACCGGATGGGCGGAAGCCGGAATAAGGAACTCTCACAAAACCGAGCTATCCCGGCGCGCCGGGACTCACGGTCGCTTCGCGGACCAACGAAAGGAAGGTGAGCCCAGGTCGGGTATGCGCCTCGATCGGCGGAGGTGGTTCGAACCGCGTCCGCGACCGGCCTCGCGCCGCGATCCAGAGGGCGTGTCACGCCGGGAAGCTCTGGGCCTTCTACACGCCCTCGACGTGTGGATAGGACTCACGGACCCGCCGGTGCGCCGTCCAGCAGCTCGAAGAATTTCCCCGTGGCCGAACATAACTCTGCGACGTTGGCGCCGAGCAGGTAAGTGTCCTCGGCAATCTCCTCGATCTGGTCGCCCAGGTTCTCGCGGCGTCTAAGAAGGTCGTCGATGTTCATGCGCCCGGCCAGGTATTCCTCGACCCCGGTTCGGTAGTCCGCCTCATACTTGGGAAGACTCACCATAAGCTGATCGCGGCTCTCCCCGATCGTCTGCAGGCGAACGAGAGATTCGAGGGTGGTGGTGAAGATGTCGTTCTCCCGCGCCGCGATTGCCTGGTTGAAGCGGGCGATGTTGGCCTGGGCCTGGCGCGTCAGGCTAGTGGTGACCCGCGGATCGACGGCGCTGATCTCAAAGCCGGTGGAGACGGACCAGTCCGAGATCCCGTTGGTCGTGCCTCGCCCTTCGAGATTGGACTTTCCGTTCAGCAGCAGAGCGATGTCCCACCTGCCTCGACGGGCGAGATCGAGCTGCACCTCCGCATTGCGCACCGCGTTGCGCAGCGTTGCGATCTCCGGATCGGTGTCGATGCTGACCTTCAACAGCGCCTCATGGTCCATCCCCTCGAAGGGATTGAACGGGTGGTCCGCCAGCTCGACCTGGGCGAAGAACGGCAGGCCGCATCGGCTCTTGAGCCGGGCAAGCTCAATCTCGTATCGTCCCGCCACGTTGCGATGCTCGGCCGAAACCTTGGCGATCTCGGCTTCGAGCCTTCGGGTGTCGGCGGCCGTATCATGCGCCGCGGCCGTGGGCAACTTTTCTGCGAGGGCGACGAGATCCAGTCGCCATTGCTCGGCCCGGTCCACGTTGGTTCGAAGCAGGACGACCTCGTGGAACTTGAAGAGCGCATCTTGAAGCCGGCTGCGGACCTCTTTGATGTAGTCGAGCTGGGCGTCGTTGAGTTCGTTTCGTCGGAAAATGTCCTCGCTGGTGCGTTCGAGTTTCTCACGCGACGCCCAGAGCGGATAACGCAGATCGGCGGAAACGAACGGTTCGTTGCCGATGCCCGGATCGCCGCCGGTAGTGTCGTAACCGACGCCCATGCTGAGTTGGGTGGTGTCGAAGAACTGCTTCTCTACGGAGAGTTCGACGGAGTGGTTGCGGTCCCGGGTGACGGTCCTCACGCGATGCTGTTCGTCGGGCGCGGTCACCTCGCGGGCCTCGTTGAACTTGTTATGGCTCTTTAGTCGCGGAGTGAGCGAATCCCGGGACACGACGAAGAAATCATAGCGGGCCTCTTCGGACTTGAACCGTTGAAAGCTCGATTTGATGTTGGGTTGACGCGGAAAGGCGATCGGGATCAGCGTCCGGGCCGAGAGCGTATAGGCCTCTCCGTGCTCGTCGCGGGAAAGGCGTTCCGGACCGGGCGTCACATCCGCCTTCGCCGGCGCGGGAAGATGGAGGCCGTTCTGCATCCGCGCCGAGGGCATCGTCGCATCACACGCGGTCAAGCCAATCAGCAGACCCGTGGCGGCCATGGACCGGCTGACGGAGCGTAGTTCGTGCTGATGGCCACGTTGATCCATGCCTGCCTTCGCGATCGGTTCCCGGCGCGCGGCTCACCGACTGTAGTCAGCCGCGTCTCTCGAAGATATTGGCGAAGTTTCCGAGCAAGGACCCCTCGTCCTTGCCGCCGCGCGGTCCGAGGTTGGCAAGGATGCGGCCCGCGAGGCGGGTGAAGGGCAAAGACTGCATCCAGATCGTGCCGGGCCCGCGGAGCGTCGCCAGGAACAGCCCCTCCCCGCCGAAGATTGCGTTCTTGATCCCGCCGGTCACCTGGATGTCGTAATCGACGGAGGGCTGAAGGGCGACGAGGCAGCCGGTGTCCAGCCGGAGCGTCTCGCCCGAAGCCAGCTCACGCCGGTGGATCGTGCCGCCCGCGTGGACGAAGGCGATGCCGTCGCCGGTGAGACGCTGTAGGATAAATCCCTCTCCACCAAACAGACCCGCAAGAATCTTACGCTGGAACGCGATGCCGATTTGCACGCCGCGGGCGGCGCAGAGGAAGGCCTCCTTCTGGCAGATCAACTCGCCGCCCAGTTCATCGAGGTGCATGGGGATGATTTTGCCGGGATACGGTGCGGCGAATGCGACTTGCTCGCGCTTATTGCTCGCCGCGCCGAAGGTGGTGAGAAACAGCGACTCGCCGGTGACGATCCGCTTTCCCGCGTCCACCAGCTTCCCGAGGAAGCCTTGCTCCTTGCCGGGATCGCCGAAGACGGTCTGCATCTCGATTCCGTCGGACATGTACATCATGCCGCCGGCCTCGGCGATCACCACCTCGCCGGGGTCCAGGGTCACCTCCACGAACTGCATGTCGTCGCCGAAGATTTCGTAGTCGATTTCGTCCGCGCGGCGAGCTTTCGGCGGTGGCGGCGGGGCCGTGGTGTGCGTCGCGCCGGCGCCGAGGGAAACGACATGCCTCGCCTCGGTCCACTCGTTGACCCCCGGCCCCCAAATAAGGGTCGCGGGTCCGTCCGCCGTCGGAATCGCGTGGATCAACTCCTCCCGCGACATCGGCCCGACCGTCTGGCCGTTCCTCACGTAATACCAGCCGCCTTCGCCGGACATACCATTGCTCCCTTGTTGGAGAGCCCTCTCTCCTTGGGGGGAGAGGGTCGGGTGAGGGGGGCGGCCGCCAACTCCCAGGGCCCGCGACTCTCACGCAACCGCAGTATAACCCGAACCCGCCCGGGCTACGATCGGTCGGGCGGTTTCGGAAGCCGAATATACGTGACCTGCGCCACCGCGACCTGGACGCCGTTGGCGTCGAACAGGTCGATCGCCACCGGGCAGAGCATGCGGCCGCATTTGATGACCCTGGCCACTGCGGTGACATCGGTCAGGCACGCCGCGAGGAAGCGGATGTTCATATCGGTGGTGGTGAGCGGTTCGTCGGGGCCGGTCTGGGTCATGATCGCAAAGCAAGCGATGCTGTCCGCGACGGTCATCAGCAGCCCGCCGTGAAAGGACTCAAAGACGCCGTCATAGCGGAGGTCGCGCGGGACGACGGCCTTGCAGTAGCCCTCGCTGAACTCCTCGATGTGAATGCCCAGCGTTTCCACGATCGGAATCCGCTGGACTCGCGTGAGGAGCGCCTGTTTCGATCGTTCATCGAGCAAATTTTGCTGCTCCCTCCGCCATCAAGCCCTGTGGCACAGCGGCCCCCGCTGTGCTCCCCAGCCGAGGGCGGCTGGGCCACGATGCGGCCGGGCCACAACGATAGACCGCGCGAGTATATCAGGGCATCGAACACGCGGCAGCGTCCCCATAACCCCGCCTATAACCGGCCGTCCCTCCCCCGCGACGCGACGGGTATCGTACGTAAGGGGTAGACACGAGTCCTTCGATGGGGGGAGGTGGGGAATGGACACTGCGGAAATCTGCGCCTTGACCGAGCAGGCGGTCGGCGAGTTGCTCTCCAACCGGCAGTCGTGGGCCTCGCGCGCCGACGCCAACGGCCGGCGCCGCGCGTTGCGTTGGCCTTTCCCCGGCACCGTCGAACTATGGATCCCCGATGAAAACGGCGGCGAACGCTACGCCCTCGCCACCTCGATCAATCTCCGCGTCGATGGGATCGGGGTGCGCGCCGACGAGGAACTGGTCCCCGGCCTGCAACTCGCCGTCGCCATTCACGAGCCGGAAATGAGCTTTCACGGCCGGGCCGTCGTGCGCCACTGCGCCGAGACCGACACCGGCTCCTACATCCTCGGCCTGCAATTCCTGTACGACAAAAACTGAGCGCGTCTAACAGAACCCCGAGCGCGGGGCCAAGCCCCGAGGGCTGAAGAACCCAAGACCGGTCGCTCGCGCTCCCGGTTCTGTTAGAGGCTCTAGGGCGCGAGCATGGAATGCAGCGTCACCCCTCGTGGGTGACGGACCACCCCTCCTACAATGTTGCATAATTGCCCCGTCGGGGTCTTTTGATTGAGAAGATGGGCTGATGCGGTAGACGACGCGCACGTTCTCTTTCTCGATCTCCACGCGTTTCACCAGCGTTCGAATGAGCTCCCGGCGTGTCGCCCAATCGGCGTGTTCAACACCGTTACGGATTCTGCCGGCGAACTCCCGCAGTTGGCCAATGAC
>JAZDHF010000054.1:0-35452 GCA_043806315.1 Planctomycetota bacterium | reverse complement strand
GGCCTTCACGACTTCCTTGATCGTGTAGTCGATGTCCTCTTCCGTCGTAAATCGCCCCAGCGAAAACCGGATCGAACTATGGGCGAGGTCGTCGCCCAGTCCCAATCCCTTCAGCACATAGCTCGGTTCCAGCGAAGCGCTGGTACAGGCGCTGCCGCTGCTGACCGCGATGTCCGAAAAGCCCATCATCAAGCTCTCGCCCTCCACGTAGAGGAAGCTCACGTTCAGCGTGTTCGGCAGGCAGTGCTGGGAGTTGCCGTTGCGGCTGATCTCCGTCAGGTGCTCGCTGAGCCCCGCCCAGAGGCGATCGCGCAGTCCCGCGATTCGCACGCTCTCCGTGGACATTTCGTTCATAGCGATCTCGGCCGCTGCGCCGCACCCGACGATGCCGGGTACGTTGAGCGTCCCGCTGCGCATCCCGCGCTCATGCCCGCCCCCGTGGATGAGGGGCTGCAATCGAACACGAGGCTTTTTCCTTCGCACGTACAACGCCCCGACGCCCTTCGGGCCGTAAATCTTGTGGGCCGACAGGCTCAGCAGGTCGATGCCCATGGCCTCTACGTCGATCGGCACTTTGCCGAACGCCTGGGTGGCGTCGCTGTGGAAGATGACGCCGCGCTGCTTGCACAGGGCCCCGATCTCGGGGATGGGGTGGATCGTGCCGATTTCGTTATTGGCGAACATCAAGGACACGAGGATCGTGTCCTCGCGCATCGCCTGCTTCACCTGATCGACGCTGACCCGGCCCGTCCGATCCGGTTCGAGCCACGTGACCTCGTACTCTTGCGTCTCCAGGAACTTGCACGGGTCAATGACCGCCTTATGCTCGATCCGGCAGGTGATGATGTGCTTGCCCTTGTCGGCGTACATGCGGGCGACGCCGAGGATGGCCGTGTTGTTGCCCTCCGTCGAACCGCTGGTCCAGATGATCTCCTTGCTGCCGGCGTTGATCACCTTGGCGACCTGCTCGCGGGCCTTATCGACGGCCTCCTCCGCGACCCAGCCGTAACGATGGTTGCGGCTCGCCGCGTTGCCGAACTTTTCGCGGAAATAAGGCAACATCGCGTCGAGCACTCGCGGATCGACCGGCGTCGTGGCGTTGTTATCCAGATAGACCGACTTCATTTCGCGAACTCCCTGACAGGCGTGTGTCGCAAAGGCACGGGTTCTCGACTCATCAAGGGCAGGCCGACGGAGACCGTTGGGGCCTCCACAAGCTCGGCCAGCATGACCGTTTCCAAAAACTCCTTCAGTCGACCGTGCACGCGGTGGGCCGGTTGGCGGATCGCGCAGCAAGGCTCCAACCCGCAAGCGTTGCCCGGCGAATCGGGACCGGCGGCGACGCACTGCACGAAGTGAAACGGTCCCTCGATCGCCGTGATCAACTCGTGCAGGCTGATCAACTCCGCGGCTTTTGCGAGGCTGTAACCGCCGGCCGAGCCGCGCTCACTGACCACCATCCCCGCGTGGGCCAGGGTCTTCAGAATGTTGGTCAAAATCGGCAGCGGGACGCGCGACACGCTCGCCAGCTCCCGGGCGCTCACCACCCCCTCCACGCGTTTGGCAAGGTACGAGAGGGCAATGAGAGCGTAGTCCGTCTTTTTCGTCAGTGCGAGCATATCGCGATCCTTCGTCCCGCGTCCCCCAAGGCCGCGTCCTATCATCATATAGCACTAAATCGGTACTATATCAACCCCGCTTCCGCCAGTTTTTTTCAAACGCGCCAAAAAATGTTCCTGAGGGGCACGATGTTCGTAACATCATGTAAATAGATGACTTATGAACCAACCGGCCCTCTCGGCTTCCACAATTGTCCACGCGGTTCCTCGAGTCTATGCTGACCGCCGGTCAAGAGTCGTCGCTGATAGCGGGGTCGTGATGCGCTGGCGGGAGTTCGTCCAAACTCAACTCGATAGCGGTGCAGTAGGCGTCATCGGAGACGCTCAACCGCGGGCGGCCCGAAACGCCGCCTTGGAGACGGAGTGCCAAGCCCTCGACGCCGGCCCTGCGTTCGTGGATCGCTCGTACCGGGCGCTACTCGAAGTGACCGGCGCGGACCGTGCCACGTGGCTGCACAATCTCACCACCAATCAAGTCAAGAACCTCGGACGCGGCGAAGGCAACTACGCCTTCGCCCTGAACATCCAAGGCCGGATCTTGTTCGACCTGAACCTCCTTGTCCGGGCCGATTCGATCTGGCTCGATCTCGATCGTCGGTTCCTGGAGACCGCGAAGAAACACTTTGCGAAATACACCATCACGGAGGACGTCGCGGTCGCCGATCGCAGCGAGGAGTTCGTCCGCTTTGGGTTGGTCGGTGCCAAGGCGGCGACACTACTCGGCGAACTCGGCGCGCCCAACGCCGCAGCCATGGCGCAACTGAACCACGTAACAATTGATTTGTCTATCGCGGATCAGAGCCGCGACCGTGAGGGAGCGGACAAACAGAACCGCAACTGCCAAGGAGCGGTCTTTGCTGCGGCAACATCTAACCGCTCCATGCCTGTCGCGGTTCTGATGGTGCGCCACGACTTCTGCGGCCCCTTCGCGGTCGAATTGTTCGTGCCCGCGGAAGAGGCCGTGGACTTGTGGCGGACGCACGTAAATTCAGGTAAGGCCGTCCCCGTCGGCGATGAGGTCGTGCAGGTCCGCCGCATCGAGGCCGGGATTCCTTGGCCCGGACACGAGATCACCGACGAGTACCTGCCCGCCGAAACGCGGCAACTCGATCGGGCCGTCAGCTTTCAAAAGGGCTGCTACCTCGGCCAGGAAGTCGTCGAACGCATGCGCTCCCGCCACGTCGTCGCCCGCTGGCTCGTCGGCCTCCGCCTCGAGGGACCCCCCGTCCCTCCTCTGAAATCTCAAATCTTCACCCCCTCTCCCTCCGAGGGAGAGGGCCGGGGTGAGGATCCGAAACCCACCGGCCAGGTGACAAGCGCCTGTCACTCACCGACGCTCGGCTGTCCCATCGCCCTGGCCTACGTCCGCACGCCCCACGCCACCCCCGGAACGCAGTTGACCATGACTAGCGAAGGCGAATCCGCCATCTGCGCGACGGTCGTCGACCTCCCTTTCACGGCGTAGCCTCCGGCCGCGCCCTCCCCCACAGCCGGGAACACGTGCGCCGTCGGTCTTGCGCAGCGTGCCGGCACGAGTCACGGCGGGTTCAGACCCGTCACGGTGCGCACCTTCTCATATGCCGTCCGCCCGTCGGGACCCCACGGATTCACGAGGATCAAACGATCGAAGACGGGCGAATCCAACGTATCCGCCCCTTGGCAGCCGCGGTATCCATTCTCAGCATCGCCCGGACCGTCGCGCGCCAAGCTCCCGTTTTTGCGGGCATCTAATGGTCCAGACCGCGCGGGTCGCTCGCGACGCGGTTCGTCGACTTGAGGGGAATCACTGCGCCCCAGCGTTCGAACCAGTCGGCGCCGTCAGGCGCCGGCCCGGCGCTGCGTTTACAGCTCGCGGTCACAGGCTCGCGCGAACGGCTTGAGGCCGCTCATCAGTGACCGGAACTCCTCCGAACCAAGCGCCTGGAAACTGTCGGTCCAGGCTTCCCGCGGCGAACAGTGCACCTCGATGATCAGGCCGTCCGCCCCGCAGGCGACGGCCGCGTTGCTCATCGGCGCCACCAGATCGTGCCGTCCCGTACCGTGCGAGGGGTCGACAATGACGGGCAGCGTGGAGAGGCGTTTGATCTCCGGCACGATCGACAGGGCCAGCGTGTTGCGGACGTAGGTCTCGAACGTCCGTATGCCGCGCTCACACAAGACGACGTTCCGATTTCCCTCCAGCATGACGTATTCGGCCGCCAGAAGTAATTCCTCGAGGGTGGCGCAGAACCCTCGCTTGAGCAAGACGGGCTTGTGCTGCCGTCCGACGGCCGCGAGCAGGTGCGTGTTGTGCATGTTGCGGGAGCCCACCTGAAGCATGTCGGCATAGCGAGCCACGAGTTCGACGTGCTCGCAGCGCATGACTTCCGTGACCACGGGCAACCCCGTCTCCTCCCCCACCATGGCCAGCAGCTCCAGCCCGCGCTCGCCGTGGCCCTGGAAAGAATACGGCGAAGTTCGGGGCTTAAAGGCGCCGCCTCGCAGGGCCGAGGCTCCGGCTTCCTTGACCGCAACGGCGGTCTCGAGCAATTGCGCACGTGTCTCCACGCTGCACGGGCCCGCGATGACCGCGATCTTCCGGCCGCCGATGAAGCCCCGCTCGCCGAGCGGGACCTCCAGCGTCCTGTCCTCCGCCTGGCGGCCAGCCGCGAGAATCGGACCGCTGTCGGCGAGCACGCGGTCGACCATGGGCGCCCTCTGCAGTCGCTCGCGATCCAGATGCCCGTCGCCCCCCAGGACCTCGACGACTTTCCGGTCGGGGCTCTCGATCAACCAACCGCAAAGCTCCATGTCTTCGAGAACCTCCATGACCTTGTCGACATGCGTCCCGGTGCTCCCCGGTTTCATCACCACGATCATCTTTTCACCTCCACCCGGCACGACAGCGCCTGGCGAGCCCTCTGCTTGCTTCCCACACTCCCTCACCCGCAGACCCAAGGACAGAAAGACCCCGCGCCGACGTGATCGCTCGCGCCGTTTTTCGCGCGAGCGCAAACCACGGTCTTTGCCCCCCGCGCGATCGCATTCTCTCCCTCCGGCGAACGGCCCAGACGCTTTTGGCTTCAGCGATCTGAATTGACCCACCCGCTCGCCGGTAAGACGCTTGTTGAACATTATGCAGGTTCCGCGACTCCGCGTCAAGTCTCTTTTTTATGACCGTCCTGCATCGCAGGCAGAGTAAAGAGCGGCTTGACATCGCTGGGGGACGTGCCCTGCGAGGGTGATGGAATCCGCCTCGGTCGTCGGGCTGCTCACTTTTCGAGGACCCTGCTGATTCAGTGGTCTTGCAGGGCGGTGCGAATGCCCCACGCCACCCCTCCGACGGTGAGACGGAGCGTACTGGTAGGGAGAAACCGCTGCGAAGCTGTGTCGGCGCCTATGCCGGGCGATCCTTGGGGATCATGGCGATCGCTTCGATCTCAACGAGGAGTTCAGGCCAGCAAATACGCGCCTCGATGCAGGTGCTCGCCGGAAGCGGATTGAGCTGTTGCTCGGCGTAGAACGCGTTGCGGGCCTCGTTGAACTGGTCGTAGTACCGAAAGTCGGCCAGATAACACGTGGTCCGAATCACGTCATGCCAGTCGGCTGCTTCGCTTTCCAGCAGCTTGGTGATGTTGTGGAAGGTGCGCCGCGTCTGGGCCCGAATGTCTCCAGGGTGGACCCCCTTGCCGGCTTCGTTCACGCTCGCCGTGCCCGAAATGAACAGCATGACGCAGTTATCCAGCTCCACACGCATCCCGCGGGAGAAGGAGACCTTCTTGGAATAGTCATAGGCCTCGCAAAGAACCGTCTTGTTCTCGATCGGCGTCTTCTTGATCCGCGCCCGTTCCCCCGCTTCCATCGCTTCGTTACTCCGTGGTCGCCTCGGCGAGCAACCGCCGCTACGCCTCCTGCCCCAAGCAGAGACACCGATATCGAACGCATCCCATCGACATCACGGCGGGTTCAGACCCGTCATGGTACGCACCTTCTCATATGCCGTCTGCCCGTCGGGATCCAGCGGATCGACTAGGATCAGGCGGTCGAACACCGGCGAATCGAGAGTATCCGGACGATGGCAATCCCGGCATCCCTCATCCGGAATGGGGTCCGAGCCCCACGACTCCGTCTTCGCCAGCACGTTGTGGTCCATGCCCCAAAGGTACGGATACCACTCATCCATGGCCACCCCACTGCCCACATGCTCGAACGAGTTGACGCCGCCCGGGGCGGCCGGATCGGCGTACCAGACTCGCTTGCCACGCACCAACACCGGATTGGCGGAAACCTGCACGCCGTTCAGGTCATTGAGCTTCAAACGCTCAAAGTAGGCCAGGATCTCCTCCGGACGATTGATCTCCTTCCGTCCGTCGCCGTCATCGTCTGTGAGAATCGGCAGCGGCGTCGGCCCGACCACTTGTGCTACCCGCCACGTCGGAATGGGCGAGATCACATCGTCCGTCAGGTCCTCCGGCGTTCCGTTCTGATCCCAGTTCCCGAAGTAGATCGTGATCCAGATGTTGGCCGGAAACAGCCGCTCGACGCCGTCCGAGTCCATCTTCTCGATCAGCGGCGGATACCAGCGGCTCTTGTCCGGATTGCTCGGGTCCAGCGGATCCGCCGAGTAGTATCGCGTCGTCATCCCGACGCTGCCCGGAACGGTGATGTCGCGGAACAACACCGAGGAAGCCAAGACATAGGGAATGTGGCACGCCTGACACGAGAGCACTTCGAGCATCCGTACATTGGTGATGTGCGCCAGGTCGTCGCCGGGCACGTCCGGCGCTTCCGGGTGCTTCAACGGGTTCGGGTCTCCGTTCGGCAACTGCGTCAGATGGCAGTTCCGGCACGTACGGAATCCCTGCCAGTCCAAAGGATCCCGATAGTGCAGTTGCGGGCTGTTGCCCTTGGTGGCGTCGTGGTCGAGATTGCTGACGTGGCAAACCGTGCAAACCCTGCTCTGCGATGGGCCGATGTCGTTCGTCGGATCCGCATCGTTGAGCCGATTGAACTTGCGATAATGGATGTCCCGGGCATCGAACCACACCGTGCCCGCGACCGTGCCATACGGGTGGCACCCCCAGCAGGCGTAATCCTTGGGCGGCCAGGTCAACGAGTACGGCGTCAACGCCACCCCGCCGCCCTCCTGCACCATCAGGCTGCCGTCCGTTACGCCCACGTTGTAGTCGATCTGCAGGATCGGCGCCGCAGCCGTGCCGCCCCGTCCTGCAACCGGGTCGGCCATGAAGAGCGCATCGGCCGTGCTATGCGCCCACGGCGGCAACTCCTCCTCCGCCGCGACCGCCGCCGTGCGATTCGAGAACCAACCCTGCCCCGCCGTTCCCGCGGACGCAAACGCCGGGACCGGATTGCCCAGGTTGTCCACCAGCGTAGATCCGGCCGCAAGCGTGCTCCGCCGCCACAACACGTTCATGTCGTTGACGCCGACCACCGTCCGCTGCGTGCGATGGCACTTCAGGCAGTCCGGACCGGACAGCCCGGTGACGTCCCACGGGGCCAGACTCGCCGCCCCCGTCGCGTAGTTGATGAGGCTGTAGTCGCCGTCGAGAGCAACTTGTTCCGGAGTCTTCCCGAGAAGCTCGTATCCGAACTGCGCCGTACTCTCGTTGTAGTGTAACTTATTGTCGCGATCGAGCTCTCCCGGTCCTCCGCCCGGGTGGCAACCACTGCAGTCGCGGACCCAGGCGAAGGTGGTCTGATCCATATCCGACGGGCGGGCATTTTCCTTCGCGGCGAGAAGGAACTGGAATGACTGCCCCCACCTGCCGTAGCGGCCGGCGCTCTTGATCCAGAACCGCCCGTCGTCGTTGTAGTCATCCCGCATGTCCAGGTTGCGGTCGACGTCGGTTCGGCCGTCCTGGAACCAGGCGCCCTGAGAGACGTGCTCGGCATCGTGGCAGCCGATCACCCCGCAGGTCTGCCGCCCGCTGTAGGGACGCGTCGAGCCAATGGTAATGACCTGCCCGGTCGGATCCTTCAGCGGCATGGGCAGGTGCCCTCGGGCGTGCTGGAAGGCGGCGAAATCCGAAAGATCTACATCCTCGTCTCCGTCGGCGTCGAAGATCGTGCGGCATTCGGTGAAGGGTACAGTGCGGCCCGGGCCGGACAGATCAAGGCACGTCTCAAAGTAGAGATAGTCCGGCGCGCCGACGTAGCCGTTGCCGTCGAAGTCGTGTGTGGCCGTGCCCGCTCCGGTCTGCAACGCAGCCACCGTCGCCGGGGGTTCGGGTGCAGTCTGGGTACGGTCCTGTGTGGCGTGCGACCGGAACTCCGGTTCCTTGGGCGTGCGTTCCGTCACCCGCACGCCCGAGCCGCTCCCGAAGCCCTCCACCGGACGAGGCCTGATGTTAAGCTTGATCGCCACCAGCGCGATCAGAACGCACAATGCAATCGGTACAACAACCTTGGCCTTCATGTCGAAGTCTCCTGTCGTGACGGGCTATCGTGACCGGCGGGGTGGAAGCGCATCAGGACGTGCCCTGCACGGAACCACCGGGCGGACGGACTAACCCACCAATCCCCTCTGTTCGAACAATGTAAGTCGTGCCCCTTTGACCCCTCTGTCTGTATCGGACAACTAAGGCGTTCATTGTACGTTGTGCTCGGAAAAACGCAAGAAGCGCCGGGGCCGGTGGTGGGGGTCCGGACCACACCATCATGGACACCGCTCGCCCATCGTCAAAACGCGAGAAATCGGTGGCTGTCCCTCACGCCCTCACGCGAGGTCAGCGAGGGTCGCACCGTACGGCGGCGCGAAGTTCCGCGGTCGGCCACGGCGGTTATCTGCTGAACGGCGGGGGGATGAGGTTTACGCGAGGAACCGGTCTGAGAGTCCTGAGTCTGTGGTCCGATAATCATAAAGTGCACTCACTTAATCTTGACCGCGTCACAGACCCCGCAAAAAAAACACGGCCTCGGCGCTCCTTGCGTTTCCCCGAGCACAACGTACAATGAACGCCTTAGTTGTCCGATACAGACAGAGGGGTCAAAGGGGCACGACTCACGTTGTTCGAACAGAGGGGATTGGTGGGTTAGTCCGTCCGCCCGGTGGTTCCGTGCAGGGCCGTCCTGATGCGCTTCCACCCCGCCGGGCACGATAGCCCGTCACGACAGGAGATTCCGACATGAAGGCCAAGGTTGTTGTACCGATTGCATTGTGCGTTCTGATCGCGCTGGTGGCGATCAAGCTTAACAGCAGGCCCCGCCCGGCGGAGGGGTTCGGCAGCGGCTCGGGCGTACGCGTGACGGAACGCACGCCCAAGGAACCGGAGTTCCGGCCGCACGCCACACAGGATCGCGTGCAGACTGCACCCGAACTCCCGGCGACGGTGGCTGCGTTGCAGACCGGAGCGGGCGCGACTGCACTGGTCGGGACGTCCGGCGATTTCGACGGCAACGGCTATGTGGATCCGAGGGACTTCCAGTATTTGGAGATATGCCTTTCCCTCTCCGGACCTAGCAAGGACCCCGGCTTCACCGAGTGCCGCAGCGTGTTCGATGCGGACGACGATCGCGACGTTGATCTGAGAGATATCGGCGCCTTCCAGCTCGTTCGAGGGCACCTGCCGTTTCCGCTACGCGACACGTTCGGGAACGCCATTCATGTCGACTCCACGGTTCCGTACAGCGGGCAACAGACCTGCGGCATCAACGCCTGCCATGACATCGCCCGCATCACCAATGGGATCAAGTTCCAGGAAGGTCGCACCGACGCCCAGGGCAACATCATCATGCGGGAAGACCATTATGGAGACGGGCGCTATTGGATTCGGGGCGGTGGGCGATACGGTCGCTGTATTCCCAACTCGACCGCCAATATCCTCTCTCCCAAGCAGGGCGCACTTGGGTCGGACATGGACTTGTCCACCTTCGGGTGGATCGGAGGATGCGGCTCCTGTCATACCGGAGGAGGACCGGGAGAATTCGACCGCGACGGGTTGCGCCTCTACGACCCGCTGACCGGTCGGTTCGGCTACGAACTGCTCGGGAAAACCGCGGAAGACGTGGCCCTCGACGGTGACTACACGGAGATGGACCCCGCCACGGGCAACATCAGCCTCGCGCGATGGGATATCACCGGGATCGCCGAGCCGGATTGTCTCTTCTGCCACTTGTCCGACCCGACGTGGAAGAATATTCGTGTTCCTTATAACCGGGTCGATCTTACGCGGCTCGATTGGCGCAAGGCCGTCCTCGCCGCCAAAACCGACCTCGTCGACAATAGCGGAAACCCCGTTCCCGCCTATGCCGCCGCCGGACCGGGCGGACAGGGCTGGTTCTCCGGCTCTCCGCCGACCACGGCGAACCCGAAGCTTCAGATTGACTACTCGGTGGGTGTGAATCTCGGGATGCTGGCACAGGCGCCGGACGGCGTCTTGAATCTTATCGCGCGGTCCGTGGATCGCCCGCCGCGCGATGTCGTATGTTGGCCCTGTCACGACTCAGCCGTGCGCAGGCGCGGCGATCCCTGGTTCGATGAACGGATCGTCCACTATGCACGTTGGAACAAGCTGACCGACGACGACCCCTCGAACGATATCCCCATCTATAAGAGCAGAGGCTGCAATTATTGTCATCCCGGCAACCTGGATCACAATTTCGCCAAGGGAAACAATCGCAGCACCATGTTTCGACCCGAGCTCGACTGGGTGAACTTCCGCTCCTGCCGCGACTGCCATATGCCTCTGCTCTCCAACGGCGAGCCCAACCCGCGCAAGCACCCCGACGCCCCGGACGTGCCGGGGACTGCGGAGATACACTTGATCACCAACCCGATCACGGGGAGAGGGCCCATCGACATTGTGTCTTGTCCAGGGTGCCACATCCCGTACCCGTTAGTAAGCCCCGCCATCTCGGAGATCCAGGACCGTTCGTTCGGCGGAACCAGCTATTCATATCCGACGAGCGCATTCTATTCCGCCGATCCGCTCAACCCATCGGATCCCGATAAGAGTCGTTGGTATGCCGGTCTGGGATTCAAGGAGGACTCCGACGGTGTGTTTCGACTCTTCCCCGAAACACAGAACCAGAACTGCATCTGGGGCGATTGGGATCAAAAGGGCACACCGGATGATCGAAGCGACGACGTCATCGCCCCGATCGCCGTCTGGCGGCAGGGGCAAATTACGGGAGGGGACCCGTGGTGGGGGGCGACCGATGATAACGGGGACGGCAAGCCGGAGATCAACCGGTATGAGGAGATCCTCACGTACATTACCGCCTTTAAGAATGGTGTGGATAGTTACGGTCGGCAAATTGCGGCCAACCCCGTCCTCCTGAAAGGACTCCGTGTCTGGTACGAGGATCCTCAAGCACCGGGCGGCGTGAGTTCGTTCGACCCCACGGAGTATGGCATGGCGGAAGTCGAATTCGGGCCCTTGTTGGCACTCAGCCACGGTGTGCAGCCCAAGGAATTCTCGTTGGGCTATAACGCAACCAACCCGGAATTGGGCTGCCCCGACTGCCATCGTCCGGCCACCTTCGATTCGCCGGTTTTCGATCGCAAGATCCTGCTGGATCCCTGGGGGGTTGACGGCCAACCTGTGTATACGACCGTCCGCCAACGGACGGGTATGAACCCGCCGTGACTCGTGCCGGCACGCTGCGCAAGACCAACGGCGCCCGTGTTTCCGGCTGAGGGGGAGGGCGCGGCGGTGCGCAGCGCCAAGCAGTTTTCACGCCGACCCCAACTCGTCCGCCCTTCGGGCGGAAAGAGCGAAGAGGGCAATCCGCTACCAGGGACTTGAAGTCCCTGGCCGGGGTGCCATTGACTATGTGTGCCACTGCTCTTGAGCAGTGGTGTTGTCCCTTCGTGTGAAACCCACTGCTCAAGAGCAGTGGCACGGGCCGTTCCGGGAAACGAACCGTGAATACAGCTCTCCGACGCAACCGTTCGGCGCAGGAACTATGTCCGGGTCGGTCGCACCGGTCATTGGAGCGGGCCAAGCCGTGCTTCGACGGCCCGCAGGACGCGTTGCGAACGGAGGAGTGCCAGGGACCGATGGATGTCCTCGCCGAAAGGCCGGTCGGCGGCGGCGTGGGTGATGTCCTTGCGGACCTCGGCGTGGGCGGTGCGCGGGCCGACGCCGGGCAACAGCGGAGCGCGGAAGTCGATCGCCTGGGCGGCGCAAAGCTGCTCGATCGCCAGGACGGTCTCCGTGTTTTCCAAAACCTGTAGGCACTTCACCGCGGCACGCGCCCCCATGCTGACGTGGTCCTCCTGTCCCAGCGAAGTGGGGATGGAATCGACGGAGGCGGGTGTGCAAAGCCCTTTGTTCTCGCTCACCAAGGCGGCAGCCGTGTATTGCACGACCATCAGGCCGCTGTTCACGCCGCTCTCCTGGATGAGCAGCAGGGGCAAACCGGCGACGCCGCTCAACAACAAATAGGTCCGCCGCTCACTGATCGAGGCCAACTCGGATAACGCGATCGCCAGATAGTCCAACACCAGCGCCAGCGGCTCGCCGTGGAAGGATCCGCCGCTGATGACTTCGTCATTATCGAAGATCAACGGGTTGTCCGTGACGGAATTGATCTCCGTTTCGACGACGGCCGCGGCGTGGCGGAGGGCGTCGCGGGCGGCGCCGTGGACCTGGGGGATGCAGCGCAGCGAATAGGGGTCCTGGACGCGGTTGCAGTCGGCGTGGGAGACGAGGATGGCGCTGTCGGCCATCAGGCGGCGGACGTTGCCGGCCGTCTCGATCGCGCCGGGATGAGGGCGGAGCCGATGGAGACGTTCATCGAAGGGCTTCACGCTGGCGGCACAGCCTTCCAGGGACATGGAAGCGATCACGTCGGCGTGTTTCATCAGCCGTCGAGCACGAACGACGATCGCGGCGGCATAGGCGGTCATAAACTGCGTGCCGTTGACGAGGGCCAGACCCTCCTTGGGACCCAGGGTGACGGGCTCGATCCCCGCGCGGGCGAAGGCTTCCTTGGCCGACCGCCGCTGACCGTCCACCTCAACGAACCCGTGCCCGATCATGGGAAGCACCATGTGGGCCAGGGGGGCGAGGTCGCCGCTGGCCCCGAGCGATCCCTGGGTGGGGATGAGGGGGAGAACATCGGCCTGCAACATGCGCATCAGGCATTCAACGACCCCTCGCGAGACGCCGCTGACCCCGTGGGTTAAGGCGTGAATCTTCAAGAGCATCATCCAGCGGACGATTTCGGGTGGGGCGGGGCCACCCACGCCGACGGCGTGAGAGAGAATCAGATTGGTTTGCAGGCGCCCGAGTTGGCCGTGGGGGATCCGCGTCGTGCAAAGGTGCCCGAAGCCCGTGTTGATTCCATAGGCCGCTGCGTCGCCGGCGGCGATCCGTTGAACCGCCCGTGAGCTTTCCTCGATGCGTCGCCAGACGGAGTCGGCGATCGTGAGGCGAAGCCGCTTTCCCAGGCCGGCATCGAACGCGTCGATGGTGAGTCGCCCGCCGTCCAGGACGTATTCGACGGGGTCGCGGTCATGGGCGGTCGATAGATCGGCTTTGGCCATCGGGGCTGATTATAGCGTATGGCGGACGGCCCGTCTGTTGATCCCCACCCCGGCGGTTCGTGCTTTGCCGTGCACTTGACGCTGCTGTTGGGGTGGTGTAGACTTGCCCCCGATGTTGGCGCGATTCGACGTCGCTTCTGCAACGAACGGTCGCGGCGGGGAGGCGGTGCTCGCACGGAGGTCGGCTTTCGGGCAGGGACGCCACATGTGTTGCCCCAGGTTGTCGAACTTTTCATGATCCAATCGGAAGGGAGTTCATCATGCGCACGGACGTAAAGCTCGGTGTCGTGGTATCCATGGTTGTTGTGCTTGTGGCCGGCGGGTACTTCCTGTTTCGGGGGAAGTCCGAAGCGCCGATACCGATTACCGACGGGTCGTCGCCGAGCGCCGCGAAAGTTGCGGCCAAACCGCCCGCAGGCAAGCAACCTCCGACCGGCGCCGGGCGTCAGGTGAGCTCGAGCAAGGACGCCGCGTCGCGCTCGGGCTTGCCCATCAACCCAGGACCACGGGATGCGAAACTGGCGACGAAGCCGGCAGACCGTTCGCCGGTCGCCCCGCCCAAGGAGCGCCCGCCTGCGACCCAGCCAACGTCGGAAACGATCGCCAGCGCGCCGGCGACCCTCCCGAACAAGCCCACGACCACGGAGCCCAAGGCGGAGCCGCCTGTGTCGCCTCCGGCTACGGGGCCCGCGGTGGCGGAGCGCTCGATTGAACGCCCACCCGCTGCGCCGCCCTCGCCCGCGTCACCGTCGCCCGCACCCACGGGTACGCCCGATTCCGCCTTTACCTCGCGAACGCTGATGGCCGGCAATGATCCGCCCAAACCCGCTCCGCTGACGCCTGCGGAGTCGTCGGCGCTCGGCTCGCCCACACCGGCCTCGCCTGTGGCCGCATCAAAGCCTCAGCCGACCGGTTCACCCGTCGACTCCAAGTCCGAGCTCGCAAAGGCCGCCGTCGATACCCATCGCGTGCAGCCGGGCGACTCCCTCGCCTCTCTCGCCCAGACCTACTACGGGAATGCCAAGTACGCCAAGTTCCTGGCCGAATCCAATCCCGGAATCACCGACCCCGCGAAGCTGGCTCTCGGCCAGACGGTGAAGATTCCGCCGCTGCCGGCGGATATCGACTCGAAGCTCGCGAACGCAGCTCCGGCGAAGACAACCACCCCGGCAACGACGACTGCCGGCGGCAAACGGACGTACAAGGTGAAAGCCGGCGACAGCTTCTATCGGATCGCCAAGGATCAACTCGGAAACGCCGAGCGCTGGAAAGAACTGCTCGCTCTCAACAGGACTTTGGTCCACGGCGACCCGACGGCACTCCAACCTGGTCAGACGCTGGTGTTGCCGGACTCCTAGTCCCAAAACAAGCGAATCACTTCTCACCGCGTGAGCGCGATTCGCGCGGAGCGCAGGCGACGAAGTCTCTCCCCGTTGACCGGCACGGCGGTCAACTTGCGGGCATTCGGTTGTATTTGTTTCATCGTCACCTCGGTCCGGTCGTTGGGGGCCTCTGCGAACCGGGACATCCGTATCCCGGCATCATGACGCGGCCTCAGCAGCGCAGCGGTCGGAACGGGCTTGAACCTCGCGGCGCGGCCCGCGAACCGGACATCGCTCGCAACGCGTCCGCGCCCCTCAAGAACACCTCCAGCCACGGATTCCACGAGAGCAACCGGTACACGGTCCGCCGCCCCGTCCGCACGATCTGACGTCGTCCCGGCGCACCGGGACTCGACGCTCGGCTTGCCCGATCGCCTCCGCGTTATTTCAGGCTCAAGATCACGACGCCCAGACGGTCGGCGGCGGCGATCATGGCCTCGCGGTCGAGAATCACGGTCTTACCGGCTTCGATGACCAGCATCTTCGCCCCGTGCTTGGCCAGGTTGGCGACGGTGTCCGGGCCGACGGTGGGGACGTCGAAGCGCATATCCTGGTTGGGTTTTGCGACTTTCACCAGGGTCCAGCCGCCGCGGGGCACGAGTAAGCCGGCTCGCTCGATCATGCGGTCGGTGCCTTCGATCGCCTCCACGGCCACGACCTCGGTCTCCTTGACCGCGACCGACTGCCCGATGTCCAACCGGCCGAGTTCCTTGGCCAGCCGCCAGCCGAACTCGGCGTCCTTCCGCCGCGCGTCGGAGGGCTGAATGCGGGTAAGCACGCCCTCCGGAGCGAGGTGTTCGGCGGAGTACTGGGTGCAATTCTGCATGATGATTCCGTGCCGGGCGAACTCCTCGGCCACCGCCCCGAGCACGGCGTCATTGCGCTTATCCGAAAGGCGGCCGAACCACAAGCGAAGCGAGGTCCAGTCGGGCAGCAAGCGAAGCAGCCGCCATCGGCCGTACATGCTCGTCTTGCGGACCGCGCCGGCCAGGATCACGCGATCGGCGCGGTTGCGTTTGAGGATGCGAATCCATTGCCCCAATCGGGCGAGGCCGGACCAGCGAAAGACGTCCGCACCTTGTTCAAGTTCGCCGTCGGCGAAACCACGAAGCCCGACGACCGTCACGTGACACCCGGCGCGTCTGGCCCCTTCCACGACCATGAAGGGAAACCGCCCTTCGCCGGCGATGATGCCAAGACGAAACTGTTCGGAGCGATCCATCATTGCGGGGACAATTGTCGAATGTCGATTGTCGATTGTCGAATGATCCGAGCCGCGAGCGCGAGCGACCGGATGGACCGAGCCGCGACCGTGAGGAAGCGGACCTTTCGATCAACTCGGGCGCCAATCGGCTTCGTTTGGGTTCGTTATCCACTTTACAGAATCGTAAGTTATTGTTCCACATAGGATTATCGTTTTGTAACTGGGTTCGTTTGGTATTAGGCGTTTTTTCGCCGCGTCTATTTTAGCCTTCCCGCCCGCGCGCGGATTGAGCGCCCAGGCGTGTCATCCAGTGATATAACGCGCGGGGTGATCGGCGAGAGGGCGTTGGCGGACCGATCGCGGGGGGCGCCCGAGCGAATTCGAGGTTGCGCGACGCCTAAGGGGTGGCACGCAAGGTCGCCATTCTTGCCAGTGTCTGGCGGAGGGCGAACAGGGAGAACGTCACCGCAAACGGGCGATTGAAGCGTCAGCGACCCGACCCGCAAACCGCTTCGGATTCGAACTCGGACCATGAAGGTAAACATGTCCCCAAACGGGATCCGGCAAGAGCAACTTCGTGGGCAGCGATCCGAGCGTCACGTAGTGACCCTCCCCCACGTTTTGGGGACCAATGTAGAGACGGACGTAGGCAACCGCCGTTCCTTCTTCATCACGAGCGGCCAGAACGTGGCACCAGTTCATGGAAAGCACGGCACCGCCGGACGGCAGGCCGCCGACCGGCAGGGCGAAGTCAAATGGGGGTTTCCTAAAGAAACGCTCGTTGTCTCCCCCATTCATGATGAATTCACGAATGTCCTGGAAGCACGGTTCATCGCCCCGCATATGTCGAGGCGTCGTTGTCAGGTAATAATGGAACGCGATCTTTGCGATGGCCTGAAAGTACCTCACGGTAACTGTCGACTGAACCCGCACGCGGGCGGGGCGTTCGCCCTTTTCTTCGGGGGGAAGCTCGGTCAGCTTGGCACCAGGTAGTATTTCGCGACCGATCTCGGACCACTGCTGCATATCCGAAACGCTGAAGAAAACCTCCTTGATGCCCTTCAAGTCGACTCCGGCCGCATCAAGCTTGCTTCGGACATCCCCGGCGCGCATTCCCCCGAACAACGGTATGCAGACCGTTCGTCCGTCCTTGTCCTTTACAGTCATCGCGTCGATGGGCGTGACGGTCTGCGGATCATCCGATGCCCGCCGGACCAGGCGGGGATACCCATAGTGCTCAACCGTAAACTCGTGCGTCGGCACGCCGTCAACAGCGCGAAGCTGGGTGCATCCTCGCCGCCTCAGGCGTTTGGACTTCGGGTGTGTCTGCGAGCGAAAAATGGCGTCCGGTCCGCACTGTATAAGCTCCTGCTCATGCCGCCCGAATCGGTTGTTGCATTGCGGACAAGCGCCACGGAACCGGCGCGCCCCCTCGAACTCCCCGATCCCGGCGGGAAGGACGTGATCGCCTTCGCCCCGTGTGGCGTCGAACCGTCTGGTACAGTAAATGCAGTTGCCATCCATGGCGAGCATCAGGGGACGATAATAACGATCAGACCGCACGTCAACCGTGGGCGACATATCGTCAACACTCGGATCGGTCGTGTCGCTCCCGCTCCACGCTCTGACCTGCGCCACCCACAAGGGGTAGCGCTACAACGTCCGCTTCCTCACGGTCGCGGCTCAGATCAGACGCCCGTCCGTTTCGGGGTCTTCTCCGCGGGCTTGCGCCGCGCGGCTCGGATTTCCGTGGGATCGACTTGCCCGTTTAGTTTTTCCCGGAGTTTCGCAACTTCGCGCTCCAAGTCTTTGATCCGTCGGACCCAGTCGGGGAGTTTTTGGAAGACGTATATGGAGCGTTTGGCGTTGTCGATGGGGATGGCCGGGGAACCGAAGACGGAGGCTTTGGGGTCGATGTCGCCGGCGATGCCGGACTGGGCGGCGGCCATCGCGCCGTCGCCGATGGCCAGATGACCCGCGACGCCGACCTGTCCGGCGAGGGTCACGTGCCGCCCGACTGTCACCGATCCGGCCACGCCGACCAGGCCGACGAACATGCAATCGGGACCGATCTTCGTGCCGTGGCCGATGACCACGACGTTGCCGAACTTGGTGCCCGCGCCGATCTCGGTTTGCCCGAGCGTGGCCCGGTCGATGGTGCAGTTGGCGCCGATTTCCACGTCGTCGCCGATCACCGCCCGCCCGACCTGCGGAATCTTGACCCACTTCTCGCCGTTCGGGGCGTAGCCCAGGCCGTCTTCGCCGATGACCGATCCGGCGTGGATCGTCACGCGGTCGCCCAGCTCACAACGGTTGTAGACGACGACATTGGGAAAGAGCGTGCAGTCGTCGCCGATGCGTACGCCGTCGGCCAGGTAACAGCCCGGGTAGATCGTACAGTTATCGCCGACGACGACATCCGCGGCGACGGTCACCCCTCCGGCAATATTCGGATTCGCTCCAATCTTGGCCGAGGGGTCGATCGAGGCCTGAGGACTCAGCCCCCACTGAGGATGTTGCCGGTGGCCGTGGAGCGTGATGATCGCCACCGTGACGGCCCCGTAGGGATCGTCACACCGCAACGCCGACAACCCCAGCGGGATCGCTACGTCGGCTCGGGCGATGACGGCCGACGCCTTGGTTTCCTTGAGCGAAGATAGGTATTTCGGGTTGGCCAGGAAAGTGATTTCGCCCTCAGCCGCGTCGCCGAGCGTATTGACCCCTCGGATGGGCCGGTCTTCTCCCTCGAGCCGTGTCACGAATCCGGCTTTTGTGAGGATATCGGATAATTCTGTAAGTTGTAATTTATCCACCAGGTCACCCGTGCCTTGCGGCCTGGGAAAGGGTCTCACTCGTGCTCGGCTCGTGCTCGGCTCGTGCTCGCGGGGGACATTCTACGGAACAGTCGGCAGGGCTGTCAAATGAAACGCCGCCGCCCAACGCCTTGATGCCGCATGGCCGGCATGGTCCACACACAGGCGGTTTGACTCTCGACGGATGGAGGTCGAGGAGCGGGTTGGAAGGCACGATGAAGTCGTGTACGATGCAGTGCTCCGCTCAAGGCCGGGCGCGGTGTCCGAAGCCGGGGGACGGGGCCGACCGCGGAGGCGAGCGGCGAAGGCCGTGGGATTATGAAAGCCGGTCGACGTCACGAACTGAAAGAGAACGACCTGTTGCTCGCCCTCCGGTCCGCGCGGGACTACTTGGACGTGCACGGCAAACAGATCGGCCTGATCTGCTTGGCCGTCGTGGTCGTGGTCGGTGCGGTTTCGTTCGGACTCCGTTCGCGGGCGACGGCCATGGACGATGTCTGGCGGCGAAGGAACCAGCTCAGCTTCGAGACCATCGACGTCGGCAAGAGATCCTTGGAGGCCCTGGAGGGCATCACCAGGGACGTATCCAACAAGAACTTCGTCCTTACCAGCCTGATCGATCAAGGGCGGCAGGCGCTGCGCCTCGCCCAGCAAGTCCCCGTCCCGCCCGATCGTGACCTCAACGAAAAGGCGAGGCAGGCGTTCGAGCAGTTGCTGTCGCGTTTTGCGGACAACCCTCTGGCCGTCGGCGTGGCCCTTTCCGGTTTCGCGACGGTCGAGGAGAACGAGTTCGTTCTCGACGGGAACTTGTCCCACAAGGAGAAGGCCCGCGAGCACCTCAACGCGATCGTCGGCAATCCGCAGCTCAACGCACTACCGTTTCAGCAGCTGGCGCTGGATCGGCTGAAGTCGTTGGATGCGACCTTCACGAAGGTGACGGTCGAGCCCCCGCCTCTTCCGCCTCCTCCTCCGCCGACCGAAGGACCGGTCGATGCACCCGAGGCGGATCCCGTGGACCAAGAGTAAGCAACGGACAACGAACGTGTCGGGTCGGCGTGCCACCGCGATGTTCAGCCGGCTCGCGGTATTCGCGGTCGTCGCCGCGGGTACGGCAACGTCGGGCTGCCGCGGCCGCGGCATCCGCGCGGACGTGTGGGTCTTCGATCCATCGCCCGCTGCACCTTCTCCCGTCCGCGAAACCACACCATCGAAACCCGGCGGAGCAACCCCGCGGGTCCGGCTTGCGGGGGCGATCAATGAGACGTTGAGCTTTTGCTTCGCCATCCGAGCGGATGGGGATGCGATTCAGCGCCCGGATGTTCGGGTCGCGCCGATGACCTTCGCCGTGGGGAGAATCGACCCCTCCGCGGTGACGCTGTATCGGATGCACGCGGTCGGGGTGCGGAGGTTTCCCGGATGGCACATTCGTTCTATCCCGCCGCGTCTACGGGCGCCTGAGCCGTTGGACGTGCTCGTGCCGATCCGGGCGCCGCGTGGGGGGCTGCCGGCGACGCTCGCCCCCGGCGGGACGTACTCATTCTGGGTCGATGTCGCCATTCCAAAGGGTACGCCCGAAGGAACCTACACGACGAGCGTGGAGCTTCTTTCCGCCGGGACGGTCGTAGGCGCGGTCGACGTTCAAATGACGGTCTGGCCCATCGTGCTGCCGGATGAGTCGGATGTCCCCGTTCTCGCGGAGCTTGACCATCGGGCGCTCTTTCATCACCACGTACACTACGACCCTTCGTCCCCGCCGCCGAACGCCGACGATTGGCGCGATCATCCTCGTCGAAGCGAGATGGACGCGCTGCTGCTCTCCACGCTTCGGGTGCTGGAGAGTCACCGCCTGACACCGGTGCTGCCCGACCTGAGCCCGACGGTGAAGTTCAACGCGGCGGGCGGCGTCGCGGTCGATTGGGGTGCGTACGACGCGGTGGTGGAGCCTTTGCTTTCGGGGCGGGCGTTCTTCAACCGGGTCGCGTTGCGACTTTGGGCGATGCCGGTTGCCGGCGCCTACTCGTCTCAGCTCGCCGATTCGAGTCGCCGATCGTCCGGATCGGCAGCGATGCTTGAACAGTATCTCGCCCAGTGCGCGATCCACTTTGAGCAGAAGGGCTGGTTGGAGCGGTGTTACGCCGTGGCGCCGCGGCGCGCGACGGATTCTAGCGGCGCGATAGACGCGATTGGACAGTTTGCGAATGCGGTCCACGCGGGGAGCCGACGGGTTCCGGTGGCGTCGAGGGGGTTCCCGCAGGACATGCGGCCTTACGGATGGGTGGAGTCTCCGTATGCGGATGTCTCTGACTACGTCGACATTTGGATGCCTCCGGCTCAGTTTTACGACGTGGAGGCCATGGCCGAAGAGCGAAAGAACGGGCGGCGAACGTGGGTCGAGGCTGACCGACCGCCGTTTAGCGGCTCCACGTCCATCCACGCGCCGTCCACCTACGCGCGGGTGCTGCCGTGGCAGGCGGAGGAGTTGGGCGCCCAGGCGTTGTCGATCGGGCGGGTGAATGCTTGGCCTGAGGCGTCGACGGGCCCCGCGCCGCAGGATTGCGCCGATTTCGATCCCCAGGTGTTGTTGTATCCCGGTCGGGCGTTCGGGCTGGACGAGCCGGTGGCATCGGTGCGTCTGAAACACGTTCGTCGCGGGATGCAGGACGCGGCGTACCTTCGGCTGTTGCGCGAGCACGGGCTGGAACATGTGGCCACAGCGCTGCGGGAGTCGTTGGCGGTGTACGCGGGCAGCGACGCCTACCGGACGCACTTCGCCGACGGTCGTCCGATCGGTTGGGCCGATGATGCGGAGCTGTTCGAAGCCGCACGGGAGATCATGGCCGGAGAGCTGATCCGGGCCTCGTCCGCGAAGGCGGGCGGTGAACCGTCGCAGCCGTTTGTGCGGACGGCGGCCTGGCGGCGATTCATGCTCGCGACGAGGAAGATCGACCTGCGTGTGGACGGGGTGCGAGCGCGGCCGGCGGGTCCTCCGGGGGCGCGGGGGGTCGAGTTGGAGACAGGCCTGACGATCGTCAACCGGCAACGGGCCCCGGTTTCAGGAACGGTTCGATGGGCGGAGCTTCCGCCGGAATGGACGGCGCCTGCGGCGGACGCGACCCTCGCGGCGATCGTGCCGGGAAGTGCCAGACGCGTGACACTTCATGCCCGGATGCCGCGGGCGTCTGCGGGCGGGGAAGGCGTGTCGGCGATTCCCGTTGAGTTTGCGACCGAGGACGGCGAGACGGTTCGTCGGGAGGCCAGGGTCGCCTGGCTGACCGCGGCGACGACGGACGATCCGATCCGTATCGACGGCGACCTCTCGGATTGGCCGCCGGGGAGCGTCAATACCGCCGGCGATTTTCGGCTGATCGCCGGCGACCCGGGAGGGCCGGACGGTGAGACGGCGGCGCGTCCGAGGGCGAGGACGATCGGATTCGTCCTTCGCGACCGTGACTACCTTTATGTGGCGGTCAACTGCGAGAGCGATCCCCGGACGGTGACGCCCGCGGCGCGGCACAAGGGAGTCCGTTATGATGACCTGATCCCCGCCGAGGACGAGGACCTTATCGAAGTGCTCATCGACCCGCTCAACGGGGGAACCCGGTCGCCGGGTGACCTGTATCACATCGCGGTCAAGCGATCGGGGACGGACCTTACGGAGAAGGGGATCGGTCTGGACCCCCCGTGCGGACCGCGAGCGCCTTGGGCGGTGGATATCGAGGTGGCGACGGCTCACCGGCTGGAAGCCGGCGCCACACCGCAACGATGGACCGCCGAACTTCGCATTCCGCTGAGGGCGATCAGCCCGGAGGGGCACGACCACGCGGTCTGGGGATTTAACATCACCCGGTGGGACGCCTCACGACAGGAGTTCAGCACCTGGTCGGGGGCCGTCGGGAATGCCTACGACCCCCTCTCGCTCGGGAATCTCTACCTGCCCTGACGCCGGGGATTTGATTACCCGCCGGTTGCGGATACCATTCTACGACGGCTGCGTTTCGAGCGATGCTCAACGCAATCCCGCCGGGAGATTATCGGAAGCCGCACATGGTTCGATCGTTTCGACGCGATTCAGGACGAAAGGCCGCGTTCACTCTGATTGAGTTGTTGGTGGTCATTTCGATTATTTCGCTGTTGATTTCCATTCTGATGCCCTCGCTCAGCCGGGCGCGGGGTCAGGCGAAGAGCGTGCATTGTCTGGCCCGGCTCAAGGAGTACGGCAACGCCCTGGCGGCCTATGACAACCTCACCGGCGGAGCACTCCCGCCGCCGCGGTGGATTCCCACCAACACCACGTTAGATGCGCCGGCTCCAAACGCTCAGACGAACCTCAACAATCCGGATCGCCTCGTCGAGTATGGCTGGTCGGAGCTGCTGTTCACGTATGTGTACGGGGAGGAGGTCCGGGTTCACGAGTCGTATCCGGTGCAACGCAACATCGATGGGCGGCGCTGGCAGAAGTATTTCATCTGTCAGTCGGTCGGCGACGAGGGCGTGAGCGGCGGCCACTACCGCGTGTACCTGCCGGCGTGGAGCGCGGGGAGTTACACTCTCGACAAGGACGGGCGGTGGGGCGAGACCACGCGGGCCAATCCCAATCACGGCGCCTTCCGCGAGGCGATCCGCGTGAAGGTGCCGTTGATCGGCGACGCGAATGAATTGTCCGAGCGTGGCGACGGACTGGGCCTCGATGACTGCAGCTACATCGACGCGGGTGAGGCCGACTACGCCGGCTCCGACGGAGGAAGGAACGGCAACCGCTTCTCCGACCGCCACTCCAGCGGCACTAATTACCTTTTCCAGGACCTGCACGGGGCGTGGGACACGAAGCTGCGTGAGGACCTTTCCCGCGACTACGATCTCAACGGCGTGATCGACATCGACGTGAGGCCGTAGCACACGACCGGAACCGCGGGCGTAAGCGAGCGGTCGCGGTTGATCGCACGCACGGCGGAACGTATAATCTTCCGGGAGCTGACTGAAGGAGACAACAGCGTGGTACGCATCACCGGGCGATATGACGGCGAAGTGCTAGTCCTCGACGGACCCATCGTGGTTCCGAAGGATACGCAACTGGACATCACTGTTCAGCCCGCGCTAAAGGGCAACGGGCGAGATCCCATTCTGGCCTTGCGCGGTCTGGGGGCCGACATGTGGCAAGGCATCGACCCTGTCGACTATCAACGCCGTGAGCGAGAGGGCTGGGATTGAAGACGTGATGAACATCAGCGTTCTACTGTCATCGGAAGCCGAAGCTAAGCTTCGGGAGCAAGCCCAAGCAGCAGGCAAAGATATCGCAACTTTCGTGCAGGAAACACTTGAGGAGAAGCTGGCCATGGAAAGCGCGGCTGGCAATGGTCAAGAAGATGTGCCCGCGAACCAATGGATTGCTCGGCTGCGGCACTGGGCAGCGAGCCATCGAGCCCTTCCTTACGAGGCCGATGACAGCCGCGCAAGCATCTACGAAGGCCGCGGCGAATGAGATTCCTGGTTGACACAAATGTCTTAATCCGCCTTGCACAGCCTTCTCACCGCCATCACGCAACAGCGAAAAATGCTCTTGAGTGCCTGCGCCTTGCGAACCATCACGGGTTTATTGTTCCTCAGGTGCTGTATGAATTCTGGGTCGTCGGCACCAGAACGGAGACGGACAATGGGCTGGGGCTCACAATCGACGAGGTCGTCGCGGAACTCGCAGAAATCAAGATCCTCTTCCGCCTCTTTCGCGATGAGCGGAGTATTTTCGAGAAATGGGAACATCTTGTTGAAGCGCATAGGGTATGCGGAAAACCGGCTCACGACACCCGTCTCGTCGCGGCGATGGTCCGTCATAGTCTCACCCACATCCTCACGTTCAACGCCCAAGACTTCACCCGCTACACCGGTGTATCCGTCCTCATCCCGGACGACGTGATTCAAGACGCCGAGCAATCAAAACTTGGATAATAAACGTAGTTCCCCCTCGCGCGCCGCCAAACGCTGCCGGCGCTTGCCTATCGCGGCGTTTCGTGTGCGCCGGCCGGCAGTTCTCAGTAGCCCGTAGGGCGTGCTTTGCACGCCGATGGGAACCATGGTGACGCCGTCGGGCAAAGCCCCACTGGGTGCGAGATAATTGACGGCATGTACGCTATCGACCTCCCGCGCTACTGAAAATGTTCCTCACAGCATTTCGCGGAGTTTTCGCTTGAGAATCTTCCCCGTCGGGCCGGTGGGGAGGTCGTCGCGGATTTCGATGCGCTTGGGCGTCTTAAAACCCGCGAGGCTGCGGCGGGCGAAGTTGCGAAGTTCATCGGCCGTCACTGCGGCATCTTTTTGGGGAATCACGAACGCCACCGGGACTTCGCCGCGAAGACCGTCGGGCACGCCGATGACGGCGGCCTGCAACACAGACTCGTGCATTTCAAGAACGGATTCGATTTCCCGTGGGAAAACGTTTTCGCCCCCGATGATGAGCATCTCCTTCGCCCGGCCGGTGATGCTCAAGAATCCGTCGGCGTCCAGTCGACCGATATCGCCGGTGGAAAACCACCCTTGCGCATCAATGACGCGGCGCGTCTCTTCCGGTTTCCGGTAGTATCCTTTCATCACACCAGGACCACGGATGAGAATTTCACCGTCTCGTCCGGCCGGCAGGTCGTTTCCATCCCCTCCGACAATGCGGATTTGCACATTGCGAATGGCCTTTCCAACCGTTCCCTCGCGATAGACGGAGGCCGAGCAGGCGCATACGACCGGAGAGGTCTCGGTCAGCCCGTAGCCTTGACGCAGGGTAACGCCGAACCGTTCGGCGAACCCGATCCGCACACTGTCGGGGAGCGGCTCGCCCCCGCTGATGGCCAAATAGATGGAGCGAAACGCGTCGGGCTTCGCGGACTTCGTGCGGAGAATGGCCGCATACATGCTCGGAATGGCGAGAATGACTGTAACACCTTTGTCGGCTGTCATGCGCGCGGCAGCCAGGGGATTAAAACGGGGAATGGCATAGACGGACGCGCCCAGGAAAACCGGGACCAACACGTTGGCCGTCAGACCGAATACGTGAAAGGGAGGTAGGATATTGAGGAAGGTCTGTTTTGGATCCATGTCCAGTGAGAAGATGGAATCCACACAGTTACGATGAAGATTGCCATAGGTCAATTCCACACCTTTGGGTTCGGCGGTAGTTCCCGAAGTATAGAGAATGACTGCGGTGTCGCCGGAATGGACGGTCGGCGCGGACGGGCGGCGCTTGAATGCTGCAAATATCATTCGACGCTTGAGGGACAGCTCTTCGAGATAGACTGCGTGGACGGGCAACGTAGCCGCAAGCTCGTGAAAGTGACGGACCGTCAGGATGCAATCGATCTGCGCATCTTCGATAATGCGCGTCAGTTCGTCGGTGCGGAGCAGAAAGTTGAGCGGTATGGCGATCTTGCCCGCCCAGAGGACGCCGAAGACGACGGCGGGAAAGGCCGTGGACGACGGGAGGACGATGCCCACGCGCTCGCACTGGGTTTTCCGCGACACTACCTCTCGGAGAACGGCGGCGAGTGCGGTCAACCGTGTGTAGGTGAGCGTGCGCGACCCGTCGGACACGGCAAGCGTATGCGGGCAGCGTCGCCGGGCGTCCAGCAAGGCGTCAACTAGCATTCGCGAGCAACCACCTTCGGCACGGCTCCGGACTCGGACGTGGCGAGCCTACGTCTTGCGCCGCTAGTTGTCCAGCCGCAAAACGCGCGTAAGGTTCCGACGTGTTTGTACGAGCTGCGGGGTAGCGCCGGCCCTTACATCTCTTCACGGTCGTCTTCGGGGTCCGCGGGTCGGTGGCGCGGGATGAGCGCTCCATCGGTGTCGCGGTTCTGGTCGGCGATGCCCAGCAACGTCAACGCGTCGCGTTCGACGATGCCGCGGAGCTGCTCGCGGGGGATGGTGGGGAGGTTGGTTCCGTGGCAGAGGTGGTTGATGCTATACAAGGCCTCGATACAAAAGGAGGCCGGCGTCGACGGGAAACCGCTCCCAAACAGCAGCTTGTCCATGACTCCGCATTGGTAAGCGCTGAGTAGCGCCTGGTAGCCCTGCCAGGGTTGGTTCAGCAACCCACTGATCTCCGCATACACATGGGCGTGCTTGCTGAGCAGGGCGATGGTCTCGTGCACCCAGGGATAGCCCATGTGGGCGACGACCAGCCGCAGATCGGGCAACTCCCGGGCGATCTCATCGAGCAGCACGGGTTGGGCGTATTGCAGCTTGGTGGCGGGGGAGACGTGGACGCCGGTGTGGAAGAGAATGGGCATTCCGCAGCGGGCGGCCTCGGCGTAGACGCGCATGGCGTGAGTGTCGCTGGGGTGGAAGTCCTGGGCGGCGGGGGCGACGGCAACGCCGGGCATGGAAAGCTGCTCGCGGGCACGGTGCAACTCGGCCATCGCTTCCTGGGGGTTGCTGGGGTCGATCCCGGCAAAGCCGATCAACCGTTGTCGATGCGTGTTGACGTAGGCGGCGACCTGGTCGTTGGGGATCTCCGCGGCCAGGTAACGGCTTTTGAAGCCGAGGACGATAGTGCGATCGACGGGTTCCGCGGCGGCCAGATGCCGCGATGGGCCGGCCGGGTGCGGACCGACCTGTCGATCCGCCATCGGCTGGTGCCGGCCGTCGGGCGGCGTACATCGTCCCAACTGTGCCGCGGATTCCCAAGTGTGGGTGTAGCAATCGACGATCATGAGTGCCAGATCACGTTGCGCGGTCCCGTTGGCGCCGGCGGAACGAAGGGATCGTACCGCGACGCTTCCAGGGGTCAAGCGACGAAAGGGGGCGGGGTGGATGACCGTTTATGCGGCGAGCTTTTTTTGGGTTCCGGGCAACCGGCCGGGCTCGTGGGCGTTGTTCGTGGAAGCGCTCGCTCCCGTCGTCCTCGCTGAGACTTGTCCTGAGCCCCGAAGGATACCCGCCAGGACACTAGTGATGGGCGACCCTTCGCGGCAGGAGCGGGCGTAGTCTCCCGGCGCAGCGGGAACAACGACATCGGGTCGCTCCCGCTCCCCGCTCTGATCGCGCTACCCCGCCGCCCGCCGACGCGACACGACCACCGCCCCGGCCGCGAGCATCAGCGCCGCCATCGCGACCATCCCCCACTCGGACAACGTCGGGATGCACTTCCCGTCCACCATCGTGTTGGTCGGATCGAACGGGCATCGGTCGCAGGAGTCATAAACCCCGTCTACGTCTGTGTCCGCGGAGATGCAGCGGTTGTAGTAGATGGAGATGCTACCGCTGACGTTGTAGTTGACCAAGACGATGTCTTGATCAGTATCTCCATCAAGGTCCGCGGCCTTGGCGAATACTGGCCCATTGCCAGCGGGAAGGTATATGGGCGCCGCAAAGCCACCCATACCGTCATTCAGAATATACGCCAATGAGTTGGTCGGTTGATAGCACGCCACAACCAAGTCCAGTGTGCCGTTGCGGTCGATATCGCTGATGGCTAGGTCATGGGCCGTGGTCACATTGAGGGGAGGTCGGCCTGAGAACGTGCCGTCACCGTTCCCGAACAATAGATAAACGAGCCCGCTTGTTATGTTGGATACGGCCAAATCGAGATTCTGGTCGTTGTTAAGTCGCGCAAATACAATTCCCCCAAGTCCATCGCCCGGCGGCGCCAGGGTAATTGTCTCTCTCGCTGCAAAATTCCGGCTGCCTAGGTTATGAAAGAGCGACACTGTTTCATTGAAATCATTGGTGAGCGCCAAATCCGGACGTCCGTCCCCGTCATAGTCTCCAGCTACCACTGTATATGGCAGCGGACCGCAGGCCAAGGGATTTCCTTGCGCGAAGAAGGATCCTGATCCATCATTCCAGAGTAGAGTCAGCGTGTTGTCGAAATAGTTCGCAACCGCCAGATCAATGTGTCCGTCGCCGTCGAAGTCCGCCGTAGCGATCCAATGTGCGCCTGCTCCGGTTGGTACTGTGGGTTCAAGCGTGAACTGCCCGCCACCCTGGTTTCGCAGTACCCGAATGTTGCCACCGTCAGAATTAGTAATAATAAGGTCGAGATCACCATCATGGTCGATATCGACGGCGGCTATGTTCCAGGGCGATGCCCCGACCGCCTCGATGTCTTGTCGCGTATAGGTGCCGTCACAGTTGCCCATAAGGATGGAAACTGAATTGGCTGCGGCATTTGTAACCGCAAGGTCAATGGCGCCATCCCCATCAAAATCGCCGACCGCTACCGCTCGCGGCCCTGAACCAACCGCCTGTATGGTCTGTGGTACGAATGAGGGGCAATCCGCTCGAGCGTGACCAGAAGAAATGAGCAGGGACCAAGCGACGACGCTCGGCAAAATGCCAAAGGGTGCGGAAAAGATCGCCCCCCCAACGGTACCCATGGCGGAATCGAGCCTGCGCAGGACTTTGTTTTTAGACATCATGGTTCTCTCTCCTTCTCACAGCGTCATCCACCAGTCCGACCACGGAATCAGGCAGCACCCCCGCCCCCTGCTCGCACGCAAGGAGCACACGGGGGGCTACGCGCGGGGCCTTGCGTTCGCGCCGCATTGAACAAACGCCAACCATGACCGCGACAAGCCGGTCACGGCAGACTTCCTGCGCGTATTACCTCGAGGATCCGCGACTGGCTCCGCCCCAAGCTCGACGCAAAAGAAGGTGGGTCGGCAAGCCGCTCTCACAACCGGCAGATCCGCAATATTTAGCGTCCAGATTACCGCTCCGGCGATCGCAAGTCAAGCCTGTCTTTCGAGAAAATCGCCGTCGGTGCAATCCCTCCCTCGCCGTCGTACGTTTGCGCCCGTGGCGTTCCTCGGCCTATTCAAGCATCGGCGGGAGGCGAGGTGTCAAGCCCGTTGCACTGAGGGCGCGATCGCCCCCTCCTGCGGCGAAGAGGCGGCGGCGTAGCGTTTTTTGGGGATTCGACCGGCAAGGAAGGCGAGCCGTCCGCCCTTGACGGCGTGGGCCATGGCGGCGGCCATCCGCACCGGGTCGGCGGCGCCGGCGATGCCCGTATTGAGCAGAACGCCGTCGGCGCCGAGCTCCATGGCGACGGTCACATCGGAAGCAGTCCCCACGCCGGCGTCCACGATCACCGGATAATCCGGGTCGCCCTCCTTGAGGTATTCGATACAAAGCTGAATGTTCGCGGGGTTGAGGATGCCCTGCCCGCTGCCGATGGGCGATCCGAGGGGCATGACGCTGCTCGCCCCCGCGTCCTTCAAGCGTTTGGCGAGAATGGGGTCATCGTTGGTGTAGGCAAGCACCTCGAAGCCGTCGGCCACCAACTCCTTCGTCGCCTCCAACGTGCCGAACGGGTCGGGAAGCAACGTTTTGGTGTCGGCGAGGACTTCGATCTTCACCCATTTCGCGCCGCGGTTGCCCAAGCCCTCGAGCAGTTCGCGGCTGAGCCTGGCCGATCGAATCGCGTCCTTGGCGTTGAAACATCCGGCGGTGTTGGGCAGGATCGTGTAACGGGTGAGGTCGAGGTAATCGAGGATGGTCTCGCGCTTCTTGCCGCCGTCTAAGGCGAGGACGTCGCGGCGGACGGCGACGGTGACGACCTCGCACTCCGAGGCGGCCAGAGCGGCCTGCATGAGGTCGAAGTTCTTGTACTTGCCCGTCCCCGCGAATAGCCGCGAGCCGAACTCAAACGACCCGACGCGATACCGGTCCGCGCCCATTATCCGCCTCCGACGAGGGTGACGATCTCGACCCGGTCGCCGTCGCGGATCGGGGTGTGCGCGAAGCTCCTCCGGGGAATCAAACCCTCGTTGATTTCGACCGCGACGCGGATCGGCTCCAGCTCCAGGCGGGAGAGCAATTGTCCGAGCGTGGTCGCGGAGTCGAGCGTTTCCGGTTGTCCGTTGAGCGTGAACTGCATGGTGCACCGGGGCGTTAGCTGAAACCGTCGCCTCCCTCAGCCCCGAATTATAGGCGGTCGGCGGGCGACTTGCCAGCGCGAGCATGGGTCGTTACCCGTTGAGAACCGGCTGCGTCGAGACGGCGAAGTATTTTCGCTGAAACCAGAGCGCTACGCTGACCAGACTCACCAGGACCGGCACTTCGACGAGCGGACCGATGACGGCCGCGAAGGCGGCGCCGTGCTGGATGCCGAACACGGCGACCGCCACGGCGATGGCCAACTCGAAGTTGTTGCTGGCCGCCGTGAAGGCGATCGTCGTCGTCTTCGCGTAGTCCGCACCGATTCTCCTGCCCATCCAGAACGAGACCAGAAACATCACCACGAAGTAGATGCACAGCGGAATGGCGATGCGGATAACGTCCAGCGGAAGCTGGATGATCTTCTCGCCCTTGAGCGAAAACATCACCACGATGGTGAACAGCAACGAAATCAGCGTGATCGGGGAGATCTTCGGAATGAACTTCGTCTCGTACCACTCGCGGTTCTTCACCTTCAAGAGGACGAATCGCGTCAACAGGCCCGCGATAAACGGGATGCCCAGGTAAAAGAACACGCTCTCGGCGATTTGCCCGATCGTCACGTTCACGGCCGTGCCTTGCAGGCCGAACAGCGGCGGCAGGACCGTGATGAAGAACCACGCATAGACTGAAAAGAAAAGCACCTGGAAGATGGAGTTGAACGCGACGAGTCCGGCCGCGTATTCCGTGTCGCCCTTGGCAAGGTCATTCCAAACGATCACCATGGCGATGCAGCGAGCCAGGCCGATCATAATCAGGCCGACCATGTACTCGGGATAGCCGCGAAGGAATAGCACAGCCAGGACGAACATAAGGATCGGGCCGATGATCCAGTTCTGAACGAGTGAAAGTCCGAGCACCTTGACGTCTCGGAAGACATCGCCCAACTCTTCGTACTTCACCTTCGCCAGCGGCGGATACATCATCAGAATGAGGCCGACGGCGATCGGGATGTTCGTCGTGCCGACCTGGAAGCGGTTCAGGAATCCTTCGACGGCCGGGTAGAGCCACCCGCCCAACACCCCCGCGGCCATGGCAAGGAAAATCCACAGGGTGAGGAAACGGTCAAGCACGCCCAGTTTTCTCGCCACGTCGTCACCACGCATCGTCGGTTCTCTCTCCTTGCCCAAGATCGGTCCCACGCCAAAGCAAACCCGAAATCACCTCTGTGCGCCGCGTCACCAGACCCGGAAAATGAACACGAGTGAGAAGTATACGCCGACGCCGATGAAGATGAGGCCCGTCGCGGTTCTCGCCCAGCGCTCGAACGCGGCCGCTCGTTGGAACGCCCGGGCTACCGAGCTCGCGCCCGCGGCGATCGCCAGGGCGAACAGGATCACCGGAAGCGCCGTCCCCAGCCCGTAAGCCAACGGAAGCCACAGGCGAGATTCATACTTGATCGAAATCGGAAGCAGGCTTCCGAAGAACAAGGCGGCCGAGGAAGGGCAAAACGCCAAGGCGAAAACGACGCCCAAGAGCAGTCCGCCCCAGATGCCCCACTGCTCCGCCCGGCGACCGACGCGTTGCCCGATGCCCGTTCCGCGCGTGTGGAACTCAATGAGGCCCAGCAACATCATGCCCACTAAGATCAGCAACGGTCCCAAGACCTTGTTCATGTACTTCTGAAGGGCGTGCGATACGGTCGGGGCGCTGAGCAGGCTCGACACCAGCAACCCGGCCAACACCGTGTATACGATCGTGCGACCGACGGCGTAGAGGATTCCCGTGGCGACTACGGCGTGCGGTCGATCGACTCGGCGTCCGATGAACGCAATCGCCGCGATGTTAGTGGCCAATGGGCACGGGCTGATCGACGTCAGAATCCCGAACCACAGGGCCGAGCCAAGTCCGAGGAGCCAGTCGCCGCTCACGAATCGCCCCTCAGCATGCTTGTAACTTGGTCGATTACGTAGGCCTTGAAAGCCGGTTCGTCGCCGACCAGGTCCCAGGTACGCTCAAGCTTCTGCCATCGTTGCGCATCCGCTCGGCCTGAAACCAAAACCAAGGCGCTCGCAACCAACTTGTACTGTTTCACGAAGTGTTCGTTGGCTGGTTCATCGTAGTTCACGGCCTGCCACTGAACCCGCCCGCTCTGCACGTCGCCGTCGAAGGTTTCCTCAACGGCCTCGCGTGCGTACTTCTCCATCTTCAGGCAGGTCGGGCAACGGAATGTTCCGTGGAAGTAGTACGCCACCAAGACCGGCGACTGCTTCTCGTTGGCGGGCTTGGCGATCGCCTGAAGCGACGCGCTCGCCACAGGCTGCGATCGGTCCGCCCCCCTCGTAGCCGGATCGGTCGTTGCCGTTTTCGGGCGCGCTTCGCTCACTACGAGATACGCCACGCTGGCCGCGACAAAGATCAACAAAATGACCGTAACTGCGCTTTTCATCGTCGTTTCCCCTTTGTATTGCCGCCAAAGCGGACTCACGCCTCATCAATTCGGTCCTGACGCAACGCCGGTCAGAATCGCACTGACTTCCGATTCTTTGGGCACTCTCCCGGACACGACTACTTTCCCGTTGACCGCCAACGCCGGCGTCATCATTACGCCTCGCTTCATGATCTCGTTGATGTCCCGGACGTGGTCGATTTCGTACGCGACACCGAGTTTGTCCGCGGCGGCCTTGGCCGTCGCCTCCAGCAGGTTGCACTTCGGGCAACCCGTTCCCAGAATCTCGATTTTCATGGCATACCTCCCGCGCTCGCAACCAGGTTCTCGCTGCCGGGCTGCATCCATCCAAAGATCATCCCTACAACCGTCGCCGCCACCACGATCATGGAGCAGAACGCGGCCGTCTTTTTGGTGCCCATAATTTTGACCAGCACAAGCATGTTGGGAAGCGAGAGCGCCGGGCCGGCCAGCAAAAGCGCCAGCGCGGGCCCCTTGGCCATGCCGTGCTCCATCAGTGCTTGGGTGATGGGCACTTCCGTTAGTGTCGCGAAGTAGAAGAGCGCTCCAACGAGCGACGCGACGAAGTTCGAGAGTAACCCGTTGTCGCCGACGAGTTGCCCGATCTGCTTGTCAGGCAGCAACGCCGAGATGAAACCCACGACGAATACTCCGCCGAACAGCAGGGGGATCAGCAGCTTGGCGAAGTCCCAGGTGTTGCGCATCCAGAGCGTGAATTCGTCACGCGCGACCCATCGCCAGGTCATCCACGCCACGGCCAGCAGCATCGCGCCCGCGAGATGCCAGCGGACGTGATACACGTCCATGACCCACGACTTGGCCTCGATTACCTCCACAATCTCTAGCTTGGGGAGCGTAAGCCTTTCGCCTGCGCGGATCGCGCCGATGCTCTCCTGAACCTGGATCATCACCTCGTCGTGCATTTCCTGCAGCACCACGCCGCGGATTTCCGTACCGTCCGTGCGCTTGACAATCGCGTCGCCGGGATTGAACCAGTCGGAGAAGACGAGAAACCCGACCATGCACGCGAGGAACAATCCGTTCTGCCACACGCGGCGGGTCGGCGCGGGCGGATCGATTGCCAGTGCGGCCGCCTCGACCTTCCGGCGTTCCTCCCGACGGAACAGTCCGGCCATGCCCAGCCCGACCAGGAAGGCGAACGCGACCGCGCCGACCGCCCGCCACAGGCCGATGTCGAAACCGAGGACACGCGCCGTGAGGAAGATCGCTAGAATGTTGATCGCCGGACCGGAGTACAAAAACGCCGACGCCGGACCGAGGCCGGCGCCCATTTTCCAGATGCCTGCGAACATAGGGAGAACACTGCACGAGCAGACCGCGAGGACCGTCCCGGACACCGCCGCCACCGTATAGGCGACCGGCTGATTGGCGTTCGGCCCCAGGTAGCGCATCACCGACGCTTGTGACAAGAACGTGATGATCCCGCCGGCGATGAAGAGCGCCGGTACGACACACGCCAGCGTGTGATTTCGCGCGTACCATTGCAGGAGCTTGAAGGCCTCGACGATCGCGCCCTCGACCTTCGGATTGGCCAGGGGCAGATAAAACGAAACGAGAAAAACCGCCAGGAACGCGGCGAAAATCTTGAGTTGTTTGCTGTCCATGTTGGTCACCGCCTTTCGACGGTTTCCCTTGCAAGATTCATGCCACTATGGCCCTTTAGCCATATATCTTACAAAGACGAACCACCCAGCCCCGGTTTCATCGCAACGCCGCCTGCTGGGCCTTGAGGTTCTCGGCCAGTACGCCCTCAATGCAGTCCCAGAATCCCTGAAGGCAACACACTTTGACGCGATAGTAGACCATGACGCCTTCTTTGCGGTCCTCCACGAGACCCGCCTGTTTGAGCACGGCCAGGTGCTTCGACACGGTGGACTGGTCCGCGCCGACCAACTCGGTCAGCTCGCAAACGCACCGCTCCCTCCCTTCCATCGCCTCCAGCATCAGGAGCCGGCTCGGATGCGCCATTGCCTTGGCGATCCGCGCCCGCGCCGCATAGCGTTCCCGGCTGTGTTTGGGGCTCGCTTTCATGGTTCTATGGCAATTATACCATACCCCCCCCCGCGTCAAGGCGCCGTGCGCGACGTTCGGGCCGTCGCTGGTACCCTGAGCGGCGAGCAGGCTTCCGCTGCATTGCCCTTGAGCCGATCAAAAAGTCGAACAGAATGGCGGTAAGAGTCTTGTGGACTTTAGCCGTCTTTCAGCCCGCGAAGGGTCGGCGACCTCGAGGACGGCACCATGGTCGTCGCCGAGGGCGGCCGGGAACGTCTCGGCGAGATCGTGGATTTGACCGTCACCAGCGTGCTTCAGACCTCCGCCGGGCGCATGATCTTCGGACGCCTCGACGGCGTCCCCGTCCCCGAACGCCGCCGACACAAGACCGACAAGGTACAATAGCCTCCTTGGCCCATCAGCCCCGGAAGCGCGGGCGACCGGAGGGTCTGGCCATTTCTGATGGTGCGGCGGAATGATTCGCGCCCCACTTTAATGGCACGCCGGGGCGATAGCTGGCAGAATCCAGGGGTGTTGGTACGGTTCAGACACCTTTCAGGAGAGCGCGATGGACAGGGATGTTCTGGTGCATCAGATGCAT
>JAZDHF010000053.1:0-11960 GCA_043806315.1 Planctomycetota bacterium | reverse complement strand
GCGCCTGCGGAAGGTTCGCGGGCATCGTCACCTGCCGCGGCTGCGTGCGGCGCTGCAGAGCCTGCTGAAGATCCGCGGCGTGGAGGTTGCGTAAACCTCATGGGCCGTTCGGAATTTCAACTAGAAATGGCATTGACCCTCACACGATCCTTTGCGCCCTAAGGGCGTGCGACGCATCGCATTTCAAGCAAGTTGAGCTACCCGCGATCGACGCTTCTCAGAACTATTCGCCGCAGTTGCTCATAGGCCTCTTGGCGAGCCGTCTGATTTCGGCTTACTACTATTGGAAGCTCACCGGCGAGGGGGTTCGTACCGGCGGTGGCTTTCATACCTATCCCAAGACGATCAGGATGCTTCCTGCTTTCGACGTCAAGAACGCGAGCAAGGCCCAGCGGTCAGCTTGCCATGAAATCGGTGAGCTGGCCCGCCAGTTATTGTCTCTGCACAAGCAACTTCCTTCTGCCAACACCGACCACGCTCGCACCCTCCTTCAGCGTCAGATCGACGCCACGGACCGTCAGATCGATCGGCTGGTCTACGAACTTTACGGCCTGACCGCCGATGAAATCCGCATCGTCGAAGAAGCGACGGATACCAGTCCAACATCCTAGCCGGTAGGCTGGGTCAACAACCCGACATCCCCCGATCGCTCCGCCGCCCCGTTACCACCGATCACCCTGCAAGCTCTATCTATTGAGCCGGTGCGGTCCCTGCGCCCGCTCCGCGCGCACAGCGCGCGAGATTTGTTCCACGTGGAACAACGCAAGTGCCAACGTGTGGCACGGACCCGTCGTCCCGGTGCGCCGGGATCGCCATGCGGTTTCATCGCCCAACGAACCGCCCGCTTATCGAATCCAGCGCATGCGTCCCACGTCGGGGACGACGCCCCAGCGGCTGAAGATCGGCAGCCAATCCAAGCGATGCCCGCTGGGCCAGTAGACGAAGAACGCCTTGCCGATGAGTTGGTCGCGCGGGACGGTGCCGAGCTGGAAGGCCTCGCCGCGATCTTTGAGATGCGGGCCGACCACGTCCCACAACCGCGAATCCTTGCTGGCCGAGGTGTTGTCCCCCAGCATGAAGTACTCATGTTCACGAAGCAGGATGGGACTCTCCCGGCCTCCCCAACCGCCTCGCGGGGCCCAAGGCAGCGTCGGCAGCGCGGCATGGGTCGTATCGTGGAAGTAATACTCATCGCGGTCGACCCCGAGATGGGTCAACTCAAAGTCGCCGCCTTCGGCATAGATTCGCGGCGGTACGCCCGGCGTCTCCTTGCGCTTCTGGCGTAGGGCTTTGACGTTCGGGCCGTAGTAATCCGGCGACTCGGGGTCCGACGAGCTGGCCAACACTTCCTCCCCGCCTACGCTTAGTCCCAGTCGATAGTTGAGGTTCTCGAAGCTGATCTCCACGGCTTTGCCCGGCGTGAAAGGCGGCAGTTGCCTTGAAATCTTCACCCTCGCCGCGTCAGTCGGTGTTTCATTCGACTCATAGAGGGCGACCGACCCGTCCATCCCCACGGCGCCCCAGAACGACCGCCCCAGCTTGGACAGCCGAATCAACACCCGCCCGGCCGTTCCGGCGGGCGTCAACACGAACCGCACCCGTTGGTCCGACACCCACGGCGCCCGCCCCGCATGAATGTTGTACGCGCACGCCGCAAGGATTTCCTTGTGGGCAAGCTCGATGTAGTCCGCCGCGTTCCCCCGATTCTGAAACCGCACGCGGCGGCTGGCCGCGTCCCAGCCCGACGCCTTCCCCAGCCCCGCCGCCCAACGCGGCTGGTTCTCCTCCAACTTCTGCGGCGGGTAATCGTGATCGTAGACCGTGAACCACAATGGCTGTTGGGCGACGTGAGTCCGCCGGGCGATTCGCAGCTTCCGGTCGAGTTCGTCGAACACCGTCGCGGACAACGGGGTCAGCGCTCCCGGCCGCCGCTCCCCGGTGGTGAACTCGTACTTCTCATGCCGGCTCCGATCGAGTTCCGCCATCGCTTCCGGCGACAACTCGCCGGTCGGGACGGTGTACACATCCCCATCGAGGATCATCAACACCTCGTTGGGCAGTCCGGCGCAGCGCTTGATGAAGTTCGTCGTCCCATCGGCCGGGTCCTTGAACACGATCACGTCCCACCGCGCCGGGTCGAGCATCGGCCCGCCGAGATCGAAAGGCCACTTCAACACCAGAATCCGGTCGCCTTTTTCCGCGTTTCCTTGCTCGTCGCTGATGGGAAGACGGCTATTCGCATGGTTGCAGTTGGGGCAGATGGCGCTGGCCGTCGTCCGCACCGGCGTCACGGGCCGCGTGTCGTCCAAGTCCCGCACTCCGTACGCGAACTCCGTCCCGCAAGCCTCGCACAGGATCGTCCCGTGCGCCCCGTACAGCGTCGGGGCCATCGACCCCGTGGGGATCACGAACGCCTCCACCACGAACGCCCGAAATACGAAGGCCAGGATCAACGCCACCACGATCGACTCGATCGTGTCCTTGATCCCCTCGTGCTGATGCGTTTCGCCACTCGCGTGAGCCGTTACCGTGGGCATGAGGTCATCCATCCGTCGATCAGGGCCACGACGGCGGCGGAGCGGTTATCGCTACGCCCGACACCGGTTTCCAACTACTGCCGTCAGGATTCTTACGCCGTGGGCAAGCCTTGGCAACCGTTCGATCGCGAAGGCGACGAAAAGCTACGATCCGTCGCTGTCGTTCGGGCACCGCCGGGCATGGATCGCCGTCCCACACTCCGGACAGAACCCCGACGCGTCCGCCGGTCAGGTCGCCCGCCAACAGAGCCCGTGCCAGGTTGCGAACCATTGGCGTTTCAGAAGGAGTGGGGTAGGATTAAGGCGTAGACGAACCCTGTTCAAGAAGCGACCGTTGAATGGACAATGCCGATACCGGGGTGTCGTCGCGCGACGGTCCGTTCTTACTGAGAGAGTAAGCGCAGCATTGGAAGTCTGGCGAATCCAAGTTCCACACACGAACCTCGACGACGGCGGTGCGGATATGCGCAGCCGACTCATGACGTGGGAGTGGATGTCGAGGTTCAAGCCGGAAACTAGGGCGGTTGTTCTCGACTTCACCCAGAACCGCTTCATCGAGCCGTGGGCGCTCGTGCAGTACGTAGCGTACGGCCTATGGGTCCGACAGAATCTTGGGCTTCCGGTGCGTGCGGAGTGTGACCCGGCGAATCCAGCGAACAAGTATATACTCGACATGGGCTTGGAACACGTCCTGGCCACAGGCGAGTCCACGTCCAAGTGGGACGAATCGACTCAGAACACCGGACTTCATGTGTTGCGCTCGCATGCCGACGTGCAGCGGTTCGTTCAGAGCGCGGCCCGACTTGGCCTAGAGCTTCCCGCGGACACGATGGACGCGCTGAAGTACGGCATGGCGGAACTGGGACGGAACGTAATCCAGCACGCCGCGTCTCCGATTGGCGGCGTGGCGATGGGTCAGTTCTTTCCGGACGCACGCTTTGTCCAGATTTCCATTAGCGACCGTGGTCGCGGTATTCGCGAATCGTTGTCGCCGAACTACCCGGAGCTTCGCTCCGACATGGAGGCGGCGAAACTCGCGGTTTTGCCGCATTCCTCGGGCGCTCTCGCGGACCTCGGACCCTACGCCTCGTTGGAGAACGCCGGGCTCGGCCTTTTCTTCTGCAAGGAGATCGCCTGGCGCGCGGGCGGATCGTTTTGGCTGGTCTCTGCTAAGGCCCTTTTGGGCGTGCAGGGGGACGATCAGGCAGCACAGCACCGCATTTATCGCCATATCAACTCCTGGAACGGGACTTCCGTCACTATGCACCTTCCGGCAGATCGGACGATGGAATTCGCCGACCTGCTTCAGGTCTGCCAGGGCCTCGCCCGAATCGCGAGAACCTCGTCCGGTGAAGCGGGCCTCGACTTCCTAGAGGACCTGCCGGAAGGATTCGACGGTGAACTGGTGCAGGTCGGACCCTTCGTCGAGAACGTCGAGCGCGCCGCTGAAGTCCGACGCGGGACGATCCTTCCAGCGGTTCAGCAGGGACGATGGGTCGTGCTCGACTTCTCCGGGGTGCGGTTTGCGACGCAGTCGTTCGTCCATGCGCTACTCTACGACGTACTGCGTGTCGGCGGTAGTTTGCTGCGGGTGTCTTTCAGGAACTGCACCCGTGCCACAGCGGAAGCCATTCGTACTGTCGCAGCTTACGCAGCCTCTTACCGCCAGTTACCCTAGCGGTCGTGGGTTGTGCGCGGTTCCACGTAAACAGGGAGAAATGCGTGCAGAGTTCTTTGACCGCCCCTTGTACGAATGTATCAGCTTTCGCATCTGCTGGAGCTTCGACCGTCGAGGTCCTTGTGCGTTTCGAGGACCATCGCTACCCCTCAATTTGACCAGCCGATTGGCCGATCTTAGTATGGGGAGCATCACGAAGTGTCCGGGGAGGACGAGTCGCCTTCGGCGTTCTTCGTTGATCGTATGACGCCGAGGGCTCGGATTACCGGCCGCTAGCGAAAGGTGCGAGCCCGCCGAGGAGTGCGGTTCGCGGCTTTCGCCATCGGCCTGTGGGAAACAGCCGTGGATCAAACCGAGGTATCGGCCCGCGCCGAACAACTGCTGGGCCATACCTTTCAAGACCCCGAACTCCTTCTGACCTCCCTGACCCATTCGTCGGTCGCCAATACCCGCGTCGAGAGCAACGAACGACTCGAGTTCCTCGGCGACGCGGTGCTGGGGTTGGTCGTCTGCGAGGAGCTGTACCGGCGGTTCGGCGACTGGCTGGAGGGCGACTTGACCAAGGTGAAGTCGGTCGTCGTGTCCCGGCGGATTTGCGCGGAGATTGCCGACGAAATCGGATTGACCGATCTGCTCATCCTCGGCAACGGCGTGGGGGTGAAGGCGGCGCTGCCCACCTCGCTACGGGGCGCGGTCTTCGAGGCCGTCATCGGGGCGTTATTCCTGGACGGGGGACTCGACCCGGCCAAGCGTTTCATCCTTGCGACGATGTCGGCCCACCTGGATCGGTCCGCGGCCTCGCAAACGCACGACAACTTCAAGTCCGCGTTGCAGCAGTACGCCCAGCGCTGGCTTTCCGCGACGCCCCATTACGAATCCCTCGACGAGCAGGGGCCGGACCACAGCAAGTGTTTTGAAATCTGCGTGCTCATCGGCAGTGAGCGCTTTCCGAGCGCCTGGGGACCGAGCAAGAAAGAGGCCGAGCAGGAAGCGGCCAAACGCGCCCTCGAATTGCTCCGCGAGCGCGATCGGGGACGATCTTCATCACGAGGCTAAGAGTGCATCGTAGAACCCCTCCCCCGCTGGGGGTCAGACGACCCGACCGAGGGTCAGACGACCCGACCGAGGAGGGAGGGTCCGGGAGGGTCCGAGGGTAGGGCGAGGGGGTTTCAGGACGCACTCTTTTAATGTGTGGGGTGAGGCCCCACCCGTTTAGCTGCCCGATGCCGTAAAGCCCGCGTTCAGAGCCGCTTGCGTTGTACCCCTCAGGGATGCTCCCGCGTCGGCGTGGGCGTAGGGGAATGAGCGGACCAAGGGGTGGAGTTCGGGCATAACCGGGGCGGGAGGGCTCTGTGCCGCGGGTGGGATAGTTGGTGGCGCGCAGCGTCGGTGCCGACGTCAGCGGCCGGTTTGCACGGCGACGTCGGTGTGGATGACAACTGGGCTGCTCCCTTCCCGCCCTCACGCCGGAAGACGCGATGGAGATCGTATCGCCGCGGAGCCACCGCAGTTCGCGATGTAATCTGGGTCCGCTCGTTCGGCAGCATTCCCCGATTCCGGGCGTGAGGGACGGTTACGATATTCCGGCTACGATCCGCAAGTTTCGGGGGGTTCGGGTGTTGATAGTATAGGGTGGCAGATTCTTCGGATGACAACGGCCTGATGCTGGCGGGCGGCCAGGGCGACCGGGAGGCTTTCGGTATCTTGGTCGAACGCCACCGTCGCGCCGTGGCCCAATTCGCATACCGATTCCTCGCAACCCCGGATCGCAGCACGGCCGAGGACCTGGCTCAAGATGTGTTCTTGGCGGCCTGGAAGGCCGCACCTGCATTTCGCCCGCGGGCGGGGGTCCTCACCTGGCTACTTCGGATCACCACCAACATCTGCTTGAACTATCGGCGTGACAGCCGGCTGCGTAAGGCAGCGACACTTGACGCAGACGGAACGCCCGCGCGTGCCGTGTCGGACGTCGATTGCCCGATGACTCGCGCCGCCGGATGTGAGCAAGCCGTAAGTGTCCGGATGGCCATCGCGGACCTCCCCGCCAATCAACGGGCGGCGATACTTCTTCGGCACTTCCAAGGGCTGTGCTACCGCGAGATAGCGGACGTTCTCGATACCTCGGTTCCAGCGGTGGAGTCCCTGCTCTTTCGGGCGCGACGAACGCTCCACGCAACCTTGGCCGCCGAAAACGAGTGCACGTCGCAAGTTTTCCCGGAGGCCCGTGTTGAATAACTGTAGGAGAAGGTGATCTGCGATGAGATGCCGTAAAACACAGAAGCTGCTCTCAGCGAGATTCGACGGAGAGATCCATGGCGCTGGCGACCGCACCGTCGAAGCACACTTGAGCCGCTGTCCCGCATGTCAGCGATTCGCCGCCGATCTGCCCATCTGCTCCCGGACTCTGGACGCGGTCTTTGCACCCGAGCCTCGGTCCGGCTTCACGGAACGCGTCATGGCGCGGCTCCCCGAACGACAGTCGAGCGGGCCCTTATCACGGGAACGGCTGCGAGCGTTTCGTCCCGCCGAACTTGCGGCGGGCGGACTGGGGCTCGCGGCAGGCGTCATCCTGGCCGTACTTATGAATGGCGAGCAGGTCGTAGCGACCGCTCGAGCGGCGGACCTGACGCAACGGATGTATGCCGAGTCGTTCGATCCGCTTCCCGGCGGTTCGGCGGCAGCCAACTACGTCGCTCTGATGACGGAAGGCGGGAGGTAACTTATGCGTTCACTTATAACCGGTCGCAACGGACTCTGGGCGCTGGTGATCGCATCGCTGGCGTTCAATGTCGGATTCGGCACGACGTTCGGCGTGCGGACCTACCGCCACGCCTGTACGGGCAAGACCGGCGAATGCAAGGTGGGACAGGCCTTGCTCGCCAGCTTGAACCTCACACCGGACCAGCAGGAGAAGTTCGCGGCGGCGCGGGACCGTTTGCTCGAGCAGGTTCAGGAGCTTCGACGGCAACTGACCCCCGAGCACGAGAAGCTTGTCGATCTCCTGGCCGCGCCCGAGCCCGACCGCGCGGCGATCGCGTCGCAACTGGACGCAATCGCCAACCTGCAAAGACGGATCCAACAGCAGGTGGCCGAGCACTTGCTGGAAGAGAGAAGCCTGCTGTCTCCTGAGCAGGAAACGAACTTCAACCAGTTCATCCGGACGAGTCTTTGCCCGCTTGGCTTCAATGCGGCGCAGGGTCTTTCGGGCTGTCGTGAACCAGGGTGCGGATCCGGACACGGGCCGCGCGGCTGTGGCGCAGGCAACAAACCGTGATCGGAAGCGTTGAGATTGATTACCTGGCTTTTGGGGAATCGTGCGAGCGCACCAGAGCGTGGTCGAAGGTGCGCTCCGAGATGTGTGGTCTGGTCTGTCGTGAAGCGTACCCTATGAACCTGAACAGAGCGGTTCGCGCAGGGTGAACCCTTGACATCGTGTGTCAAGGGCGGGTTTCCGGGTATTTGATGAGACGGAAAGGAATTGGAGAAGAATCAATGAAGAAGCATTGGACTGCGGCCTTGAGTACAACGGTGTTTTGCTTTTTGGGCCTCGCCGGGCTTGCCGGTGCGTGCCCGCCGCGAGCGGAGGCGGACGGTCCGCAGGACGGCGCGAGCGGATGCGCGGCCGGACGGACCGCAATGGGGACCGCCTCGGCGGATCAGGCGATCGGCGGTTGCTGCCGGGGCAAATGCGACCCGGCGCGTTGCGATCCGGCCACGTGCGATCCATCGAAGTGCGGGGGCGCGAGCGGCGGCGGGTGCCTTGGAGCGGGAAAAGGATTCGTGGACGCCGACGGCGACGGGATCAATGACAACTGCCCGCTTGCCAAACTCGATCTCTCCGTCGAGCAGAAGGCGCAAATCGCCGAAATCCGCGCTTCCGGTTCCGCTCCTGGGCACGAGGCCGTGTTCTCGGTTCTGACCGAGAAACAAAGGGCCGATCTGCAAGCGATTCGTGCGGCCGGCGGGGCCGCTCACGGCGGCGGGTGCCACGGTGCCGCGGGTGGCAAGTGCGATCCGGCCACGTGCGATCCATCGAAGTGCAGGGGCGCGAGCGGCGGTGGCTGCCTTGGAGCGGGAAAAGGATTCGTGGACGCTGACGGCGACGGGATCAATGACAACTCCCCGCTTGCCAAACTCGATCTCACCGCCGAGCAAAAGGCGAAAATCGCCGAAATCCACGCATCCAATCCTGCCGCTCGGCATGAAGCAGTCCTCTCGGTTTTAACGGAAGAACAAAAGGCCGATCTGCAGCAGGCCATTCGCGCGGCCGGCGGGGGCGCTCACGGCGGAGGGTGCCACGGAGCCGGAGGCGGCAAATGCGATCCGGCCACGTGCGATCACAAGAAGTGCAAAGGAAATGATTCCAGTTGTCCCGGGCGCGGCGCAAGCGACGGCAAGTAGCGCACAGTCTGAGGGCGAGGCGGGTGGGCAATCCCCAGGGCGTCCGTGGTTGAAGCGCGGGAGGGGCGATCTCGGGACCTTTCCTGCGCTTCAACCACCTCAGCCATGCCGAGTTCCTTGAAAGCAGATGTGCGGAGCGCAGTGCGTGGCGTCTCCGACCGATGATCCGAAGGCACCTGCGTCCGGTCACTTTCAGCCGACATCAGGTTTCGCACCGGCGGCCGTCACGACGGTGAAAGAACGGGAGGCCGCAGATGCGCACAGATGGTCGCCAGAAGTGCCTTCCGGTCGATCGGCTTCGATCTGTAGTCATCGCACCCGGCCTCAATGCACTTCTCGCGGTCGCTGGCCATCGCGTGGGCGGTCAAGGCGATAATGGGCCCGGTGTAGCCTTTCCGTCGAAGCAGGCCGGTGGCCTCGTACCCGTCCATCACCGGCATCTGCATGTCCATCAGGATCACGTCGAACGGGTGCGCGGGATCGTCGTCGCGTCTTCCGTGCATCGCCGCCAGGACCGCGTCCATCGCCAGCTTGCCGTTCTCGACAATCGTGACTTCGGCCCCGGCCTTCTTCAGGACAAGGGCGATGAACCGCTGGTTGTCGGGGCCGTCCTCGGCCAGCAGGATGCGCAGCCCGTCAAGTGCCATCGCGGGGTCCGCCGGAGGCGCGGACGCGGTGGCAGCCTCACGCCGGAGGGTGACCGCCTCCTTGTTGCAATCGCCCTCGATCATCGGGACGCCATCCAGCGGGCCGGTGGCCACCGTTGCCCGGAACCGCGTTCCCAGCCCCGCCCGGCTTTCCACCAGGAGCACGTCGCCGCCGAGCAACTGGGCCATCCGCTTGCTGATCGTCAGGCCCAGACCGGTGCCGCCGAACTGCCGGGTCGTCGAGGTGTCCGCCTGGTCGAAAGGCTGGAAGATTCGTTCGGCCTGCTCGGCGGTCATGCCCATCCCCGTATCGACCACGTCGAATTGCAGGCAGGGTTCCGCGCCGCCATCGACGAAGCGGGTGATGAGCCTGACTCCGCCGGTCTCGGTGAACTTGATGGCGTTGCCGACCAGGTTCACGAGGATCTGCCTCAGCCGGGTGGGGTCGCTGGCGATGGTCTCCGGCACGGGCCCGATGAACTCGGTGTTGAACGCCAGTTTCTTGGCCTCGCTTCGCACGCGAAGCAGCGAGGCCACGTCCGCGACGATCGCGTGCGGCGAGCAGGCGATCTGTTCGGTGGTCATCTTTTCGGCCTCGATCTTGGACAGGTCGAGGATGTCGTTGATGATTCCCAGCAGATGCCGGCCGTTGCGAAGAATCGTGTCAAGCCCTTCCTGCAGTTCGCCGCCGTCGTACGCACCCTGGCCGGGGCAGGTTTCCCTGATTAAGTCGGCGTACCCCATGATCGCCGTCATCGGCGTGCGGATCTCATGGCTCATGTTGGCCAGGAACTCGCTCTTGGCACGGTTGGCCGCCTCGGCTTGGGCGGCCATCGTGTTGGTTCGCTCGATCGACCGCTCAAGTTGCTTGTTAGTTTGCACCAACTCGGCCTGCGACCCATACAAAGCCTCTTCGGCTCTGGATTGCTGAACGACGAGAGCCACAGTACTCCCGAGTCCGTCCAACATTACGTCTTCGTCGGCCGAGATCGGATGTCTAGCGAACAGAGCCAGGACGCCAAGCCTTTCTTCGCCGAGCACTCGGAGCTGGTACCCTGCGAACGACACGAGTCCCAACTCGCGGGCCCATGCGTGGTTGTGAACGCGCGGATCATTCTGCACGTCGTTAGTGAGGAACTTCCGGTCCTCGCCCGACGCGACGAGCCCGATCTTGTAGCAGCCGAACGGGACACGGCGGTGGCCTTGGCCGTCTATGTGGGTGTAGCGTCCGGAACTCGCCAGCAGATGCAGGCACCGATCGCGGTGACGGCACACGTGCGGCCCTTCATGCACCTCGGCATGCATGCAGCCTCGTTCGCACAGATCCCCCGGGCTTATCACCCATATCCGACAGAAATCCGCGTCGAACAGGCGAACGATGCTCTCGGTGACACATCGCAATTTGTCATCAAGCGGAGCCGGTGCCAGGAGCGACTGCTGAAGGAGACTGATGCCCTGCTGCCGCTGGAGCAGCTTCTTAAGTCCCTCCTCCGCCTGCTTCTGGTCGGTGATGTCGCGAGCTGTTCCTAGCAATCCGAAGGGCTTGCCGTTCGCACCCGTCAGCACCGTGGTCGTCATCCAGGTGGGGAAGGTCGACCCGTCTTTCCGGGCATGCCCGATCTCGCTTTCGCCTGAACCGGTTTCCAGCACCTTTTCGTTGAAGGGGATTACCTCCGTCTCGAGCTGCTCTGTCGTGTGGAAGATGCTCAGGTGCCGGCCTACGACCTCGTCGACGCGGTAGCCGTGCATCCCGGCCCAGGCTTCGTTCGTGAAGCGGATGCGACCGTCCAGGTCGGCCAGAGCGATGCCGTCCGCCGACTGCTCCACGGCCGTCTTGAACTCCAGCAGCTTCTCCTCGGTCCGCTTGCGCTCGGTTATGTCCTCGTACACTCCCAACACGGCAAATGGCCGTCCATTCGCATCGCGCAGCGGCGACTTGGAAGTGTCTATCCAAAGTCGGGCGCCGTCGGCCTGTTGGAGTTGCTCGATTATATGGAGTTTGGGGCGGTTGTTTTGGAGAACCTCCCTGTCGTCGGCGCGGTACGCTTCGGCCTCCTCCCGAGGCCACGGCAGGTCAAAGTCCGTCTTGCCGACAATCCGGGCGGGATCGTCCAATCCGGCGGCAGTGGCGAACACCCGATTGCATCCGAGATAGCGCCCTTCGGTGTCCTTCCAAAAAATCGACTGCGGGACAGTATCCAGAATCAACTTAAGGGCCGCGCGGCTCTCCCGCAGCGCCTCCGCGGACCGGCACAACGCCCGGTAGTGAGCCTTCTCGCCGCGCTGCCAGAACATGAACCCCAACACGCCCGCCATCGTCAGCATGCTTACCAGCAGCGTCAGTATCAGGCCCGCGCGGGACCGCCAATCGGCGAAGGCCTCGCTCGTGTCCACCTTGGCCACCATGAACCAGGGCGAATCCGGGATGGGCTCAAGGACCGACACCACCTCGACCCCACGGTAGTCATTGCCCTGCACGACGCCTTCACGGCCCAACACGGCCATGACGGCGGGCACCTCGGTGTCGCTCAAGGGGATTCGGAATTCCAGCGCCGTGCCGGGCCGATGGCGGAGGTCGTTCAGGAAGAGCACGTCGTCGCCGTCACGCCGGACGAGCAGCGTTTCCGCGGACTCGCTCGGAGTGGGCCATGACTGGATGATGGGATAGAGGAACTCGCGGGCGTCGCTGACCAGGAT
>JAZDHF010000052.1:0-2307 GCA_043806315.1 Planctomycetota bacterium | reverse complement strand
CGGATCAATTTCGTACACCCGGACGCCGACGAGCAGGAGCGCCCGGGCCTTACAGAACAGCCTGCTCAAACCCTTAACTCCGGCGTCTGCGACGAGGCCGGGCAGTAGGTGGAAAACGTGACGAACGAGGCGAGCGGGATCAGCACGACCGGCGGATTGGCCATGATGGTCTCGGCCACGGGCCGCGATGCCGGTCGGGTTTGTCCCAGTGTTTGTCCCAGTGATTGGGACAAACGCAAGACGCCGTAAGCCTTCGTCGAACCCGTCGGCGTGGGGATTCGCCGAGAGGCGAGTCCGCTCCGGTGAGGAGGAAGCGAAAGCGGAGGGAGTTCGGTAGCCGCGGCGAAGGCCAAGGGGTGACGAGCGGCGTCAGGAGGTGTTATCGGCTGAGGGAGCCGTGACGGGGACACTCAGCGCCAGCCGACGCTCGTCGGAGAGATTCCAGGGCAGGAACGGTTGGATGTCTTCCGGTGCCTTTCCGCCGACTGCTGCGCAGCTTTGCAAGTACCACGTCAGCCATCGTCGCGGATTGAGTTCCCAATGGGCCAGGGTGGCCAACAGCGAGAACATCGCCGTTGCCAACTGGCCACTCCACAGGGAACCCGAGCCGTAGAAGTTCTTCCGCGCCACGGCCGGGCCGCGTCCCGCTCGTTCCGAAGCGTTGTTGTCCATCGGAATCCGTGGATCCTCGACGAAGCGAATGAGCCCTGTCCAGTGCTCCTGTAGGCTTTCCAGAACCTTGCGGCACGGCTGGCGGAGTTTGGGATCGGAAAGTTCTCTCACCGCTTCGGCGCGCATGGCCTCCACCGCCCGATGCAACAGGGCATTTTGCTCTTGAAACTTCGCTGAGCGGAGCCGATGACACAGACGCTGCCGATTGACCTGGTAGAGATGTCGAATGCGATGCAACCAGGAAAGCGCCCAGGGCGTCAGTTCCGACCAACTCTTGCCCACTCCCACGAAGTCCCGCCGCACATGGGCCCAGCAGAACGCCAGCACGATCAGGCCCGACTTCACCTGCGCCATGGCTTTGTAACCGGAGTACCGATCGACTTCCAGCACTCCCGAAGCCTCGGAGCCGAAATGCGCTTCCGGCACCGCATGGCTGCGGCTGGAATCGAGCAGATAGACCACCGTGTCTGCGCCGAGAATCACCCACAGCCACCAACCATAGCCTTTTTTCCCGTCCAAGAGCACAAACACCAGCCAACGGGTTTCATCGGCCTGATGGAATCCGCCCAGCCGATTCCGCTCCAGCAACGCCTCGTAGATCGGACGCAACATGGGCTCGATCCGCTTGAGCCCATCGTTCACCGTGCCTGCCGGCAAGTCCAGATCGTACTGTTCGAGTTGTCCAAGCAACCGCTCCGTGGGCCGATACGACGAATACTTGTCTAACAAGACATGCACCCAAATCGAGATGCCATAGTTGCCTTTGGGGATCAACTTCGGCGGGGGCGGGGCCGTCAGCGTTCGTCGCGTGGGATCGCAATCGCAAGTCGCCCGATACCGTCGCCGCCGAATCCGACGACGATGCGCCCGCACGTCGATCTCCAACAGTTCCGAATCCTCGGTAGCCGACATCCTCGCGGCCGGCTTCCCGCAGATCGGACACGCCAGCATCGCCGCCGGCAACGGAGTGAACTCCTCTTCGACGGGGAGATGAGAATAATCACGCCGACCATGTCCCGCATGGCCCGGCTGAGCGCCGCGCTTTTTGGCAGCCGCCGTGACTTCCTGGGGATCGAATAGATCGTTGGAACGGTCGCAGTGGGCAGACTTCTCCGACTTGCGGCCAAAAAGCTTGTCCTGGAGGCTACGGATCTGCCCTTGGGCCTGACGGAGTTCCTCAGTCAACTGCTCGTTGCGCTTCAACGCATCGGCATGTCGGCTCTTCCAATAGCCCACGTCGCAGCGAAGTTCACTGACCTCGCGGCGTAACTTTCCCAATTCCCGCTCTAATCGCTGCAAGGCCGGGCAGTTTGTGCAGGGAACCAACGTTTCCGGCGTCTTGCTCGGGAGTTCCAGAAGCGTGGCGCTCATAAGGCCACGCTATACCCAGACGGACCCCTTCAGGCCAGATCAATTCCTACCTCGACCTGCCCCAATAGACGGGTTCGACGAAGGTTTACACCATTGTGGTGTTAACTCCTTTGACACCATCCATTTAGCAGATCACGCAATGCTGCGCAGCAAGTCTCGCGGTGAAGGGATGACAATGATTCCCTGATTCTGTACTAACACTAATGACAGGGGGGACAAACGTGTGTCACTAGTGCCCGAGAAAAGGGCGACGTAACAAGAAAG
>JAZDHF010000051.1:0-20766 GCA_043806315.1 Planctomycetota bacterium | reverse complement strand
CATGTTCAATGTACGCTGGAGCATCGGCGTCGACATCGCCACCGCGTGGGTTCTGACGCTCCCTGCGGCGGCAATCTTGGCCGTCGGCGTGTTCTTGATTCTCAGACCGGTCATCTCGGCGCTGGGGCTGGGTTAGGAACCGACGGTCCGGCTTGAATCCGAGATCCGGTGAAGCGAGGCTTTTTCAAGCAAAATATCCGTAGCGGTGATTTCCACGCCGCGTCCGAATTAGGCGTAGCCTTCATTCGAGAGTGGACCTCTTGCCTCGCGGCGAGCGACGGGTGGACGGTCGTGGACAGCGCCCAAGACCGCGTCCTCGCACCGGTGCCGCGGGGGGCGCTCAGGGCAGTCATGTGTTTCAGGTCGGCTCCTGTTGTACGTCCCGTGGCCTGCAAAACCCTGAGACCCTCTCGGATTCCGGTTGTCCGGTTGGGGCGGGAATTGCCTTCATTCGCCTGGCGTCGGCCGCACGTTCCCGCTACCTTGTCAGCGGCCGGATAAGCGCCCGGCGGCACCGAACGGGCTGATTGGGTGGGTGCTTGCCTGCGGCCTTCGAAGGCGCTGCCCACCCGAAGCCGCGCTCTGCCGGGTCGATTTTCCGCGCGGCTGCCAAGGGTTTTGGGGGTGACTTCACCGGTTAACGAAAGGCAAGCCAGTCTGCAGAGCTTCACGCGGGGCGGTCGCGGCGCAGCGTTTTGAGGTTAAGCCCATGTACAGAAATCGATACCGATCAGGCACGCGCTGGATTGGAGCGGTACTGGCCGGGGGACTCGTATCATCAGTTCTTGCGGGGGCGCCCGCACCGGCGACCCCTGAGGAGATCAAGGCCATGATCTCCGCGACTCGTGGGGCGAAGGACTACGACGACGCGAGCCTCGTGTATGTGCTAGATGAAGCCGACGTGCACGTCGAGAAGAGCGGGCTCGCGACGACGGAAGCATGCCAGGTGTTCAAGATCCTGACCGACGCCGGCGTGCGCGAGAAGTCCGTGCTTCGATGGGACTTCGACCCGGATACGTATCGAGTAACCATCAAGGAGGCGCGGATTCATCGAGGCGACGGAACCACGGAAGACGTCGATCTTTCCACTCTCGTCACCCAGCCATCGGTTCAGCACATGATCTACTGGGGCGGAAGGCAGCATCTGCTTTCCCTGCCACGGCTGGAGGTCGGCGACGCGGTCGAGGTGCGGACAAGCAAGATCGGTTTCAACATTGCGTACCTGTCGGATGAGCGCGGCGGAGCGCACGACGACGCGGCCGGCGACCTTATTCCCCCCATGCCCGGACATTGGTACGAAGTCACGCTTTTTCAGGGGACCGCTCCTATACTGAAGAAGCGCTACACCGTGCATATGCCCGAGGACATGCCCCTGCAATATGAGGTGTGTAACAGCGGTCTGAAGTCCTCGCTGTGGTTCGGGGAAGGAACGCTCGTCTATACCTGGGCGGCCGAGAACATTCCCGCGGTCAAGAGCGAGCCGCACATGGTCGCGCTCGACGATTGCGTGCCCAAGGTGGTTCTGGCCACGCTGGGCGCCTGGGAGGAGAAGTCCCGCTGGTTCCACAAGGTCAACGAGCCGCAGTTTGAAGCTGACGAGTCGATTCGCGTCAAGGTCGCCGAGATCACGCAGGGATTGAAGACGGACGAGGAGAGGATCGCAGCCGTTACCCACTGGGTGGCCGACAACATTCGTTACTATGGCACGAAACAGGGCGGCGCGTGCGAGGGTTATACGCTGCACGACAGCCGCAACTCGTTTCGCGATCGCGGCGGCGTGTGCAAGGACAAGGCCGGTATGCTCATCACCATGCTCCGCGTACTTGGGCATGAGGCATATCCGTCGCTGACCATGGCGGGCTCGCGCGTCGAGGACATCCCGGCCGACCAGTTCAACCACACGGTGACGGTCATGCGCGAGGCGGGTGGTGGATTCCGGATTCTTGATCCCACATGGGTGCCGCTGTGCCGCGACCTCTGGTCGGCATTTGAGCCGTTGCAGGGTTTGGTGTACGGCACGCCGGAGGGACAGCCCTTGACTCTATCGCCGTATTTCGACCCGGAGTCCAACCGCCGCGAAGTGAAAGCGGAGAGCGTGATCGGGGAGGACGGGTCGCTGAAGACGCGAATGGATTTTCATCTCGACGGCGCGGCCTGCAACCGCTTCCGCCGTTTCCTTCATGGCAAGCCGGAGTGGGAGCGTCGAGCAGTGTTCGAACAAGCACTGAATGTTGCGCCGAACGCCAGGCTCGATGAGCTTGAATACACGGATCCGTTCGATTACTCCCAGGACACGCGGGTGAACTTAACGGTGTCGGCCGATGGGTATACCGCCGGGGGCGACGGCGTTTTCCTGTTCCGCCTGCCGCTCTTGTCCCATCCATTGAATGGTTTCTTCCGCGCGGCCTACGTGGAGCGACTGAAGGCGAAGGAACGCAAGTACCCCATTCGGTATTCGGCCACGCGAATGTTGCGCTACCAGGAGACCGTCAAGCTGCCGAATGGCTGGCGAGTCAACCACGTCCCCGAGTCGCGGACGCTTCATTCACCGTCGGCTTCGTTGGTATTCGAGGCTGTGCCTGGGGACGGAGACCTGACCTACCGTTTTGAGTTCGCCCTGAAAAAGAGTGTTGTGCCGCCGGAGGACTACGCCGCGTTCAAGAAAGCTGTCGACGCCATGTACGAGATTGCGGACGACTGGGTCATGTGTTCTGCGGTCGACCACCGCACAACGGCGGGGCAGACTGTACGCCAGGGCGTTCCGGAGAATGCCGGCGAAGAGCGGTGAATACAGGAACGGGTTTCGGCGACATGGAAGGTCGGTCAGAAGCCTCGAACGTAGACTTAGTAGACAGTCGAGGCGTGCTCTCTGCGCTGCGAGAATTGGACAAGACATTGATGCGAAGGATATTGAAATCACGTGTACGGCCACACGCGCTCGCCGCAAGTCTGGTCGTCCTTGCGGTAATGGGGGGCGGCGACCCCCCTGTGGCGGCGAGGCAACCCGCCGCAAGTGGCAAAGTGTCATCGGGCGACAGTACCGGTCGTTTCGCAGACGAGGACGCCGTCATCCTCTACCTGGCCCAACATTGGACTCTGGCTGCAGACGGAACCGTTCGCTTTCGCGAGCATCGGCGCGTCAAGCTGATGAACAGTAGGCCGATCGAGCGATTCGGTGACCCGCGCATCGCGCATGTTGCCGGCGGAGACAAGCTTGCAATCAACAAGGCGCTATCGATCCTCCCCGATTCCACCGTACTCCCTGTGCCGGAGTATTCCTTCAACCTGGCAGCCACGGACGCCGTGGCCGGCTGGCCCGAGTACGCAGCCTGGCAGGATATGATCGTTTCCTTCAGCGGCATCGAACCGGGCGTCGTTCTGGAATTGGACTACGAGGTTACCTCTCCGAGTGGAGCTGTGCCGTGGCTGGATGGAAGCATCCGCCTTGCAGACACGTATCCGATACTCGAGCGAGTCATCAGCGTAACCGTACCTGATGGGCAGGCCTTACGCCATCATCTTGACGGCGACGATGGTGGCAGCGTCTCCTTTGAGGAATCGCATGAGGCCGGCTTCCGAACGTGTCGCTGGAAAGTCGCCAATCTTCCCAGTAACCGGAACGAGCCGATGTCGCCTCCCCTGGCGCGCGGATCGCCTCGGCTGAACTTTACGATTTGCCCGGACTCATTGACATGGGCGTCCGCGCTCCTGTCGCGGATTGAACGTTCCGCCGTTCCGGACAAGTCGATCGAAGCACTCGCCCGAACCGCCTCGGAGAGCGAGACCGATGCGGTCGAAAAGGTCCGCAAGGTGGCGGAGAAGATCGGTAACACGTTCAACTTCGTGGAATCGTCAAAGGCTTGGCGGGGACTGGCTTGCCGGCCGGCATCGGAGGTATATCGCACGAACTACGGGAACGTCCTCGAATCGGGAGCGCTTCTGCTGGCGGTCATGCGCGCGTTGGACATGGACGCCGTGGCGATGGCGGGCGTGAATGCGGAAGAATGGAACGGTCCAGGAGCCGACCCGCCGACGACGTCATCGTTTGAATCGGCCGTCGTGCGGGTCTCATTGCCTGACGGCGCCGTCTATGTTCACCCGCGGTATGGTATCCTGCGGAATCCCGGATCGTGGGGGCGGCGATGGCTGCTCGGGGTGCAGGACGGCCAACTTCAATCCGTCTATGTTGGCGCCCGCGGCGAGAACGCAGTCAGCGATGTGGAGGTGGCGGGCAAGATTACTCTTGGGAAGGACGCCACCGCGACGGGGGAGTTGCGGATCCGCGCGACCGGCGTCTTCTTCGACCCGGACAAGCTGCGGTCAGCCGAATCCCAGAAAGCATGGGCAATCAGCGTCGTCGGTCACGTGCTCGATGGGTTCGAGGTGTCCAGCCATTCGATCGTGAACCTGTCGGGGGATATGTTGCAGATGACCGCAGGCGTGACAAGGAAGGGCGCCCCCGAGAAATTGACCGGTCGGCACTTGGTGCGCTTCGGCGACGGACCGGTTCTGCTGGAAGCGCTTCGTCTGCCGGTTGAACGGTCGGCGCGCCGCACGGACCTCCGCGTGGGGACGCGCGTTCGGGAGCGCGTCGATCTGGCCATGGCTCTGCCCGACGGTTGGAATGTGTCGATCAGGCCTGCATCTCTCGACCGGACGGAGGGCGCCTGGGGCAGCGCCACGCAGACTGTCAGCGTGGACAAGGCGGCGCTCCACCTGACGCGGAGCATTTCGATCGACAAGGAGCAACTTTCCCCTGCGGAATTTGACGGTCTGCGGATTGCACTGAATGCGCTGCGTGCCAATAACCGCCTGATGGCGGCCGTCCGGGAGTGAGGCGTTTGCCCTCCGGGCGCAAGCGACGCGGCGTGGCGACATCGATCAGCGCTCCCTCCGCCTTCGCCTTCTGTGGCTGTGTGCCCCATAACATGTCGGGACAAGGCTGAGGGCGCAGATCCGACCCTGTTTCATACGTCCTGCTTCACTTCAAACTGCTGGTGTGTTGCTGGGAGTCGGTGGCCCACGTGCCGCTCTCGCACGCCCGATAACGGCGTGCAATCCCAACCGGCCGCCTTGCTTTTGATGGGGTTCATGTGCTTTAATGGTGTGGAGCGTCTCGGTGTTCACGCCAATCTCGAGTGTACTTCGCGATCGGCGTCGACCGGCGCGCTCGGGTTGTGGGAGGGAAGCGAATGCTCGTAACGGACAACATTTTGCATCTGGTGGGTAATACGCCGCTGCTGCGACTGAAAGAAGAGCGCATCTTCGCCAAGGCGGAGTTCCTTAACCCCGGTGGAAGCATCAAGGATCGCGTGGCGGTAGCGATGATCGAAGCCGCCGAATGGGAGGGGCGCCTCCACCCTGGCTCCATCATCGTCGAACCTACCTCCGGCAACACGGGCATCGGGGTGGCCCTCGTGGGCCGCATGAAAGGGTACAGCGTTCGCATCGTCATGCCGGAGGGAATGAGCGTGGAGCGCAAGAAGCTCATCCGCGCCATGGGCGCCGATCTCATCCTGACGCCGGACAAAGACAACATCCTGGGAGCGGTGCAGGTGGCCAGGCAGATGGCGGCCGATGATCCGCGGGTCTTCATGCCGCACCAGTTCGAGAATCCCAATAATCCGAGGTGCCATCTCGAAGGCACTGCTCCCGAGTTATGGCGACAGATGGACGGCAAGATCGACTGTTTCGTAGCCGGCGTGGGCAGCGGAGGCACCCTGCAGGGTGTGGGGACCTTCCTCCGGCAGCGCAGACCCGCAGCCCGCATCGTTGCGGTCGAGCCCAAGGATAAGTCCGCCCTTCTCGGGCATGAGCCGGGGCTTCACCAGATCCAGGGAATTGGTGACGGGTTCATTCCCGCCGTACTGGACGTGTCGCTTGTCGACGAGGTCGTGGAGGTGACCGACGAGGATGCGATCGAAACCACACGAGAGTTGGGCCGGGACTTTGGTCTGCTCGTGGGCATTTCTTCGGGGGCTAATGTTTGGGCAGCCCGGCAGCTGGCCGGCAGGATCCACGGCAACATAGCGACGGTCCTTCCCGATCGGGCGGAGCGTTACTTCAGCACCGCTCTGCTCTAAATTACGCTGCACGATCGTGCGACGGGGTCGAGCCGCGGGCTTATCCGCAGATGCGTGTCAGACCCGCCGGACCCGCCGAACCAAGCGCGGTTTCGAGGATCCGGAGTCGCGGCCGCCTCCGCCAATCCGTTGTGGGATTCGCACGAACTGTTTTGCCGGCCGGGACGCGGCCCAAGTCACTCCTGAAGACTTGCGATCGCCCTCTCGGCAAGTTCAAGACTGGGGTCCCGACGGAGGCTCTCCTCGTACGCCTCGCGTGCATCCTGTTTCCGCCCCAACTGCTCAAACGCGTTGCCCTTGCGCCAACATGCGTGAGCCACTGACTGCACGTTGTCACTTTCCGGCTCGTCCGCGATGAACTCGTCGAGCAACTCGACCGCGCGCCCGGGCTCGAACTCGCTCTGCATGCCCATGCGCGCCTAGCCGTAAAGCGAGCGGTAGTACGCCTGGGCGATCAAGCTGAGCTGCCTGATGTACGACTCACCGTCAGCCTGAGTGTCCTGCACACACGGTTCTGTGAGCGAAGGTACTGCCGGGAGGCCTACGATGGCGCGCTTTCCTACTACCCGTCCGCACAAAGTGCGCCGCTTGCAGAGGTCTTCGAAGTCCCGATTGAACCGGACGGTTACGCCTGGGGGCCAGGCGTATCTGTCGATGTGGCGCCCGACATAACGGCAATGGGCATTGACAAGCGGGAGCTTTTGTTTTTCAATGACTTACGAATCGTCGGGGCCATGGCGCAGTTGGGAGCGCGTCTGCATGGCATGCAGAAGGTCGCGAGTTCGAGTCTCGCTGGCTCCAGTCGATGTAAGTCGCGCCGAACGCAGGACTTAGCGTACCTACCCGCGGCGGGTAGCGCGGCCTAGAAACTCAGACGTTTCCGGTAGTCTACCGGGACGCCGTTTCGGAGGTCCGCACGATGCCAACGCTTCAAGTAGAAAACAAACGAATTAAGAGCTTTTGCGGCGGGGGAGGGCGTGGAAGGTCGGTGGGGGTGCCCGCCGCCGCAAAAGGTCGGTTGGACTGAACCGCGTTTTGTCCTTGGGGTTTTATCCGCCGGCGAGGATCGGCGGGGTGTAGGCCCGGTGATCAGGGTCTGGGACGACGAGGTCGAAACGCGGCGTGGTGGACTCGACTTAAGGGTCGGGCGCATCGCTGAGTTGCCCGCATGTATGCCGTTCGCCGGTTGGACGAAACCGCCACCTTCAGCACTTCCGTGCCCACCTGCGGAATCGCCGGCCCATCCCCGCGCCGCTCGCCGCTCCCGCCGATGAAGATTAGACTTCGCGGTCGAAACGGGCATTCGGGGCGGATGAAGGCGCAGGGTCCGGGCTGACGATGGCCAAGAAGAGAAACCTCCCCAAACAACTCGCCATCCTCGACGAGGACCTTTGCACCGGATGTGACGCCTGCGTTTCCGTCTGTCCCGTCGATTGCATCGACAAAACCTGCGATCCAACTCATCCGGGTTACGCGATGGGCATTTGCACCATCGACCTCGGCGTGTGCATTGGTTGCAAGCTCTGCGCGCAGGTTTGTCCGTGGGATGTCATCACCATGGTCCCGACCGAACAGGTGCTGCAAGAACCGAAGTTCGCCGCCTTGCTCGCGGACTGACGGACGGAGGGCCTTGTCGCGCTCCCGGTCCCGATCGTCACGGACCCACCGGCTTGCGCGTTGAACAAAGAATCCGGTGATTCTCCGCGCCTAACGCGTTTGATCCGTCGAATACATCGAACGCGGGAGCATCCCATTAAGGGTGGCGGGGGTAATCGTTTCGTGTCATTCTGAACGCAGCGAAGAATCTCGGAGTGGAGCATCCAGACGCGTAAGGAGATTCTTCGCTCCGCTCAGAATGACATCGCTCTGCTCAGAATGACATCGCTGCGCTGAGAGTGACATCCCGTGGGCATTTTCGCCACCCCAAGGGGGATGCATCTGTCGAAATGCAGGCGATGGTGTCGTCGGCTTGACAGAGGCTGCAGCTCGCCCTATACTACGGGGCTTCGTTCTGCCGCTTCTCCTTGTGGGACACGGACTTAGGGACGATCGGGCATCGCCGGCGGCCGGAAGATTCGAGTGAAGAAACGGGTCAAAGCGAAGGTAGCCCTGAAGCCGACCTTGCCGGAGCGCAAAGTGGCGAGGAAGACGGCTGCGGCCTCGACCGCACCGAAGGCCGCTATCCCTGCGCCACGGAAGGCCGGTCCGGTGGAAGAGAACAACTACGCGCCGCGAAACTCCAAGCCGGGCGGCGCCGCCGTGGCGCCGACGACACCGGTGAAGAGCAGCGACGATCAACCCAATCCCGAAGCGAAGTCCGCCCGGCCAGGCACCTTGCAGGACGGAGCGATGCGCAAGGCGTCGCCGCCGGATCCACTGGAGTCGTCCCCGACTTCGCAGGACCCCATCGAGTTCCCCGAGGAAACGGCGCCGAAGGTCAAGACCTACCTCACGGCCAAGCAGTTGCGGGAATTCAAGGCGATGTTGTTGCTGAAGCGAGGCGAGCTCGCCGGCGACGTGGAGCGGCTGACGTCGGAGGCGTTGAAGGGCAAAGGGCAGGGTTATAGCGACCAATCGACCATGCCGATCCACATGGCCGACCTGGGGAGCGACAACTGGGAACAGGACTTCACCATCGGCCTGATTGCCAACGAACAGAACCTCGTCCGCGAGATCGACGACGCCCTCGTCCGTATTGAAGACAAGACCTACGGCATGTGCCTGGCGACCGGCGAACAGATCAGCCTCGCCCGGTTACAGGCGAAACCCTGGGCCAAATACTGCATCGAATACGAGCGGGCCCGCGAGGAAGGGCGAGCGCCCTAAAGCGGCTCCTCACCATGGACGCATTCGCACCCCACGCCGTCGCACCCACCGCCGACCGGCCGCAATCCGCGACCGGGCACGTGGCGTCGCACTTACGCTTTTGGTTGCCCGCCGCCGCCCTGCTGTGGCTCGATCTGTGGTCAAAGAGCTGGGTGTTCACCCACGTCCCCGCCAACCAGGGGCGGCCCATGATTCCGGGTTTTCTCGAGTTTCGCCGCTCCCTGAACGACGGCGCGGTGTTCGGATCGTTCACCGGTTACGTCAGCGTGTTCATCGTGGCCTCGCTGTTCGCACTGGGCTTCGTGTTCTATTTGTTCGCGAATAGCACGCGGAGGCAACGCAGTCTCCATGTGGCGCTGGCGATGATTCTGGCCGGGGCGATCGGCAACCTCTACGACCGGGCTTTCATCAAGGCCGACGTCGTCCGCTACCGCGACAATACCAAGCCGCGGCCATCGGTGATCGGAACCTTGGCCGGTGAGCCGACGGAAGTGAGGATCCGCCTCGGCGACTGGCCCGACGGCGGCAATGCCCGCACCTACACCGCCTCCGAGGTGACCTTGGGGCGGCAGGGCGTCGTGCGCGACTTCATCAAGTTCGTGCCGGTGTTCCCCTTGTCGTGGCCCATCGTGGGCGGTTACGAAGTTTGGCCGTGGATCTTCAACGTCGCCGACGCGGCGCTGGTTTGCGGGGTCGGCCTGCTACTCCTCAATTGCATCTTCGACCGAAAACCACGAGTGCGCCCCGCCGAGGCTCGATGGACGGCACGCGGATGACACCGGAGGGGCGCAGCTCCGCGCGGACCAAGGTCCGTGCTTCGAGCCCCTCCCTTTTCGACCGCGAGATGATGCGGCGGGCATTGGCGCTGGCGCGGAAGGGTGAAGGCCGCGTCGAGCCGAACCCGATGGTCGGTTGCGTGATCGCCCGCAACGGCCGCATCATCGGCGAAGGCTACCACCGCCGTTTCGGCGGTCCGCACGCGGAAATCGAAGCCCTTCGATCCTGTACCCACGACCCGCGCGGCGCGACCGTGTACGTGACGCTGGAGCCCTGTTGTTATCACGGTAAGACGCCGCCCTGCACGGACGCCTTGGTCCGAGCGGGCGTGGCCCGCGTCGTGACGCCCCTTCGCGACCCGAATCCGATGGTGAACGGCGCGGGGATACGAGACCTCCGCGCGGCCGGAATCGTCGTTCACACGAGCGTGCTGGCCGATGAGGGTGCTGAAGTTCTCGCCCCGTTTCTGACCCGCCTTCGACTTCACCGTCCCTACGTCATCGCCAAATGGGCCCAAAGCCTCGACGGAGTGCTTGTAACGCCCCCTGGGCAATCGCGGTGGATATCCTGTGAGCGCTCGCGGCGGATCGTGCATCGCTTGCGGGCCCGGGTCGACGCCATTCTCGTCGGCGTGGGAACGGTGGTCGCCGACAACCCGCTACTGACCGCGCGGGATGTTCCGCTTCGGCGGGAAGCGACCCGCGTCATCCTCGACGGCAAACTCCGAATTCCGTTGAGTGCCGCGGTCGTGGCAACCGCGAAAACGACGCCGACGCTCGTTTTCACGACGCCTCAGGCGGAAAAAACCAAGAAAGCCGAGAGTCTCTCGCGCAAGGGTGTGGAGGTCATCGCGTGTCGCGCAAGAAACGGACGACTGCTAGTGGGCGATTGCCTGTCCCGCTTAGCCGACCGTGAGGTGACGAACCTTCTGGTTGAAGGCGGGCCGGCGATCCTCCACGCAATGTTGACGGTCGGAATGACTGATGAAGTTTGGTTGTTCCTCGCCCCGAAGATCATCGGCGGCCGATCACAAGCGCACTCGCTTTTATCCACTCCCGCGTGCGGGAATCCGCGATCGGCGACGGTGGAGCGTTCGGGCGACGATCTTCTCTTTCGCTTGCGTTTGACCGACCCGCCGCTCACCGGCTTGTGACGGCAGACTCGCGCGTGGATGCGAGGTTGTCGGACGCCGCGTCCGCGTCCGCATAGGTCGTCGCTTGGACGAGTTCCGTTTGCTCTCGCGTGAACTCCAGCGGTCGGCTCGTCAGAAGAAACGGACGGTGCTGGGAGACGCTAATGAGCAAAGCGACGGCCACGAAGTTACACAGCAGACTGCTGCCGCCGTAGGAAACGAACGGCAGGGTCATGCCCGTCACCGGTAGAAGCCCCATGGTCATGCCGATGTTGACGATCGCTTGCGCGGTGATGAGGGTCACCAGCCCGACGGCCAGCAGACGCGCGAACGGCTCCGTCGTCACGGAAGCGATCCTGACGCCGGCCGCCGCGATGACGGCGAAGCACGCCAGCATCGCCGCACACCCGATCAATCCCCATTGATGGGCGACGATGGCGAAAATGAAATCATTGTGTCGATCGGGCAGGAGTGTGTTCTCGACGTAGACGCCCCGGCCCCAACCGTTCCCCGAAACCCCGCCGCTGCCGATGGCGTTCTTGGAATGGACGAGCTGATAGCCTGCGCCAGCCGCCCATTCCAACGCCTGTCGCTTGGTGGCGAATCCCGCGTAGGCCTCCGGATTGTCGATCACCGCCTTGCGAAGCTCATCGGACTGCAAAAGAACCGCGGTTACGCGAAGCCGTTGGTAACTCTCAATGTGCGCCCACGCCAAGGGCGCCGCGATCAGCCCCATCAGAACGAACACCGCGAGATAACGCTTTTTCGCGCCGGCCAGGAACAGCATCGTGAACAGAACCGGAACGAGCAGCATGGCCGTGCCCAGGTCCGGTTCGAGAAGGATCAGGGCGATCGGCGCCGCCGAGACAAGGACCGGTAAGAGCACGCCGCCGAACCCGCCGACGTTCTTACGGAAACGCAAGTACCATGCCAGGGCGAGCACATACGCGATTTTCATGTACTCGGAAGGTTGAAGCAGCACGCCGGGAAGCTGGATCCAGCGGTAAGCGCCGTTGCGCGGCGTGGTGAACCCGCCGAGACTGGAATGCAGAACCTTGGCGACCACGAGCGGGATCAACCCGACCAGGCTCAGGAGGAAGAGAGTGTAGGAGTACCGCCCGATGTGCGGATAGCCGATCTTGAGCACGAGCCCCGCGAGAACGAAACCGATGAGCACGCGGACCGCCTGTTTCGCGGCGTTGAACGGGCCGTCGTTGCCGCTCGCGTAGTGCGTGTCGGTCACGTAGATGCACGCGAGCCCCGCGACGGTCAGGACCGCGATCGCCGCCGCGATCGCCCAGCCGGGGTTGGTCAAGTCAAAGGCAGCCCGTCTCACGATTGCACGTGCCGATCAATGGATCTCGTTGAGCGTCCGGGCGTCCAGTTCGGGACCGAGTGCGTCCAGTAATTCCGCGGCGACCTGCGTCGCCAGAGGCCCGGAGGTCTGCCCGCCGCTTCCGCCGAACTCCACCAACACCGCGAACGCGACGGGCGCCTCCCGCGACCAGTCCGGTTGGTGATGGGCGTCGAGCGGCTGAAGGAAGCCGCCGAACCACGCGTGCGAGTGGTGCTCCCCGTCGGGGGGCGGATGCGTCGGCCAACGGCTCGCCACCTCGACACGGGCGGGATCGAACGTCCATGAAGGATGCTCATGGCGGAAACGCTCCATCGCCGGCTCCTTGGCCGCCTCACGAACCACGACCACGCCCGCGACGCCGAATTCGTCGACAAACGGAACACGGTACGACGTCGGCCAAGGATGCGCCGTCGCGCTGCCGGTCTTTCCGCAGAGCGCATAGCGATCATGCTGAAAATGAGCGTATTTGTAGGCCGTCCCCTGCGGGTCGTTCACCACGCCGTAGACTCCCCGTCGGATCGCCGCCAAGTGTTCCGGGGCCGCGGGCAACTTCCATTCCGGCGTGGGCGTAGTCGTCTCAATCAACGTCACGGGTCGATACCGTCCGCCGGCGTAGGTGGCCATCAGGTTCGCGACCTGCACCGGTGTCATCGCCAGTTCACCCTGTCCGATGGCGAACAGTCGGGCCGTCCCCGGCGTGATTGACATGTGCTTGTTGGCCATCAGCCAACCGGACGTGGGGTTGATCCCGCGCTCGTCCTCCCGAAGCCCGATCCCCGACCCTCGTCCCACGCCGGCCATGTCGAACGCGTTGCAGAGCCGGTCGACGCCGAGCCGCTCGCCCACCCGGTACATGAAGACGTTACAGCTTCCGGTCAGCGCCTCTACTACGTCGATCGAGCCGTGCGCCTTTCGCAGACTCGTGCCTTTCACTTCCCAGCAGCGCCACCGATCGTGCTGGTCCTCAAACAGGTATCCCGTGCATTCCTCGTGGGTATCCAGGGTAATCCGCCCGTTCATCAGCCCCGCGAGGCACACCAAGGGTTTGATGGTCGAGCCGGGCGGATAGCGACACGTCACGGCCCGGAACAGCAGCGGCAGTCGATCAGTGTCGTCACGGAGATCAGGGTAGAGTTCCTCGAAGTGATTCGGATCGTACGAGGGATACGAGACGAGCGCCAGGACGTTGCGGGTGCGCACGTCGAGCACCACGATGGCGCCGCCGGACGAATCGGGATGCTGATGGACGGCATTCCCGAGGAGGCGGTATAGGCGCTTCTGCAAGGGGCCGTGGAGGGTCAAGGTCACATCCCTGCCATTCTCGGCCTCGATGTCTTCGATCACCGAGTTGTCCCGATCCACGGTGATCTGTCCGCGCCGCCCCCGCAGCGTGCGTTCCGCGGCGTACTCCACGCCGCTGGTTCCGATCCGCTCGTCCGCCCGGTAGCTCGCGAACGGGTCTTCGGCGTCGGGGTCCGACTCGACCACCTTGGCATCGACCGGTCCCAGCCGCCCCAGCACGTGGGCGAAGGGTTCGGCGTCGACGGCGAACCTCCGTGATGACGAGGCCTCGACATGGACCCACGGATAGCGGGCGAACATCTCGCGGGCGATGAGCTGTTGGGCGGCGTCGAGGCCGGTCAGGATCGCGTGCGGCTGCCCCTCCTCCGCCACCGGAGCATCAAAGCCACGACGCGCGGCGACTCCCGCGCGGATGCCCGCGATGTGATCGTAGACGTCACGGGCGCGGGCGCGAAGTGCGAAGACCGACAGCGGCGCGTTCGAGGATGTCGTGAGCGCGGCCAGCTCCTCCCACATGGCCGCGATCTCTTGGCGAAAGGCGTCTTGAACCTGCTCGTCAGGAACTGCGATCGGGTAGCGTCCCCGGCGCTTCCATCGCTTGATCTCACGCGGGATCACAGAGGGGGCGTCGTCGCTGTCCGCGGCGATCACGCCGTAGTCGATGGTGAGGTCCCAGCACGGCTCATCACTTACCAGGACTTCGCCGTTGCGATCGTGAATACTGCCTCGCACAAACGGGAGCTGGGTAGGCGTAAGAACGAGGCATCGCTCGGCGCGCTGGCGGTAGTAGTCGGCGTTGACGATCTGCAACTGACCCAACCGCGCTAGCAGAATCACGGCGGCGAGGCCGAGCACGCCGAGCAAGACTCGTAAGCGGTTCTCAAACATGAGCGCGGTCCGAGGCCGACGAACTCGCGTAGCCGGGACGCGGACGGGCGATTCCCAATGATCGTGACATGGGCAACAACGCGCGGAACATCGGAGGCGCCAAGGCGGCCGTGTAGATGGAGGCAATAACAGCGCCGCCGACCCAGTCCTTGAACAGCGGAACTGTGGCTCCATACAGCCCGTGGTAATAAACCGTCCACGCCGTCCGAACCAGTAGGCAGGCTGCGAAAGTGACGACCGCCTGCGTCAGCACGCGGTATCGGAATAGATTCTCGCGGACGGACGCGAGGCTCATGGCCGTCAGTCCGTAGGACAAGGCGATGAGGCCGAAACGCTCGATGGTCATCAGGTCGGCGCAGACGCCGAGAATCCACGCCGCAGCGATGGCATTGTTCGGCGGCGCATACAGGGACAGAAAGACGACGACGATCAACAAGAAATCCGGTCGAGCGGCGAACAGCTCGATGCGCGAGGCCACCGCCGCTTGCAGCGTCAGCGCTATGACGGCCAGGACGGCGAACGTCAGCCAGCGCATGGCGCCTACCTCTCCTGCGAGCCACACCCGCCCGCCGGGGGAAACGCCTTCGTTCGCTCGGCGTCGAGGATTTCGAGAATCGCTCCCGCCGCCGACACCTGCACTCGCGGATCGTCGGACTTCTCCATTACGTCCGTGAGCGACGGAAGCGCTTCCACGCGTCCGATGGCGCCCAATGCCGCGGCGGCCAACTGTTGTGTTCGCAGTGCCTGTCCTTCCACTGGGTCCTGGGGATCATCGCGCCGAGACGGACCTTGCCGCAAGGCCCGCATCGCAATCTCGAACCCCTCATCCGAATGCAGCAATCCCAGCCCGCGCGCCGCCGCCAGCCGCGTCTCCAGGTGCGTCGCCGTCGCGAGCTTATAGTGGAAAGTCTCCGCATAAGCCGGGTCGCCGGTGGCGGTGAGAGCGTTGATGGCGAAGACCTCGTCCGATCCGACCCCGGCGCCGGTCATGAAGGTCAATTCCTGCCGGGCCTCGCGGTTGCCCAGACGCGCCATCGCCTCCAGGGCATGGTCGCGCACTCCCGCATCGGCGTCCTTCATCCCCTTGGCGAGAATCTTGACCGCACCCCGTTCACCGAGTAGCCCCAACACCAGAGCCGCATTTCGTCGCACCGTCGCGTCGGAGTCATTGAGGAGATAACCCGCCAGGTCGCCCGTGCGTTCCGTATGCCCAAGGCGATGCCGGGCGAACAGGGCCGCCACGCGCACGGCGGCGTCGGCATCCTTCAGACACTTCGCCACCCCCGCCTCCGCCCCGGCATCCCGAACCTCGCCGACCGCGACGCAAGCTGCGAACCGAACGGCCGGGTGGTCATCCAACATCGCCGAGCGAATCCACGGCGACCCTTCCGCGCTCTGTACTCCTTTCAGCGCTTCGACGGCCTCAACCCGTACGACCGGGTTGTATCGGTACGCGACGGCCGCCTTCAGACACTCCATCGCCCGGCGACGCAGTTCGACGCGGTTGTCCGTCTCCGGACGGACTTTGTGCTGGGCGCACCCGGCGAGGACAATCGCCGACGCCGCCATAAGTGAAGGGAGGCGATGGCTGCGTCCCCGGGGCATTCGACATTCGACATTCGACATTCGACACTTAATGGAATCGTCGCAACTCATTCCGCCGCTAGCGCCCGCGCCCGCGCGATCCAATAGTCAACGTAAACCAGGAGCCACACCAACGCACAACCCCAAGCAAACCAATCACCATAGCGGGAATAAAGGGAATACCGCGAATCAACGCTGATCCGCGCCGTCGCGTAGCCGGATTCGCCGGGCCAACGATGCGACGGATCACCTCCTACGCGATCGTGAACGCCGCCTGAGGGATCGATGAACGCGCTGACGCCGGTCGTGACGGCCCGCGCGACGCCGACTCGATTCTCCACCGCCCGGAACACGCAGATGGCCAGGTGCTGCGGCTGCTGCGTCCCGTGACCATACCACCCGTCGTTGCTGATGTTGAGCAGAAAATCCACCCGCTTCTTGTTCGATCCGCCGGAGACGAACTCCCGGCTGACGTAGGGCATCACGTCCTCGTAGCAGATGGGTACGCCGAATCGATAGGATCGACCCGGCTGCGACGCCGCCTTCATGGTGAAACTTCGGAACGCGTCGCCGGGAAACAGCGAGTACTCGAAGTCGTTGTCGCCGCCGCTGAACGGCATCAGCCGGTTCAGCCAAAAATACACGGACCTCAGGCGGCCGAATCGGAAGGGAACGACCTCCCCGAAATACACCAAATGGACCTTGTCATAGCGCTCCGGCTCCGATCCGTCGGGGCGGAACACCGTCGCCGAATTGTATCGTCGCTCCTGGGCCAGCAGGTCGTACGGCGTCTGGACCAACGATGCACTCCCGGTCACGAGATACGCGTTGTTCCGCGTCGCGTAGCGCTGGAAACGAGCGAAGCTCTCCCGCGATATTTGAAAAAAGTCCCGCGCTTCGGGATTGAGGTACATGATCCACGGCGTCTCGGGGAGAAGGAATAAATCCGGCTTCTCCTTGGCCGCCGCATCGATCATCGAGAAGTAGGTCCGCATTTTCTCGCGGTCCGTGGCGTCGTTCCCGTCCACGGTGACCAGGTAGTCCCCCTGAATCACGGCGACCTTCGGACCCTCCGTCGTCGTATCGCGATGCAACTGGACCTGACCATAGATCACCGTCGCGGCAACCAATACGACCGCGAACACCACGCTGAATCGAGCGGACCGTGCGGGCGCTTGGAAGCCCCCTCTCCCTTCCAGGGAGAGGGTTGGGCTGAGGGTCACATCGCCCGTCTCACCCCTCACCCGGCCTACGGGGAAACGGACCGCTCCCTCCTTGGTCGCGTTCCGCCCCTCAAGGGGAGAGGGGTCCTTCCGACTGAGCCTGACGAGGATTACGTCGGCGATCGCCCCATTGACCGCGGCCACGACGAAGCTCACCCCGTACGCGCCGACCAGATCGCTAACTTGGATAAACGTCAACACGCCGTAGAGACTGTGCGACAGATAGAACCACGGAAACCCGGAGATGACGACGGCCCGGAGCATCTCGCTGCCGGTCCAAATCAGCGGAAACGCCACCGCCAGCGGCCAATGCCGCCGTCGAACGGCGTGACGCACCGGACACGCCACCAGCGGGAAGTACGCGGCCTGATAGAGCGCCAGAGCGAGGTATCCCCATCCGGTGGCGACGTACATCCAGCGCATGTTGATCAGAAAAGACGCCAAGCCCAGCACGTAGCTGTAGAAATAGACCCGCGGCGCTTGCGTCGTCCTCGCCGTGAGGATCAGCCAAGGCACCAAACATACAAACGCCACCGGCCAAACCGAGATCGGAGCGAAGATGACGCTCTGCAACAGGGCGCTGAACAGGGCAAGCAACGCAACGCCGCGGTGCGTCTCGATTGCGAATCCGGGCGCAAGGTCGGCGGGTGGGCGATGCCGTTTCGGTTTCGGCGTCGTCGATTCTTGGATTCGGTTCAAGGGGCGTCCATCCTTGGGCACCGTCGCTTGGTTCCGAAGACTGAAGTTAGAAGATTGAAGACTGAAAAGGCCTTTTCTCACTTCTAACTTTTAACTTCAGTCTTCTCCGCGATCGAGCAGGAGCATCAAAACCGCGTCGCCGCTTTTCACGGCCTCGGCCTGGGGAGGTCGCATGATCAACGCGTTCGCCGCCGCCATCCCCAGCGAGTCCCCGGACCCCTGCCAGGATAACGTGCGAACTTCCCATTCGCCAACTTCATTGACCCTCGCGCGGGCCGGGATGTAGCTGCGGCGGTTCGATGTTGCGGCGATCGAACCCTGGAGCACCGCGCGGACCAGGGGCGGGACGGCGGGTCGTCCCTGAAGCGCGGCGAGCGCGGGTCGTACCAACAACTCGAACCCCACGAACGCGCCGACCGGATTGCCGGGCAAGGCGAAGACCAACTTGCCGTCGGGCATGGTGGCGAAGATCGTCGGCCGCCCCGGCTTGATCGCCATCTTGTGGACGTGGAAGGTCGCCCCGAACTCTCGCAGCACGTCGGGTACGAAGTCGAGCGTGCCCATCGATACGCCGCCGGCGACGCAGAGGACGTCGCAGCGCAGCCCATCGGTGATGTCCCGCCGAAGTTCGTCCCGGTTGTCGCGGGCGACGGGCAACACAACCGCTTCGCTATGCGCCGATTCGATCAGCGCCCGGAGGATATACTGGTTGGAATTGCGAATCTGTGCAGCCGTCGGGACCTGGTCGATATCGACCAATTCATCGCCGGTGGCGAGGACGGCGACCGTCGGACGACGATACACGTTTACTCTCGCGGCCCCGGCCGTCGCCGCCACGCCGATGTTCTCCGGCGTCAGCAGCGCGCCTGCCTCCAAGACCGTCTGACCCGCTGCCGCGTAGCTTGCCCTGGGCGTCACAAATTGGCCCGGCGTGACCGATTCCTTGATGACTACTCCCTCGCCCGATGGAGTGCGCTCCGTCTGCTCGACGCGGACCACGGCGTCGGCCCCTCGCGGGATCGGGGCGCCGGTGTTGATCTGCATCGCCTCGCCCGATCCGAGGGGACGATCGACGACCGCCCCGGCGGCCACATGCCCGACGACCGTGAGTGTCAGCGGAGCCCGTGCGACATCGGCCGCACGGACCGCGTACCCATCCATCACCGACCGATCAAACGGCGGATCATCTAAGTCGCATCGGATCGGCGCAGCCAGCGTCCGGCACAGCGCCTCGGCAAGCAGCGCCTCGACCGTTCCCAGAGGGCGGGCATGCGCCAAGACGATCCGTTGGGCCTCATCGACGTCGATCACACCGACATTCTATCCGAGCCGCGAGCGCAAGCGACCGGCCCGGTCCGAACCCGGAGCGCAAGCGACGGGCCAAGACCCCGCGCTGGCGCTTGGGGTTCGGATATTGGTCCGGCCCTCCCCCGTTGACTCCCGCATCGCGCCGGGTTATCCATGCCCGTTGAGCCTCGCGCACGGATTCCTCAGCCTCATTGGAGTCACGTATGTCTTCGGCTCATGGGGTGTTTAGGGTGCAGGCGAGGGCGGGTTGTAGTCGATCGTTCTATGACCGGGCATGGAAGCCCGGGATTACGGAACGGAGGCTGCAAAGACGATGGATTTCCCACTCGGCGATCTCTTGGATCCAAAACGATGTTATGATTTTCTGGTTTCGCTTTTGCACCCCCAGGGTTTGGACTGTCCGGGGGGACACCCCCTCGAAGACGCCTTCATCCACAAGCGTGATCGGGCCCCGATCCTCGATTACCGCTGTAAGACCTGCGGACGCTGTTTCAACCTGTTTACGGGAACGGTCTTGCAAGGGACCAAATACAACGAAGTCCAAGTGGTTCAACTGTTGCACGGGATCGCCGACGGCAAACCGACTGCGCAACTGGCCCGGGAGATGGGTGTGGATCGCAAGTGGCTGTTGATTCGTCGCCATCAACTGCAAGCGCTTGCTTCCCAGGGCCGGTCCCCAGAGCCGCTTCCCGATCCCGTCGTCGAGGTGGATGAAATGTATCAAAATGCGGGGGAAAAAGGAGAACGGCATCCCCATGCGGAGGATCCCCCTCGTCGGCGAGGCAACAAAGTGCGCGGGCATGGAGCCTGGGAGCGGGACCGGCCTGCGGTCTTCGGAATCGTGGGTCGTCAAACCGAACAAGTCCGTCTGGGCGTGGTTCACCACAGCACACGAGAGGAATTGGAGGCTCGCGTTTTGGAGGGCACCGTGCCGGGCGCTTGCGTGAACAGTGATGAATGGGAGGCGTATCATCATTTGCCGGAGGCGGATCGCGGCCACGTTACGGTGTGTCACGCGCCGGGAAAACGGGAGTGGGCGCGCGACGATGACGGCGACGGGGTTGGTGAAGTCCACAACAATACGATGGAGGGCATCTGGACCGGCCTGCGCAATTTCCTTCGCCGCTTCCGCGGGATGCACAAGAAATACCTGGATCAGTACGTGGCGATCTTCGCATGGGCCCACAACCTCAAAACCGCAACGGTCGGCTTTCTCCGCGCTCTACTCGGAGTTCTCACCCCAAACGCCCCATGAGCCTAAGGTTTTCCTGATTGCACCGGTCGTTGGCCAGGAACACGATCTCGTCGCGCGGCAACTCTCGGTCATTGCTGATGTAGAAGAAGTACCGAAGGTCATCGATGAGGGCCTGCTCGCCCCGTTCCACGGTGAGATTCTTGCGGACCACCACCACACGGTACGCTTGGGTACACTTCGTGGGACGATACTCAAACTCCGCCACTTGCTCCGATCGCAGCTTGATGTTCTCAAAGCCGCGCTCGCGGACGATCCGCTCCTTCGCGTTCTCCGGCTTCGTGCGCGGTTTGACGTTCTCCGGCTTCGTGCGCGGTTCCGTCTGAACGGTGTAC
>JAZDHF010000050.1:0-29903 GCA_043806315.1 Planctomycetota bacterium | reverse complement strand
AGTACCTGAAACGCTCCCCCAGGAACCTGACGCTCGGAGACTTCTGGCGCGGCGTAGGCCGTTTGGGCGGACATCCCGGGCGCAAAAACGACGGGCCGATTGGCTGGCTCCGTGCGTGGCGCGGTTGGCAGTGCTTTCATCTGATCCTCTTGGGAGCCGTCCTCAATGAGGAACGCCACAAAAAATGTGGGTAACAGCAAGGCCCAAGGGCCGGGGCACCCAAGGCCCCTTGCGTCCGCCTCGCAATCGAGTACCACTCGAGCCCACGATCGGCGTGGGGGATCGCCGTGCGAGCGCCTCGGTCGAATGGACGCACCCATAATACCGCATCCCGCCTCCGGACGCGCCACGGGAAGCGTGATCGCCTTGACGGCGCACGTCCTCGCCCTTGGCGTCGCCGGCTGCGCCGGCGCCACTCCCGTGGCCATGCGGGCCGAGCGCTATTCCCTGGAGGTTCGGCTTGATCCGCCGTCGCATTGGTTGACCGGACGGGCGGCTATCGACATGTCACGGATGGATGACGCTGCGCTGCCTCCCGATCGACCCGTCTCGGTTGAAATCCGGCTCCACCCGGACCTGAAGATCACCGCGCTTCGCGCGGGCGGTGCGGAACTGCGCTCCAAGAAGGCCGTGGCGGTTCGCATCAGAACCCCAAGCGCAAGCGCGGGGTCTTGGCCCGTCGCCGACGCTACGGGTTCGGATGGAGCGGCGGTACCGCGTCGGTATCGGGTTGAAGTCAAGCGCCCCGTCGATGCGATGACCCTCTTCGTCGATTACGAGGGCTCGTTGTTTCAAGACGTCGCCGCCGGCGAGAAAGCGGGTGAAATCCACAACTTCGCCATGCGCGCCCATATCAGCCCCGAGGGCGTGTATCTCGCGGAAGGATGCTGGTACCCGCAACCGGCACACGACGATGACGATCCGTTCCTTCGAGGCTCAGGACAAGCCCTGGCCGACTTCACCCTGATTGCCGAGCCGACGCCGGGGATGGAGTGGGTCGCCGCCGGTCAACGCGACGCCGCGCTCAGCGAGCGGACCGGCCAAGTTGCATGGCGAAGTCCCTACCCGATCGAGGGGATGGTGCTGGTCGGCGGGCCGCACGAAGTTCACCGTGACCGCCATAACGGCGTCGATATCAGCGTGCACCTCAAGCCCGGCCAATCGCCGAACGCCGAAGGGTTGATCGCCGCCGTCAAGCAGAATCTGGATCGCTATGAACCGTTGATCGGCAAGTACCCGGCCGGCGAGTTCTCGATCGTGGACAACTTCTTCAGCAGCGGATTTGCCTTCCCGTGCTTTACGCTGCTCAGTTCCGCCGTGATCGACATGGGGGAGCGATCGCGGACGGCCCACGGCTACATCGACCATGAGATGCTGCATAGCTGGTGGGGCAACGGCATCCACGTTGACCCGCGCGATGGGAACTGGTGCGAGGCCCTCGCCAGCTACGGGGCCAATTACTACGGCTACATCCTGGACGGCAACGAGGCGGAAGCCCGCCGCAAACGGCGGAACTATTCGCACTTTTTCAGCCGCATCAAGCCCGACCAGGACAAGCCGCTGGGCACGTACGGCCGGCCCGAGGGTTGCAACCGGCAAGTCGCCTACGACAAAGGCGCGGCGGTGTTCCACATGCTCGCCCACAAGATGGGCCAGGATTGCTTTTGGGCGGCCATGCGCCGCTTTACGGCGGAGTTCGTGGGCGGTAGTGCGTCCTGGGAGGACATCCGCCGCATCTGCGAAGCAGAAAGCGGATTGAACCTCGAAACATTCTTCCGCCAGTGGGTCCGTAAGGAGGGCGCTCCCCAGTTAAGCCTTGAGGAGGCGCGATACAATTTGGCGGACCGGACCTTGACTGTCGTGCTGTCGCAGGGCGAACCGGCATTCGACCTGGATGTTCCAATCCGGGTGGCCCATGCCGACGGGACACTCGACCTCGTTGTTCCGCTGCACGAGGCCCGGCGCCAAGAGTCGATCCACGTCGACACGATGCCGAACACCGTCGAGCTCGATCCGGACTATCAGATTCTCCGTAGAGTAGCCTCCGATGAAATCATCCCCACCACGGCCCTGACGCGTCGCGGATCGGCCTTCGCCGTGGTGCTGCCCAGTGGCGACGCGCCGGAGCAGTACAAGCAGCTCCAATCCATCTTCGAATCCAGTTTCAAGGCCCACGAGCGAATCGAACGAACGGCGGGAAACATCGAACAGGGGGCCCTCGCGGAGCGGTGTTCGTTGATCCTCGGCAACGCCGTCCGCGATCCGTACGTGGAGGCCTTCTTGAGCGCCGTCGAGTTCCCGGTGAGCTTCGACGACCCCCTGCATCCCCCCTTGCGAAGGGGGGACGGAGGGGGGTTCGAGTTCGAGGGGACCGATTACGATGATCCGGGGGACGCGGTGTTATGCACGATCCACCATCCGGGCGTGCCTGGCGGCGGCGTGACCGTCGTCTACGCCAACAGCGACGCGGCCATCCCCAAGGCCACGAACGTGCCCATGTACGAGCACAGCCTGGTGATTTTCCGCAACGGCCGACCCGTGGTCCGTCACGATTTTGAGAAGCCCCGGATCGTCTCCGTCGAACGGTCGTGAGGCCGCAAAACCGGCGTTCTGCGGAATCGATGAACGGACCGGCGAATAGGCGGCGCGTCGGGGACGCGGCTAGAATCCCTCTCCCCCGCCGGGGGGTCAGACGAGCCGACCGAGGAGGGAGGGTCCGAGGGTAGGGTGAGGGGGTTTCAGGGCGCATTCTAAATCGGGTCGTCCCGGCCCAACGAGAACAACGACATCGGGTCGCTTCCGCTCCCAGCTCTGATCACGCTACCCCACCGCCCGCCGCTCCCGTGGACGGAAGGGCTTGCCCTGAACCTCGAAGGGATGGCGGACCGAAGCCGTTGCGATATAATCCCCGCCTGCGGAATGGGCGACGCGCGTCCCGCCCTGGTACGCGAGATGCTGGGTGCCGGATGAGGGCCGTGCCCAAGGGTGAGCGCGGGTCGGTCGCGACGCGAACGAGCGCGGTGTGCGCCGCGCGAGTAATAAGAGTGCGTCCTGAAACCCCCTCACCCTGCCCTCGGACCCTCCCTCCTCGGTCGGGTCGTCTGACCCCCCAGCGGGGGAGAGGGGTCCTAGGATGTACTCTAAGGGGAGAGGGGTTATAGGATGCACTCGAAGTTGATTCCGCACTTGGGTCCCGCGTAGGAGAGAGCCTTACGATGATTCGTTTTGGTCCTGAGAATCTTCGGATTCCACGGTTTGAGCGGCCGGTTTACGTCGTGGCCGGCGGGATGACGGACTTTCGCAAGCGTTACCCGGAGAAGAACACCTCCGAGTTGTGCATGGAAGCGCTGCGCATGGCCGTCGAGGAAAACGACCTCAAGGTCTCCGCGGAGCAGTTTCGGCGGATGGTGAACTGGTGCGTCTATTCGCAGTTCGCGGACCACTTCGGCGATCAGCTATTGGCCGCCGCGAAGGTCCACGACTACCTCGGCTTCGACCCGCTGGGCAACATCGAAGTCAAGACCGGCGGAGCGACGGGCGGTTCCTCCGTGCTGGCTGCGGCGCAGGCGGTCGCCTCGGGTTATGCAAGCTGCGTCCCCGTCGTCGGCTGGGAACGCATGGACGAAGTCTCCACCAAGGTCGGCAACTCCTACATCGCCAGCGCCGCGTGCAAGGATTTCGAGAGCGAGCTGGGGTGGATGTACGCCTCGTACTACGCGCTGATGGCCCAGCGATATCAATTCGAGAACGAAGTGCCGCGCGAGACCCTGGCCAAGATCGCCTGCAAGAACCACGAGTACGCATGCTACTCGCCCTACTCGCAGAACCCGGGAAAGTACACCATCGACGACATCCTCAAGAACGGCACGGTGTCCGATCCGCTGTCGTTCTTGGAGTGCTGCGTGATGAGCGTCGGGGCCGCCGTTGTGATCGTCGCCGACGAGGAGACGGCCTTCCGACTTTCCGATCACCCGGTACGCCTGAAGGCCATTTGCGGAGGAACGCACACCCTCCGCACCGCCGATCGCCGAAACATACCCATCCTGCTGCTGCCCAACGAGGACGAAAAGACCTACAAGGACTACTTCGGCGGCAAGCGCCACGAATGGCCTGGTTTCAGCTCGTTTTTGGCCACGCGGATGGCGACGTACCTCGCCTACCACATGGCCGGGATCAAGGATCCGATGGAGGACTTCGATCTGCTGGAAACGCACGACGCCTTCACTATCAGCGACATCCAGACGTACGAGGACCTCGGCCTGCGTCCCTACGGTCGAGGGCGGGAGTTCATCGACTCCGGCGACGCCTACTACGAAGGCCGACTGCCGACCAACATGTCCGGAGGACTGATCGGCACCATGCACGCCGTGGGCGCAACGGGCATTTTTCAGATCGTCGAAGCCATGTGGCAATTGCAGGGCAAATGGAACAAGTTCCACGCCGACCCGGAGCGTTGGATGCGCTACGGCAAGAAAAAGCCCGCCGATTTCCGCAGCTTACAGGTGCCCAACGCCCGCCGCGCCTGCACCGTATCCCACGCCGGCACCGGCAGTCACGTGACCGTGGCCGTTTTGGAAAAGGAGAAAGCGTAAGCCATGACCGTCGAACTTAACGGTACGATCGCCGAACCCGTCTCCCAGGATCCGTTGGTGGTGAAGAACCTCAAGACCTGGTTCCACCTGCACAGCTATGGCGGTTGCAGCCGGTTCTTCACCGGACTGGCCAAGGGCCGCCTTCCGGCTACGCGTTGCACCAACTCGCGCTGCGCGGAGAAGCGCTTGTGGTTGCCGCCGCGCTGCGAATGTCCGGATTGCTGGCATCCGATGGAGTGGGTCGAAGCGCCCACGGTCGGAGAGATCTACACCCACACCACGGTCGAGTATCCCGGCGAGCTGTTCCGCGCCAGCCCGCCGTGCCCGCTGATTAGCGTCTCGATCGAAGGCGTGTGCACCAAAATGATGAGCTACCTGAAAGAGGGCAAGCCGCGCATCGGGATGCCGGTCCGCGCCGTCTTCAATACCTCGCGCCCGACGAACACCATCCTCGACCTCGCCTGGGTTCCCCGGAAATAGGCGAGCGAAATGTGCGTAGTCGACCGGCGCACGCCGCGGCTTGCCCACCAGCGGGACTTGTCGAAGCGCGGGAATGACGAACGACGCTCTCCCGCAATCTTTCCCCCGGGCAGGCCAAGGCCGGTTGAAGTCTTTAATGACGGCTTCAATTCCTGGAACGTGATCGAGCGCTTGTTCGCTCTCGCTGACGATCCTCGAAACGTTCGTTCTAGGATCATCCCATTCCTGAGAACGGTCCCCGCGCGAAGTTTTTCGTCTCGATAAACCGCTTTCATCGAAATCCTCGTTCTTTCCCGTAGAATCCGGTGGTTTCACAGCCCATAATAAGGTCAGGGGTTGCGCACACGCAAGCGCACGGCATGGACTGTGCAGCCTGAAGTTGCTATAGTCATAGACTCGTTTCGCCCGTTGTGAGGGGCGATGGAGCGGGGGCGCGCTACCGGATGGGGGAGCCGCGTTCTCATTTCTGAGACAGATGAGGAGGGAACGGACATGAGGCGGGGGAGCATACAGGCTCAGAACGACAATCGCATTCCGTTTGCGCGGACTTTCGTTCACAACGACAGGCCGGGTATTCAACGCCGGTGGTCCGATTTCACGACGTTGCCCCTTCGAGGGCGGCGGCGTGGCACGGTGGCGGCGCTGTTTGCTCCGCTATCGAGCCGGGCACTGTGGATGCCGGCCCTGCTGGCCGGTGCGTTCATAGCTGCTTCGGCCGCGCAACCGCGAGAGCCGGACGCAAAGCGCGGCCCGCAGCGGACGGATACCCATTCGTACGTCGTCGTCGATGGAACACTCAGGTTCGACTTCGCGGCGGACGCGCTCGAAAGCATCGGAGTCGGCTTTATTCCACAAGGCGACCTCGACGCAACCGACGGCGTAAGCGGCGTCGCTCAAGCCTTGTCGGTGACCTTCCAGGTGGACGCCGCGTCCGATCTCGAGATCGCAACCGAGCGCGGGCGATTCGATCGCATCCAGGGCGGTAGCCTGCGCACGTGCGGGGCCTTCCTACTCGATCGTCCCGGCGAGCGGGTCGTCGTTGGGAACCTTGCGATCGAGGCCGACGCAAGTGGAACGCTGTCCATCGTGAGCACCCTCGAACCGGATGACTCGTCCCAACGTGTCTTCGACTTGACGACCGTCGCCGTGCAACTCGGCGACGCCGCAGGGAAGCTGGAACTCCTCGGCGAGGTCGAGATGACCGAGTCGTGGGCGGATCGTCTCGGCTTGCCCGAGGCGAGGGGCTTAGTCATTGGCGTGGTCACGGTGGAGGCCGAGTTGTCGCGTATCGGGCAGGCGTCAGCCGAACCCGGCGGCTGTGCGGCGGGAGCGACGGGCGGTGAGGGGGGCGGGATCGCCTCGATCGGCCCGGACGTGTTGATCGGCGACTTACAGAGCACTATACGATTCGACCGCCTCGGAGACATCACCGCCTTCGCCGTCGGAACTAATGCGTGCAATATCGGGACCCAACGCGCGAGCTGGATTGCCAATACCAACCAACATCCCGTCATCATCCAGAACGCCTACCGTCTGGACGACCGGGGATTTCAGCAGATCGGCATGAGCTGGGTCAAGCATGGGTTCTACGCGGTCTCCCAAAGCCTCTGCAGTCCCTGTCTGGATCCGACCAACGGCAGTCAGCTTGGAGTCGGTTGTTCGGATCCGTACTCAGCGAGCCTGAACGGGGTGCAGACGAACATGAGCCCGCGGTCGACCGTGAATGGGCATACCGGCTATTTCCCCTATCCGTGGTCCGGAACGGTGCAAAGCAAGATCGCCCGCCGTTTGCAGGTGCATGACGCGGACCTCGATCCCGCGCAGAATCCGAATGCCCGCTATTTCGTCGAGGGCCATTATGTCACCGCGGATGACGCCGCCGCGGGCAACCAGGACAACAACGCCTCCTACCGCGAAATTCGCGTCACCAACCCCAGTTCCTCCGTCTACAATCTGACCATCGACGGAAACTTCCCGACGCGCCGCGGAAAGGCAGCCGTCCGCGCGTGGAAGGACGCCGACCCGGCCGTCGTGGAGACGGACATTCGTGTCCCCGGTGAGGGCTTGTTCATTCTCGCCGCCGACGCGCGGCCGACCGGCACAGGCACTTGGCGGTACCGTTATGCGCTCCAGAACTTGAACTCCGACCGGTCGGCACGGTCCCTCTCCGTACAATTCCCGCTGGGCGGAACCGTACAAAACGTCGCCTTTCACGACGTGGATTATCATAGCGGCGAGCCGTATTCGGGGACGGACTGGCAAGCCGTCTTCGACGGAGCGTATCTGACGTGGTCCACCGACACGTTCGAAATCAACTCCTACGCCAATGCTCTTCGTTACGATGCCGTCTACAGCTTTTCCTTCGAGTCGAATGTCGCGCCCGGAGTCGGCAAAGTCACTCTGCAGCTGTTCAAACCCGGACAGCCCACCGAGGTGGCGGCCTCCACCCTCGGTCCTTTGCTGGAGCTGATCGACTGTAATGAAAACACGATACCTGATCTGTGCGACCTCGACTGTGGAGCCGCCGGGTGCTCGCCACCCTGTGGTGCAAGCATAGATTGCAATCTGAACGGCATCCCTGACGAATGCGAGCCGGATTGCAACCACAATGATGTGGCGGACGAATGCGACATCGCCGACTGCCCCCCGGGGGAGCTGTGGTGCGCGGACTGCAATTCCAACTCGGCGCCCGACGGCTGCGAAGCCGACTGTGACGGGGACGGCGTCATCGACGCCTGCGAGGTGATTCTCGACACGGACGGCGACGGGGTGACCGACTGCGAGGACCTCTGTCCGAAGACGACCCCGGTCGGCGCCTGCCTGCCGCCCTACAATCAACCGGTGGTCTGCTGTTTTCCGAGCGGCATCTTTCTCGTGAACCTACTGACCTGGAGCCAATGTCTGACCTCCGGCGGAGCGCCCGTCTGCGATGATCCCCCGATGTGTCCGGGAACGCCCTGCCGGGAAACGCTTTGTCGTGCCGGATGCTTGGTCGGGGACTGTGACGGCGACGGAGACCTGGACGGCGATGATTTCGCGTGCTTCCTCGCGGCGTTTGGCTCTCGCGTGAACGATCCGAGGTACGACCCGGACGCCGACATGGATGCTGATGGGACCGTAACGCTGGTCGATTATCAGCTCTGGCTGCAAGTTTACCGTGGCTTCGTCGGTGACTCCGACGCATCCGCGCCGCAGCCCGGCGTGCTCGGCGACCTCGATGCGGACGGAGACGTCGACCTGGGCGACTTCGCGGACCTGCAATCTTGCATCAACGGGGCACCGGAAACATCGCTCTCGTGCATCGTGAAGTTCGATTTCGACGACAATAGGAGGGTGGAGCTCGATGATTTCGCGGCGTTTCAGGGGGTGTTTCGCGGGCCGCAGAGATAGGGCTACAGCGGCTATGAGAGGGTCGTTGCGGTAGGATCGTGCTATTAAGCCAGAACGCGCAGGAGGGGATGATTATGTTTTCGCTGAAAAGAGAGACGGTTGTGGTGGGGCTGGTGACGCTCGTCTGCCTCGGCGGAGCGGCGCGCGGCGGCCTGATTGTCAGATTCGACACGCCGGAAAGAACCGTCGGACTTGGCGATGTCTTCACCATCGACATCCTGGCGGACGTTGGGGATCCGCTTGTCGGATGGGGGTTCGACCTGTCGTTCGATCCATCGATTCTTTCACTGGTTGACTCACCAGCGATTGGGCCGAGGTGGATCCCGGCCTCCGCGCCCGACGGCGACGGGCTGGCCGGCTTGGCGTTCCCTGACAGCGTTTCGGGAGCAGGTGTCCGTCTTGCATCAGTCACTTTCTCGGCCGTCACCCTCGGCGAGACGGGTCTGACAATGAGCACAACCGCCGGGGACCTCACAGAAGGTTTCGCGCTCGACCCGACCGGCTTCGCGCAGGCGGTCTTCGAGTCCGCACATGTATTCGTCGTCCCGGAGCCGGCCACGGGTCTTCTCTGCGCGATCGTCCTATCTATCATCGGGCTGCGGGCGAGGCGCTGGGGTCGGTGACTACAGTTCGTGCGTCATCGGCGCGCGAAGGAGGGTGCGAAGATGCGCAAACGGATGAGGTGTGGTTGGGGAGTTGTGTTGCTCAGTGTGGCGCCGGGCGCGACTGCACTGGCCGGGGCGTCCGGCGATTTCGACGGCAACGGCTACGTCGGGGCGCCGGACTATCTCTACTTTGAGACGTGCCTTGATCTGTCGGGTCCCGGGCGCACTGCACCCTTCACCGAATGCCGCACGATCTTCGACTCCGACGCAGACGGTGATGTGGACCTTGCCGACTTTGCCGCCTTTCAGCGCGCTCGCGGGCACCTGCCGATCCCGCTGCGCGACACCCTCGGCAATGTCATCGCGATCGACTCCACCGCGCCCTACAGCGGTCGGCAGACCTGCGGGGCCTCGGCTTGCCACGACGTGGAACGGATCTCCAACGGCATGATCCACCAGCAGGGCCGCACCGACGCCGCCGGCAACATCATCATGAAAGATGACTTCTATGGTGATGGCCGGTGGTGGGTCCGCGGATCCGGCATGTACGGCCGATGGTCAGGCGGCGGCGGCGGACTCAACCGCCAAACCGCCGGAAAAGACAACGCTCACGAGTCCCTGATGGACATGACGGCCTTCTACTGGGCCGCCAACTGCGGCGGCTGCCACGTGGGCGGCGGCGGAATAGAGTTCGACCGCGACGGACTTCGTCTTTGGGACGAGGGCACGGGGCGTTTTGGTTACGAACAGATCGGGAAGACTCCGGATCAGGTTCGCCTCGACGGGGACTACGCCCTGATCGACGACTCGGACGGCTCGCTTCGCCCCGCTCCGTGGAACGTCACCGGCGTCGCCGAGCCGGAATGCCTGCACTGCCACCGTTCAAACCGCACCTGGGTAAACGGTCAGGACATGCACCGCGAATGGAGGGGCTCAGTCCTGAGCACAACGGACAGACTGGTGGACAGCTACGGTCAACCTGTACCTGCCTATGCCAGCGCCGGAACCGCTGGACAAGGTTGGTTCTCCTTGCTCGATACGACACTAAGTCCCTCGGTCCTTCAGCTTGACTATGCCGTCGGCGTCGCCGACGGCAGTCTTCTCCAGCAGGCGGACGGCGCGCTCAGCATCCCACAGAGCACACTGACGGTCCCGCCCACGGACCAGGCCTGTTGGGGATGCCACCTTCCCGGCGGCTTCCAAAACAAACGTGGGACCGTCTGGTTTGACGAACGCGACATCCACTTCCGAAAGTTCACCAACCGCAGCGACGACAACCCGGCCAACGACATCGCCGACGGTCGGGCGACTACCTGCAATTACTGCCATCCCGGGGATCCCGACCACAACTTCGCCAAGGGTGATTCCCCCTACGCCCAGTTCCGCAATGAACTGGACTGGGTCGACCTGCGATCCTGTCGGGAGTGCCACCTGTACAACAGCCCTGTTCGTCATCCGGACGCACCGGATGTGTTGGGCGGAGGGGATAGAGTGGCCGTGCACCTCGCGGGCGACGCGAACCGAGGCCCCATGGCCGTCCTCTCCTGCCAGGCCTGCCATGTCCCCTATCCGCTCGCCAAGGGCATCATTGTCACCGACCGCTCCCTGACCGGCTCCGACGTCCACTATTTCACCGATCGATTCCTCTCCGCCGATCCCCTGGATCCCGGTCATTCCGACAAGACCAAGTGGTATCCCGCCCTTCGAGCCAAGGTCGATAGCGATGGCGTCACCCGCTTCTTTCCTCAGAAAATGGAGGTCGCCATCTATTGGGCGGATTGGGACCAAAAAGGCACGCCCGGCGACCGCACGGACGATGTCATCTACCCCATCATCCTGTGGCGCGTTCGCGGCATCACCGACGACCAACCTCTTCCCATCGTCACCGACGACAACGGCGACGGCACGCTCGAGGTCAACCGTCCGGCGGAAATCCTCACCTACATCCAGGCTCTCAAGGACAACGACCGCTACGGCCGTCTCCTCGCCGCAAACCCCGTGCTCGTCAAGGGCGGTCGAATCTGGTACGAGGATCCGCTGGCGCCGGAGGGCGTAAGCTCCTTCGACGTTCGTGACTCGGGCGCGGTGATACAGAGTTTCGAGATCTTCGGACTAGATCACAACGTGTTGGCCGCAACCCAGGCGTGGGGCTACAACGCGGGGAATCCGGAGTTGGGCTGCCGCGACTGCCATCGCAACGAAACGCGTGATTCACCGGTCATCGATCGCAAGATTCTGATCGACCCCTTCGATGTGAACGGGCAGGCGGTCTACCAGACCGTTCGCGCGATGACCGGGCTGAATCCCCCGTAACCCTGGGCGGTGCTGCCAGGACGGAGACGGACTGTAAGGCGGCGTGAAGTGGTCCATCTCATTTGCGGAGGTTTGGGCCTCGTGGCGGCATTCGGGGCCCTGCCACCCGGCGGCTCGGCGGATTTCGACGGGGATGGGTACGTGGGGAAGGCGGATCTCGTCGTCTTCCTCGCGTGCTTCGGGGGGCCCGGTGGGTCGCTTCCAAAGGCCTGCAGCGTCGAGGCCGATGAAAACGGCGACGCCCACGTCGATCTAGCCGACTTTGCGTTCTTCCAATCCGCCCGCGGGCACCTGCCGATTCCGCTCAAGGATTCGCTGGGAAGCGAGATCACGATCAACTCGACGGCGCCTTGTAACGGACGGCACACCTGCGGCGGGTGTCACGATGTTGATCGCATCGCCAACGGCTTTCTGTTCCAGCAAGGCCGCACCGATACCTCCGGTCAACTCGATATGCAGGACGACTACTATGCGGATGGCCGGTTCTGGATCAAGAGTTCCGGGCGCTACGGCAAATGGGGGCAGTCATTCCGGTATCTCCTCGCCGCAAAAGAGAACGCGAGTCCCTCGAGCATGGATCAGACCGCATTCGCGTGGGTGCGCGATTGCGGCGGTTGCCACCCCGGCGGCGGCCCCGGGGAGTTCGACCGCGACGGAGAGTTCCTGTACGACGAAGCCGGCGGTCAGTTCGGCTACGAGCGGCTGGACAAAACGGCGGACGAGGTCGCGCTCGATGGGGACTACAGTGTTTTGAACTACACGACGGGCGAAGTCACGCTCGCCCCCTGGAACGTCACCGGATTGTCCGGTCCGGACTGTCTGCGATGCCATCGCACAGAGCGGACGGTGCGCAGCGGAAACGACATGAACTTCATCTGGCGCAGGGACGTGCTGGCCGCCGGGGCGACTTTGGTCGACGAGAGCGGGGCGGCTGTCCCGGCTTTTGCGGCTGCCGCCACCGCAGGCCAGGGTTGGTTCTCCCGCATCGACACCGCCGCCCGACCGCCCGTTCTTCAAATCGACTACGCCGCCGGCGTGCAGGATGGAAGCCTTCTTGCGGACGACGACGCCCGCGCATTCTTGTCTCCCGTCTCGGTCACCTGGCCGCCCAAAGACCGAGCCTGTTGGGGCTGTCATCCATTTGGCACCATCACGGGCACGGTGTGGTTCGACGACAGGGACGTACTGTATCGGTATTTCAACCGTTTGTCGGATGATAACCCCGCCAATGACATTTCGCCCGAAAACAGCCGCGCCTGCACCGTCTGCCATATCGGCGATGTGAGCCACAACTTCGGTCGAGGCAACAGCCCGCAGGTCTGTTATCGGGACGAACTCGACTGGCAGGGGCTGCGCAACTGTCGGAGCTGTCACCTCGTCACCCTACCGAATGGGCAGCCCAACCCGGGGAAGCACCCCGCGGCGCCGGAGTACCCCGGACAGGTTACGATCCATCTGAAAATGGATGCGCCCGAGCAAACCCAAACCCAGATGCTCTTGTCCTGCCAGGCTTGTCACATCCCCTATGCCCTGGCGCCGGCGTTGCTCTTTCGGGACATTACCATTCCCGGCGCGACCGGTATGACTTCGCAATACCTCTCGGCAGACCCGCTCGACCCCTCGAACGTGGACAGAAGCCGCTGGTACCCGGCCTTCGCGTGGAAAACCGATGTGGACGGATTGGAGCGACTTTTCCCGGTCAACCTGTGGATTACCATCTATTGGGGGGACTGGAACCGGAACGGCACGCCCGACGACCTGAGTGACGACATCATCGCCCCGATTCCCACGTGGCGGGTCAGCCAAGTCATTCCCGTTCCGCTTTCCCTGGTGACGGACGACAGTGGGGATGGTCAATTGGAGATCAACCGCCCCGAGGAAATCCTTGAGTACATCCGGCTGCTAAAGGGCAACGACGCCCTCGGTGTTCCCGTGGCTCTCAACCCGGTCCTCGTGAAAGGCCCGCGCATTTGGTACGAAGACCCGGACTCTGCGGGCTCAGTGACCTCGTTCGACCATCGGGGTACGGGGATTCCGATCACTTCCTATCCATACGTTTGGGAGCTTGACCACAACGTGCTCCCGGTCGCGGAATCACTGGGTTATGCACCGAATCACGGCCCCGAAGGCTGCCGGGACTGTCACCGACCGGCCACTCATGACGCGCCAGTGTGGGACCGGCTCATTCTGGTCGATCCCTATGATGTGAACGGACAGCCGGTTTACGAGACCGTGAGACGGACGACCGGTCTGAATCCGCCCTGACGTCGTGACGTTCTGTTGACGCGCTACTCACCGGGCGAAGCGAAGATCGTCTGGGTGACCCAACGTCCGCCTTCGAGGCGTGCGATGATCGCACTCCCCTTTTCGTAGAGGCGCTCGTAGTGGGCTTCCCCCCGAGCGCTCCGTGACATGGCCTCCAACGTTCGACGCACTGACGGTCTGTCGGGCGCCGAGCGGCGAATGGCGTCGATCAGATGTTCGGTTGCGACCCGTGACCGGGAAGCACGAGCATCCGGCGGCGCGTCGATCCCGCGAAGGGTGTTCCGCGCCGCGTATTCTCGGTGAAACCAATCGTCCGACGGGCCACGGGCGGGCGAGTCCTGCGGCATTAAGGCAATCACGGGTCCCGGATCACCGCCGACCAGGGTCATGAAATCCTCGGCGACGATGGCCGGACCTCCCACGAACCATTGCCGCATTCCCGCCTGCCGCATACTCCGCAGCATCTTCGCCGCCGTCTGTTTGTCACACCACGTGAGCACCACATCGGCGTTCGCGCCTCGAAGCATCTCCCATGTAGTTTCCGGGTGCGCGGCATCCGACTCCCACTCCACATCGGCTACCAAACGATGTCCGCGTCTGCGCGCATGGTCGGCCCACCAGTCAAGATGGAGCTCGCTGCCCGGCGTGCGCAATGCGGCCGGCCGAGAACAGCCGAGCCCGTCAAACACATGATCGAGCAGGATGCGATGTTGCCTGGGCAGATCGCCCCAGCATTGGAATACCCAGGGATTGTCGGGGCCGCCGAGATCACCCGTTTGTGCAGTGAAAGAACCCTCGTTCGGAGCAACATTAATCCACGGAACTTCCGTTCGGGCCGCCGCGGCGTTCGTCATGAGCCGGTCCGGGCCGATCGCCCCAATGATCCCCAGAACACGCGGGTCTTGAGAAAACAGAATCATGTCATCTTCAGGTAGCCCCCATCCGTACCGACCGTATCCGGGCTTGATGTGCCGCAGCTCGATGGGCTGGGTGGGCTGTCCACTCGGCAGCGCCGCGGCGCGCTCGACGATCATCTCAATCGTAAGGAGGTCGGGATCGTCGTTCTCTCCGTCCGAACGCCGAGGCGCGCCGGGCAAAGTGATCGGCCGATTTCTCGGTCCATACACGGCAATGGCACGCGGCGCCGCCGGACCGTCCGACTGCGACGCCGGTAATGACGGGGGCGCCGAATCCGGTGCAGTTCCGTCGGTGGGGACCTTGGGAGGCCGTCGGTTACTTGCCAAAGCATCGGCCTGCCTCCATGAGACTGGTTGCCTGCCATGGCCAAGACCGTGTGCCGTCCCCACCCAGATGTCGCCGCGATCGAAAGCAATGCAGCGAACATTGTTGTCGGGAATACCGGGGATATCCTGCAACTCCGCATGCTTCACGTCGCCGCGTGCCAGGGTAATGACACCAGGACGCCCGTCACCATTGGAATGATAGGTAATCCACTGGTTCGACGACCGGTCCGCGAGTGCGTGCAATCCCTCATGGGCGCCGACCCACAGGCTCCCACTGGGCCCGAGGGCAAAGCACTGGACGCGGCCCGGGATTGGTCCGGAGCGCGCGGGGAGTCGTTCCGTCGGTCCACGGCGCGAGTCCTCCTCACGAGGCGTACGTTCGCTGCGGCGCCACACCTTGGTCGTCGCGCTCAACGGAAGCAAGGGCTCAAGATCAAACCGCCCGACGTCGATTTCCCGCAGAAGGGTCGACAGGCGACCGTCGTCGTAGAGCAAGTCCGTCACGGCCGTCCCCTCTTCGTCCGCCCGCCGAGGGTGATAAAGCTCCCAGGAGTCGGCCGGCGGATCAAAAACGCTCAAACCGCCGTTGGTCGCCGCCCAGACTCGTCCGTCGACGACGACTACGGCGAAGACGAGATCGCCGGCAAGTCCGCTATTGAACTGGTTGAAACTGTCGGCGCGACCCGCCGTGAAGCGAACGATTCCGCCGCCCCAGGTTCCCAGCCACAGGTCGCGGGTTTCGCGGTCGAGGTCGATGGCGGAGATGGGGTAAGGCGGAAGACCGTCGGCGGCGGTCCACGATTTCCACTCGCCGCGCTCAAGCCGGGAAACTCCGCCGTCTGTACCGACCCAGACCTGATCGTCCACGACGCGAACGGATCGAATCGAATCGTTCGGTAGGCCTTCGCGTACGCCGATGCTCCGCCAAGCCGTGTAGACGAGAGGCGAGTCGGGGTCAGGAGGCAGCGCGGAGACGGGAGTGAATGGGCCGAGCGCGAGGCCGAGGCTAACGAGGGCGCCGAGGAGTAGGGTTGAAGGGTTGAAGGGTTGAAGGGTTGGGGTCATGGGAGCACCCTACAGCGACTTGAGATAGGCGATGAGATCATTGAGCTGTTGCCTGGTCAGGTCGTGAGCGGGGCCGTGACGGTCGGTCATGTTGAACCGGGTCCAAATCTCCTCCAGGGTGGCCGCCCCGCCGTTGTGCAGATAGGGCGGGCTGTCCACAATGTTCCGCAGGTGGGGCGTGTCAAGGATCTTCGCAGGCATGCCCGCGTCGATGAATAGGTAGGTTCCCAGCTCGCCGAACTCGTCGGCATTAAAGAGGTCGTCCCTCAAGTCCACGTCGGGGACGAAGGCGTCGAACCACATGGTGGTGGAGACGGCGAATTTACCCTGGTCGGTCAGGTACGCGCCGCTGTGGCAGAACGAGCACTGTCGCTGCGGCGACAGGGGGCTTCCATCATTGGGCAGGGCACGTTCAAAGACGGCCTTGCCGCGCCGCTGGGCGAGCGTCAGACCCTCGGCTCGGCGGTGGCGATTGGGCGGTTGTTCAATCGTGCCCATATACCGAGCCATCGCGTCGAGTTGCTCGGGCGGGAAGGGTTCGAGCCGCGTGAAGAACACCGTGAATCGCGGGCCGCACTGGCGACGCAACGACGGGTTGGTCCCTTCCCATTTGAATGGCAGTGTATCGAAGATGCCGCGAAGGCTCCGGTTGTCAACCGGACTCAGTCCGATGCCGTCGGACTCGATATCGAACGTCAAGCCACTGTCATGCCCGTCGGGGTGACAGCTCCGACAACTAAACTGCCGGCCTGAAGTGCCCTCGGCGCTGTGGAACAACCTCTCCCCCCGGCGAAGCTCGCTCAACTCCGTGGGGCCGCCCAGCGAAATCACCCCGTCGGCGCGACCACGATCCATGTCGATGACGGTTACGGAGTCGTCGAGCGCGTTGGTGACATACGCCCACTTGCCGTCGCGCGCGATCGCGACGCCGCGCGGGTTTGCCCCCACAGCGATCCGCTTCACCACGAATCGGCCGCTCATCCCCAGATGATTGGGGAGAATCTCGGCGCGTTGCTGCTCGGTGAAACCCTGGATGGTCTCCAGCAGTTTCTCGACGTCGACCAGCGCGACCTCATCCGCTCCGCCGCTGGTCACCAAAGCCCGCCGCCCGTCGGGAGTGACGGCCACGTCCGTGGGATCGGGAAACGAGTCCGCCGGCTCATCGAGGAGAACTTGGTCCACACGACCGTCGGGCCAAAGGACCCCCAGACCGTTGGTGATGACCCAGCCCTGCGCGATCCGGGTGACGGGAACCAGGTTCTTGGTGCGCATCAGCGTGACCAAAGCGACATTGCGACCCGGAACCGGGGCGACACCCTGGAGCATGTTCGCGTCGGCGACGTTGGCCCGGGCCGAAACGACGCCGAGTTCCGCATCGACGATCGTGACTTCGGATTTCGGCGGGTCCCGAAAGGGAACGGGCCGGGGGCGGATGTTGGTCACGTAGCCGTATCGGCCGGTTGAGTCGAACGCGAGCGACCACGGACCGCCGCCCATCACCAGCTTGCGGCTGACGGTAAGTCGGTCGACGTCGACGATCGCGAGGGTGTCGTCCGCGGTATTGGCGACGTAGACATGCCGCCCGGTCGGATCAACCGCGACGCCGTGCGGTTCGAAGCCGACCGCAATCGTCGCAGTGACCTTCAATTGCTTCGCATCGACTACGCTCATCGTCGCGTCCATGCGGTTGGACACGTAGAGCGTGTTCCCATCCGGGCTGCACGCGACATCGTGAGGCCGACGACCAACGGCGACTTCGCCTAGCACCGTGCCGGTCGCCAAATCAACCGCGATGACGCTATTTCCATGTTCGCAGACCACGAATAAGCGGGTCCCATCAGGCGACACGACCAAGTTCGCGGGGGTCTTATAGAGTCGATCGACCTCCGACAGCCGGAAACCTCGCTCCAACACTTCCTTGTGAGACGGTCTGTCCACGTGACATCGCTCGCAGCTTTGTCGATCGCCGCGCTGGATCAACGCGTTGCCAGGGACCGCTCGGGAGCGATTCGCGTATTCGCTGCCCGCCGCGCTCCGTACGTGCAGGCTTCCGGGGCCGTGGCACGCCTCGCATTGCACGCCGTCCGCTGTGCGAAACGCATCCGTCGTCCATCGCGGTCCTTCGTCCGCCGCGGTTGCATGACAGTACAGACAGATACGGCTCTGCGTGGGAACATCGGGAACACCGCTCAGTGCGGCAATGTGTTCGGCCGTCGGCTTTTGCAGAGCTTCATAGGAGTGATCGTGCAGCGGGATCGGTTCGAGTGTGCAGACCGACGCGGCGCCCCCGTTGGCGTCCGGAGAGCTATGACACTGCAAACAGACCGATCGCCCCACGAAGAGCGCAAACTCGCCCGAGTCGCCCGGCAATGGTTCCGCGCCGCCGAACGCGACCAGCATGACGAGAGTAAGCGTCGCAGACATGCCGCTCATGGCGGATTCACGGGTCCTCTTGGGGCTCAACGACCCCGGGAAGGTCTCCCACACCGATCCGTTGCGGGGACTTGCGCAGCGCGAGCACGTGGCGATTGGGCGGCGTCAATTCCCGGTCCTCGTGGCAACCGATGCACCCCCGACGTTCCGCGGGCATGAGCCACATCCAGCTCCGCATCGTCCGCACCACCTCGCCGCGGCCGTCCACCGTCTCGAGACGAAGCGGCGTACGTGCCGGCGCCTCAAGGAAGAACGACCCGTCGGCCTCCACGGAGGCGGTTCCGAGAACTCCGCCGTCCGCGCTTGCGGAGAACACGCGTACACCCGCGACCGGGCGATCAGAGGCCTTCGAGCCATTCATGCTATCGGATAAGCTCACGTCCAGGCAGTAAAGCTGACCCACCGCGGTGTTCGAGTTCACCACGCTCGAACGCCCGTGCGGCACAGGACGAGCGCGCACCGCCACGGGATCGACTTCGTGCCACATCGGTTTATCGACCACCGGCCGGCTGAGCTCGCCGTTGTTCGGATTGAGAATGTACAGATCGTAGGAGGAGCGGATGCGGCCTTCAGCGGTGCGATACGAGACCAATAGCCGGCCGTCTTCAAGGGCCGAGATAGAGTGAAAGTCTCCCCGCTCGGTTGACGCGACGACGCGCCGAGAATGCAGGCTCCTCGCTCGCCGCACTGCGACAACCGATCCGGCCTCCCCTGGAGGCGTCGCCTTGGATTCCAGAAAGTAGACCCAGCCGTCGGGCGATTCGCACGGTCGCCCACGCCAAGCCGGTCCGTCGCCGACGCCCGCGAACGGGGATATGTCCGTGCCGTCCACGTTGATCGTGAACAGGGCACGGTTGGATGCGGGCGACTCGCTCGCCGCCGCGGAGTCGGCTGGAAGACCCATGCTGAACAGCAATCGGCCGTCGGTCAGAAGATAGGGGTCGGACACACCATCGGGCGCGAAGGTGATTTGTTGGACGTTGCTTCCGTCGGTCCGGCAGGTGAAGAACTGGTTCGGTCCCGCGTCGGACGCCGGGCCGCAAAAGGCAATTCGGCGGACGGGTTGCTCGGCATCGAGCGTGTACAGCGTGGAGAGGTAGATCGCCGCCTCGCAGCCGAAGGGGGGTGCGACCACCTGACGCACTTCGCCGTCGGCAAGCCGCATTTCCCAGACCGCGTTCTTCTCGCTCGCGGCGCGCCGCCCCACGAAGAGGAAATGGGCGCCGTCAAACGACAAATCCGCCCGGCCCGCCGCGGCGAACCCATCGGTTAAGCTTCTTACCCGGCTTGCCCCGCGCTCGACGTTGACCTCGACGATCCGGCTGCCGGCGGACAACTCCGCCCCGACGCGACCGGCGGCAATCCCGTCGGCTTCATTCACGCGAGGGTCAAATGGGGTTTGCGTCACGATGATCGGACCCGCCGTCGAGGGAGTGTTCAACGTGGACTCCGCTCCTCCAGCGGCGCGAACGACGACCGGTGCGCTCGCGAGCACGGCGAAAGCCAACGCATGCCCCGCGAAACCTCTTCGACCGTAGTCACGACCCCGCCGTCGGAGCAGTTCCGTGAGGCGTCGATGGATGCACATAGCAACCCTCGCGTTCCAGACCTGGCCCTCGATTCTAGCACAAAGACCGTCCCCGGACATCAGGGCATGATCCGGGCCAGTCGACCCGCATTGACGCACGGCCTTCTTTCGACCGGATGGACATACCCCCGCCCGATAGTCCCACCATTCCAGGCCGACTTTCGACCTTGGCGTATGACTGGGTCCGAAAACGAGGATTCGCTTCACCCTAGGTTCGCGGCACCACGCCCGTACGAACCCATGGCTCTAACCGACTCCGTTCCTCGGCCTCCAGCCGAACAACCCATCTTTTCATGCCGATCCTCCTTGATCGCGGGCAACATGCCCGGAACAAGGATCGGCAGACTAACCCTCCTACGGGTAAATATGGACGGGTCCGACCACTAGTCCACTGACCGGAGCCAAAGCTGTCACCCTGAGCGCAGCGAAGGGTCTATTGGCAGGCAAGATTCTTCGCTTCGCTCGGAATGACAAAGAGTCGCCCGAGATCTTGTTGAGGCGCGCGAGCAGGGCTTCCGATAGGTTAGGAGGAAGGAGGTCCCGGCGCGCCGGGGTCGGCGCGGCGTGCAGGCCCCTATGTGCGGCTAGCGCGTCCGCGGGATAACTCCGAACGGAGAGACAAAGCGAACGGGTATGGAAGAGTACACCCGGCGGTTGATTCACGTCCCGATCATCCATTCTCCGGCGGATATGGGATCCATGGGCGCCGAGCTGGCGGCAGCCTGCATTGAACGGCTGGGTCGTCGGCACTGGGATGACTACCTAGCCATGCTGGCTACGTTCTGGCAGTCGGTCCGGGCCGGTCTTGACGGGCTGGGGCTGGACTATGGTCGGGTGGACTTGTACCAGGACGGATTGCCGGTCTGCGGCAAGGAACTCGAGATCGTCAAGGCAGCCGCCGCAAAAGGCAGCGAGAACCATCAGTTGGTCCTGGACTTGGTCAGCCGGGGGGCGACGTTGGTGGGCACGGAGGATCCCAAGCTGCTCCTCGAGGAGCTTCGTAACGTGCAGGCTGCGCTGGCAAGCCGCCCAACGAACGGCGAATGCGGAATGCGGAATGCTGAAAAGGAGGGCCCGTTCCGCATTCCGCATTCACAATTCACCACTCGTCAGCTGATGGCCGAACGAGATGCCTACCTCGGCCGGCGTATCCATGAGTCGCTCCGTCCGGGGCGCACCGGGATTCTGTTTCTTGGACTCATGCACAACGTCGAGTCGTATCTCGCCGAGGACATTGTCGTGACACGTCTGGACCATCCTGTGGTCCCGGCGCGCCGAGACGAAGAAACACGGCTTGAAGAAGGTCAACAGCGATGAATTGGGAATGCTGAATTCGGAATGCGGAAAAACGAACCCATCAGAACGGTGGGTCAAACCGGCTTTTCACCATTCCGCATTCACCATTCCGCATTCAGAAAGGTGCATAGGCATGGCAACTACCCGCAAGTCTGACGGACTTGAGTTGAAGGAGGCGAAGCCGCCCCGGAAGAAACCCTCCTCGGTTCATCCGGGCGCTGCCGCTTCCGGCTCTGAAGCAGGGGACGGAGTCGGCGATCCCGGCGTGCCGGGAGTCCTGAAAGTGGCCGAGGCGTTGCCCAAGGACGTTGGCCGGGGCATTGCGCGCATGGATCCGCAGGACATGGGCAGGCTCGGGGCGGATGTCGGCGACATCGTCGAACTCAAGGCCAAGCGAAGCACCGTCGCCAAGGTCATGCCTACGTTCCAAAGCGAACGCGGGAAAGGCCTCATTCAGATAGACGGTCTGGTCCGAGGAAACTGCCAGGCCGGACTGGATGAGAAAGTGCAGGTGTCCAAGGTCACGGCGCGGCTTGCGGGACGGATCGTCCTGTCGCCGGCCGAAGAGCTTCCTTCGATGGCCGCCGAGCGTCATACGAAGTACCTGGGGCGTCTGCTGGAGGGCCTGCCGGTGGTGGCCGGCGATACCGTGCGGGCGACGCTGTTCGGCGCTCGGTCCCACGATTTCAGCGTCCTTAGCACCACGCCCGCGGGCCCCGTCCTGGTGCACGCCACCACACTCATCCAGGTCAAGGAGGACAAAACCCATGAGCCGAGGAGCCAGCGTGTCTCCTACGAGGACGTGGGCGGGTTGGGGCGGGAAGTCCAACGGATCCGGGAGATCGTGGAACTGCCGTTGAAGTACCCCCAGGTTTTCCAGCGGCTGGGCATCGACGCGCCCAAGGGTGTGCTGCTCTACGGTCCGCCGGGAACGGGCAAGACCTTGATCGCCCGCGCCGTGGCCAGCGAAACCGATGCGTATTTCGTGCACATCAGCGGCCCGGAGATCATGGCCAAGTATTACGGGGAGAGCGAGGGCAAGCTCCGCGCGATCTTCGAAGATGCCGCGGCCCACGCGCCGGCGATCATCTTTCTGGACGAGCTCGACGCCATTGCGCCCAAACGCGAGGACATGGGCGCAGAAAAGCAGGTAGAACGCCGGGTGGTGGCCCAGTTGCTTGCGCTGATGGACGGGCTGAGCAGGCGTGGCGAGGTCGTGGTGATTGGTGCGACCAATATCGCCAACACGCTGGATCCTGCCCTGCGTCGGCCCGGCCGCTTCGATCGAGAAATAGAAATCGGCATTCCCGACGCAAACGGCCGGCTGGGTATTATTCACATCCACAGCCGCGGAATGCCCCTGGCCGGGGATGTAGACCTCCAACGCCTGGCGCAGATCACGCACGGCTTCGTCGGCGCCGACTTGGAGGCGCTCTGCCGCGAGGCGGCGATGGCCTGTCTGCGAACCATCCTTCCTGACATTGACTTTGCCCTGGAGGAGATCCCCTATGAGCAGCTCCTCAATCTCGAAATCCACATGGACCACTTCCTGGAGGCGCTAAAGGAGATCCAGCCGTCGGCGATCCGCGAGGTGTTTGTCGAGGTCCCCGACGTGAGCTGGGAGGACGTAGGCGGCCTGGAGGAAGTCAAGCAAGAACTGATGGAGACGGTTCAGTGGCCGCTTCAGCACGCCGAGCTCTTCAAGATCGCCGCCACCCGCCCCGCCAAGGGAATCCTGCTGAGCGGCCCTCCGGGAACGGGCAAGACGCTCCTGGCGAAAGCCTTGGCCAAGGAGAGCGAGATCAACTTCATCTCCGTGAAGGGTCCGGAGCTGCTGAGCCAGTGGGTCGGCGCGTCGGAGAAGGGCATCCGAGAGGTGTTTCGCAAGGCGAAGCAGGCTGCCCCCTGCATCCTGTTCTTCGACGAGATCGACAGCTTGGTGCCGGCCAGGGGACACAGCGGCGACAGCGGAGTCGCCCAGCGTGTGGTCAGTCAGTTACTCACCGAACTGGACGGCATCGAGGAACTCAAGGGCGTGGTCGTGCTGGGGGCCACAAACCGCCAGGACATTGTGGATCCCGCCATCCTGAGGTCCGGGCGGTTCGATCTCCTACTCGATCTGCCGCTTCCCGACAAGGCAGGGCGACTGGCCATCCTCCAGATCCATACACGCGGCAAACCGCTTGCCAAAGGAGTGAGCCTGTCGGCCATAGCCGACGCCACTGAGGGCCGCTCCGGCGCGGACCTGGCCGGCCTATGCGGCAAGGCGGCGCTACTGGCCATCCGCGAGCACCTCGCAACGCACAAAGACCCCGCCGGCGGGCCCGCCCGCGCCGCGGACTACGGCGGATTTACGATCAGCATGAAACACATGGAAGCGGCCCATAAGATCATCGAACGGCAGAGGCCGTGAGAAGCAAGAGGATCTAGTGTAGTGTCTCGGAATTGGCGGCGATTATGGGAACCGAGCCGCGCCCGTCAGGAAGCGGCTTTGGCATGACCGCTTCCCCATCTCAGCGCGCCGGGGCTCCTTCGCATGGGGATCTGCACCTGCTCATCGGCAAAATCAGGCCGGCAAGGCCGGGAAAAAAAGCCGGCCGCGTGGCTTGACAAGGGAGGGCCAAGGTGGTACGCTGCTGCGAACGATGACCATGGTTCTAAGCGAAGAGCATGGCAACGTTGCGGCCTTGAGGGAGGGCGCGCTGTCTCCTGACGTGCCCTAGTGCTGACAGGAAGGAGCAACACGCCAGCGGCGGTGTGAAAGAGAGCAGGACCCCCGCAGCATTGTAAGGGTGTCTGGCGTGCTGGGCCTTCTAACTTATGGAAGGGAATGAACTATGAAGCGTATGAATCGGGTTTGTACTTTATCGGGCTTTCTGGCGCCGGCGACGGTCGTCGCCCTTCTCTTGGGTGGCTCGTCCGTCTTGGCTGAGGACGGCACTGGCCGAGGGGCAGATCGGACGGCGCTCCGCAAGGATCTTCTGTATGTGGTAAACGCCTACAGAAACATCGCAGCGCAGCAGCTTGACACGGGACTGAAGGCGGCCTTGGAGTCCGCGGGGCGTGAACTGGAGCTTGCGGGTGACGAGGAATTGGCCCCAGCCGAGATGCTGGCGCCCATCGTCAAGCAGATGCGGCAGAGAATCGACGAGCTGACGGCCTTGGTCCACGCCCGGAGCCCAAACGTCAACTTGTTCACGGCCTCCGCGGACTTTCCCAGCGCAGAGTATCCGGACATCGACTCTCTGGAGTTCGTTATCACCATTCTGTCTTCCGACCTTCCCAGCGTGATCAGTTTCCTCGGCGCGTTCCTCATACCGGCCATACCTCAGACAATCGAGGCGGTCATTCCCTACTATTGCGTCGGCGACCCGGACGGCGACGGCATAGCCAATCGGAAAGACGACGTCTTCGTGTTAACCTCCCAGAATCTTCTGGCAGGCGCCGAGGCGCTTAAAGAGGCCGCGTCGAGGATTTGCGGACAGGACCTCACGATTCTCGGGGCGGGCGGCAACCTCTCCGTGCTCTGCATCGTGAGCGACGTACTCTTCGTTGCGGCGAAGACGGTGCACGCCAATATGCTGCTCTGCGAGGGGGCCATCGATTCCGCAGAGATCGAGGGCACCTATCACCGCGTCGGACACCTGCATACTGATCTCGCGGATGTGGACTCCGATCTGACGACGCACCACACAATCATCAACGGCAAACTGGACACCATGGGCGACGATATTAACGTCGTTCAGGAAACGCTCGAGACGACCATCGAACTGCGGCGCGTACATCTTCAAGTCGTCGAGCTGAAAGAGAGGGTGCGGTTCCTACTGGCTACGGAAGAGGGCGGTGTGCCGGTGGATGTTACACTGATCGGTGTGACCGCTTCCCAAGGCGTTGTCGACCACAAGCCTCTCACATTCGTTGCTGTGCCGGCTGTCGGCACTCCCACGGGGGCAACCGGTTTGCTGGATGTGGCCTTGGACCTGCCGAGCGATCTGCCCAATGCGAAGATCTTCCAGTTCCAGGTCAAGGACACGCACAGGAACAATGGAGGGAATGTATCCCACGAGCATTTCGGGACGGTAGTCTATCAGCGTACCGGGCCGGTCTAGCAGAGCGGGCGACCTTGATACGTGGTTCACCTTCCCCGGCCCGGCAAAGTAGGTCGGGGCATCAGACTCGACTGCTCCGGTCTCGTAGGGCGCATCTTGATGCACCACGAATCACGAAAGGTGCATTGAAATGCACCCACTACGAATCCTTGGCTTTCCTGAGTTTCAGTTCAAGAATGCCGTTGGTGTAAGAAAACTCGACGTCGCCCGGCAGGGCGGCGGCGGGCAGGAGCACTTCGGCACGGTATGGGCGGTTGCCTTCCGTCGAAAGCGTCAATACGTCGCCGTCGATTTCATACTTGATATCGCTTTTGGAAACACCAGGAAGTTCGGCAATGACGCGGATGCGGTCGCCTTCCTCAAAGGTATCGACCACCGGCTCTCTGGCTTCCTCGACAACCATTCCCTCTTTGTGCTGGTGAATGTTGCCGAAGGGCTGGACCTTCACGCTCGGCTGATCGCCACCGGCCAGGGTTCTGATGGAAAACCCGAAGATGCCTTTGCCCTTGTCGCCAAGCCCCGGAATGGCAAACTCGCCCGTCTTATCAACCCCGCCGGACTCTTTCAGTCCGGCGGCGGCCTCGACGAGCTTCTGGATTCCCTCGAACAGCCCACCCAGGCCGAAATCAGCCGACACCTTAGCGTTCTCGTCACCCTTACGTTTGTCTCTTCTCGCCATTTCATTCTCCTTTGCGTTGAACGGAGCCGCAGACTTTAGCCCTGCCCCTCACCCACATCTCGCCGTCGGTTCGTCCCGTAGGGACGCATGGTAATAGCCCAGCGTTTCAACGCTGGGAACGCGTCCGCCGAACGTTCTTCAAGTCCCGTAGGGACGGCCGAACACCGCTCAGTCGTCCCTACGGGACTCTGTGCCTCGGGGGGCGACTCGGATCCCAGCGTTGAAACGCTGGGCTACTGTCGATCGTCCCTCCGGGACGAGCCTCGCCGGCATCCCGAAAGGCGCCCTGCTTGTGGGTAACGGCAAGCTCAAGAGCAGTGCACCCAGCCGGTTGTCTCGCCTGCCTGTCAGGCAGACAGGCGGCTTTGATCAGAAGGTCGAGCCTCTTCAGTCGCGCCTCAAGGGTTTCATTGGCCGAGCTAATACGTTCAAGTCTGCCATCGGCCATAGCTGCACGGACCTGCGCGGCGCCGTTCTCCGCAGCCTCGATAGCCTGACGGACTGCCGCGTCGGGCGTCTCCTCCATGTCGCCGACCAGTTTTTCCATGGCCAGAATCAGGTTCTCTCCCCGCAAGGCGGCCTCGATCTCTCCGCGCCTGCGCCGGTCCGACTCCGTCTTCTCTCGACTGTCCGCGAGCATTCGCGCCACTTCCTCGGTGGAGGGTTGGCAGGCCGCCTGGACGCGAATCCGCTTCGTCGTCTCGGTCTGAAGATCGGTGGCCGAGACGTGGACCATCCCGTTGGCGTCGACGTTGAAGGCGACCTCTATCCTGGCCTCGCCCCGGGGCTGCGGCGTAATGTCGCACAGCTCGAACCGGTCCAGGGTCACGTTGTCGGGGGCCAGCTCGCGTTCACCCTGAAGGACGTGTATCTCCATCACCGTCTGATCGTCCATCGCGTTGGTGAACAGCTTGCTCTTGGTGGTGGGAATCGGGGTGTTGCGATGGATGATGCGGGCGAAAAGCTCGCCCTTAGTCTCGATCCCCAACGATAGCGGCGTCACGTCCACCAGCGTGACATTGCGGACCTGCCCGGCGAGCACGCCCGCCTGAATCGCCGCTCCCAGGGCGACGACCTGGTCCGGATCGATGTGCCCGTAGGGCTCCATCCCGGTGAGCTTCTTAACCAGACGCCGGACCGCCGGCACTCGGGTCATCCCGCCGACCAACACAACCCGGTCCAGGTCGCCGGGCTCCAGACCCGCGTCAGACAAGGCGCACTCCGCCGGAGCGACCATCCTCTCCGTAATGTCGGCGGTCGCCGCTTCGAAGGCGTCTCTGGTGACCGTTACGGCACAGCAGCGGCCCTGGCCCAGATAGGTCGGCAGCACCACCCGCGTCTCGGTGTCGCTGGAAAGCCGCATTTTGGCCTGTTCTGCCAACTGGAGTGTCATCCGCCTGGCAGTCGGGTCTCCATTTAGATCCACGTCCCATTCGTCGCGAAAGCGCTCCGCGAGCATCTCGGCCAGACGCTCATCGTAATCGTCTCCACCCAACTTGGTGTTTCCGTTGACGGCCTTGACCTCGAAGACGCCGTCGCCCAGCTCGAGGATGGAGACGTCGAACGTCCCGCCGCCCAGATCCCACACCAGAACCGAGTGTGCCTTCTCGAGGTCCAGGCCGTACGCCAGCGACGACGCCGTCGGCTCGTTGACCAGCCGGACCACCTCGAGGCCGGCGAGCGCTCCGGCCTCTCTGGTCGCGCGTCGTTGGCTGTCGTTGAAGTAGGCCGGAACGGTGATGACCGCCCGCTGGACCGGTTCGCACAGGTAGGCCTCGGCGTCCGCCTTCAGTTTCTCGAGGATCATGGCGGAGATCTCGACGGGCGTGTACGTGCGCTGACCGACTCTCACCACGTTGTCGGAACCCATCCGCCGCTTGATCGAGGAAACGACGGCGGCAAACTCCTCCCGGGCCGTGCGGGTACTCCCCATCCGCCGTTTGATGGAGAATACGGTCCTGAGGGGGTTTGCCGCGGCCTGGGTCTTGGCGATCCGCCCCACCCACCGGCGGTCGTCGGCGGCGAAGGCCACCACGGACGGCGTCAGCGCGTCTCCTTCCAGGTTGGGCACGATGACCGGGCGTCCGTCTTTCATGTACGCCACCGCGGAATTCGTCGTGCCCAGGTCGATGCCTACGATGAGACTCATGGGTTGGTTTTCTCCCGATCCCAGTTCAGACCGGCACCGCGCCGGGCACCATTGCCAATTGCCGATTGCCAATCCGAACCGGGAGCGCCAGCGACCGGCCCAATGGCCCCGCGCTGGCGCTTGGGGTCCGGAGTGCAGACGGCAATCGGCAATCGCCCAGGGCCCGGCTCGCCGTGTCCCAATCGGACATGATGCCGTACTCGAGCAAGGTCTCGATGCCGGCCACCGCCGCGCTCAGCGTCACGCCGATCAGGGGGATGCCCGCCACGGATATAACCAAGTCGGCCCGCAGGAACAGCCCCTTGTCCAGGACCCTGTCCAACAGGTCCGTGAGGGTGGCTCGTCCTACGTACGCTTCAGGAAGCTCAGGTTCCATTCAACCATTCAACCATTCAACCCTTTGACCCTTCAACCCTAATCCCTGCCTAACAGCCGGTCCCCCGTCCGTAAAGTTCAAAGTTCAAGGTTCAAAGTTCGAAACCTCAAGTGCCGTTTTTGAACTTCGAACTTTGAACTTCGCACTTTTCGTCAAGGGCTGACGAAGTTGTAGGGCGGCCACGGACCGGTGAAGCGTGCCCAGACGCCCTCAGTCCTCTCAATCTCGTCCAGTACCCGACCCAGGGCAGCGCTGCCTCGGTCCATCAAGCAGGAGAGGTTCAAGAGCATTTGCCCGCCATCGGAGCCGCGGGCGCCGGCCCGCGGACATGTCGCCGGGCTCGCGCCCGGTGTTCTGCGGATGGGGCCGACGCGGATGTCCTCCACGCACCCCCGGATTTGCGCGTAGAAGCACTTGATGTGCCGATCGGCCTGCGCCTCCAGCGCCGCCCGCGCCGCCTTGGCCAACTTCTGTTGCAGCATGTAGGCCAGCCCCTTCGGCTTGGTGCGGGCCTCATCCCGTATTCTGAGAAGCTCGGGATCACGCTGCACGACAGCGGCAGTGATTACCTTGGGATCCCAGAATACCTGGACGCCGTATTCCGCCTTGCCCGCGAGTTTGTGCAACAGGCCGGTGAATCTGTCCCGCTTCTCGTCCAGCCAGGCCATGAGGTTCTCTCCCGCAGTGTGGCACTGCTCTGGAGCAGTGCCACCCTCGCTCGCGGCCACAATCATGTTGAAGGCCATCGGCAAGACCGTTCCGAAGGCCTGGGTCGCTTCGGTGACCACGCTTTGATGGGTCAGCATCCAGCGCTCGATGGTGTCAGGCTGCTCGGAGCGGCCGGCAAGCCGGCCTGCCGGCGTCTCAGCCCGGCAGTTCTGGACTACGACGCAGAGATCCGCGGAATCAGAGCCGGGAGCGGAAGCGACCGGACCGTCCGCGCTCGCCAGGGTATAGACGGCCGCCCCATCCAGCCCGATGGGCCCAAATGGGTAGCCGCCTGGGCCGCGGGCGACACAATAGACGTACAGCCCATCTGAGCCGTGGGCGCCAGCCCACGGACGTGTCACCGGGCTTGCGCCCGGCGCTCCGAGTTTCGTGGCGGCCTCAGCCGTCATCGCTCTGCTCCGACACGTTCTGGAGCCTGGGCGCCGGCCCGCCCTGAGCCGCGGGCGCCAGCCCTCACCCTTACCCACAACTTTTCTCCCGCAACAGATCGCGATGGAGTTCGAGCCCTTGCACGAGGGGCATGACTTTGTTCCAACCCTTCCAGATGGTTTGCCAGCCCGGCAGGCCGTCGCTTTTTCGTGCCAGAAAGC
>JAZDHF010000049.1:0-32386 GCA_043806315.1 Planctomycetota bacterium | reverse complement strand
GAGCGATCCCTCCGCCTCCAACCCCCGCCCCCAGTTCGGAGCATTCTCCAATGCCTCAAAAAACTCATGCATCGGAGCACGGCGGACGCTCGCTTGCGGAAGCGGCCCCGAACTCCATTTTACGCTGAACCAGTACACGCGGACAGTCCCGGCGCGCCGCGATTCGCTTAACATGCCGACTCTCCTCGCTCCCGACTTGGTCGCGGGGAGCTTGAGATGAAGATTCCTCGTGCTCCGCACTCCTGGTCCGTCACGCCCGCCGAGGCCATCGAGATTCAGCGTAAACTCGCCTCATCGGTCGTGCGGCGCGGGCGTCCGCCCAAGCTGCGGCTCGTCGCCGGAGCAGACTTGGCCTTCTCGCCCGATGGAGAAAAGTGCATCGCCGGAGTCGTCGTGTGGGACGTCCAGCGTCGAGAGATCGTCGAGCAACGCGTCGCCCGCCGACCCCTGTCGTTCCCCTATGTGCCGGGTCTCCTTACCTTCCGTGAAGCCCCGGCCCTTCTCGCCGCTTTGAAGCAACTTCGATGCGAACCAGACGTGTTCATGTTTGACGGCCAGGGCTACGCCCACCCCCGCCGATTCGGATTGGCCTGTCACTTGGGTTTGCTGCTCGATCGCCCCAGCCTCGGCTGCGCTAAGACGATCCTGCTCGGAGAGTACGAACCGCCGAGACGGACGCGCGGCGCCACTTCACCGCTCATGCACGACGGCGAATGCATCGGCATGGCCGTCCGGACGCGCGACGACGTGAAACCCGTCTACGTCAGCGTCGGCCACCGCCTCTCCCTCGACGCCGCCGTGCAGATCACCCTCGCCTGTGGCGACGGCTTCCGCCTCCCCGAACCCACCCGCCAGGCCGACAAACTCGTCGCCCGCGAGCGAACCGCACCGGTGTAGCGCCGCCCCTCGTAGGCGCCGCCTTCGATTCACCCGCGTACGAGACCGTCATAGGCCTCCAGGATCAATTCGCGCACTTGCGGCCAGCCCATGCCCGGCGGCGGCTCACGCCCCGGGCCGGTGAACGTCGAGAGAATGTACTCCACGTCGTCCCGTTTGATGCCGTAGAGAATGAAGTACGCGGCATCCAGCTCGGCCATCAGCTCCGCGCGCTCGGCGGGCTTTCATTTGTGGACCCCCTCCTTGAACCCGCACGCCTCCGCCAACGGTTTCATATCATCTGCGGTGCATGTGAGCTTCAGCACCCGATCCGAAATCCACTTCTCCAACTTCTGATTGCGACTCCACGGACAACGATCCGCATACGCGTCGGGCGTGAAAACCGGCAACTGCTCGACGATGAAAAAGTTGAGATGCACGTTCCCGACCTTCTGCCGTGCAACGAAATCCAGCACAAAGCTGTTCAAATTCGCCAGCAGACAGCACTGCAAGCGACCTGAAATCTCGTCCTCGACGAACATCAACGGCGCGGAGTTGACGACCGCCACGTGGGGAATGAACGCCGCGATCATCGTCCGTTCGTTCGTGGGACTCGTGACATCCTTGTAACACAGATACGGCGGTTGCCCGCGGCCTTGGAGCGCCTTGGACACCTCGGACTCCGCAACCCACCATCGCGGCAGAGAAACGAACTCCTGTTTCTGATGCGAAACGAGCGAAGTCGCGACCGTCTGTCCCTGGCGCATCCAGTTGTCCGTGTCCACGATGACCCCGGCGGCGCGATGGTCATACATCTGAACCATCTTGGCCTCGTAGAGGGGAAGGTACACTTCCTTCTTGCGAACCCACCGGTTGCCCCTGAGCTTGAAACCCATCTTGGCAAGTTGTTCGGCGGCATGGAAAAGTTCCGCGTCGTTGGTCTGGTGGAACATCGTGTAGAAGCGCACGCCCCAAGGGTTGCCGCGCTCGCCGCGCGAGTGCTCAACCAGAATGGGAACCCGCTTGTAGATGCGTCTGGTCAACTCGGCGTCGCGACGCGAGCGGAAGATGGGACAGGTCCGCGTATTGGGGTTCAGCAGCACGAGGTCGTCGGCGCTTAAGGCGATGTGCCGCTTGGGATCCTTGACTGCCTCCATGTTGCGGATGAAGAAAACGAAGTCCGCCGCCGGCGCGGTGCATTTCGGCCCGCCGTAGACCAGCGTACAGAACTTGGACGACCGGTGCACATCGGGGAAACACGCTTCTTTGTTCTCGAAGTCGTACAATCGTCGCAGCGTTTGCGACTCCACCAATTCCGTGAAGAACTCCTTGGTGGTGTGATCAGTGGCGATGCCGGAGGGCACGAGCAACCCGACGCGCCCGGTCGGCGCGACGATCCGTCGGGCCCGCTCGGCAAAGAGTGCGTACGTATTGACATCCCCCTTGCCGGTGAGCGGAAACCGATCGGACGAGCGGACGTAATTCAGCGTCCGCTCGGCGCTCGTCTTTGTCTGCATGTAACGGCTGAACAGTTCAGGGTTTTTGTTCTCCAACGCTCCGATCAAGGACCGGCGTTTGGCGGCGCTGACGGCCTCGGCGATCTTGGGGGCTGAATAGGCGAAGAACTCCCGCTCCTGGACCTTGAGCCGCTCCCACGGCGGGTTGCCGATCACGCAGTCGAAGCCCGGCTCTGGACGCGAGAAAACCCGCGGGAAGGCGGTCTGCCAATTGAGCGCCCGGGGATCGACCGCGGGATCGTCCACCAGACTGTTGCCGCAGACGACGTTCTTGGACAGGTCGGCCAGCGTCTTGCCGCGTTTCGCGGACCGAATCCATAGCGAAAGCTGAGCGATCTCGACCGCCTGGGGTGAAACGTCCACCCCGTGCAGGTTGTCCGCGAGGATCATGTCCGAGACCCGATCTTGAAGCTCGAGCGCCTCAAAGTGATCGTGTGCGTCGAGGTGTTCGATCAGCCGGTGATACGCCTCATCGAGCACGTCGTAGGCGCGAATGAGAAACGCCCCGCTGCCGCAGGCCGGATCGCAAACCGTAATCCCGCGAAGGGCCTCCAGACCCTCCCTCCAATAGTCCACATTCGCCGCCTCGCCGGGCGAGAACGGATCGTCGCACACGATCCCATGCCGCTGTCCCACCGACCGGAGCGACTCATGGATCGCCTCGCCGAGGGTCTGTTCGACGAGGAACTTTGTGAACTGCGGCGGGGTATAGTAAATGCCGAAGCGCTTGCGCTCCGCGGACTTGGGCATACGGATGCGCCCGGTCTCGGTCGTCTCCATGACCTCGAAAAACGCCCCCGCCCGCAGACGTTCCAGTTCCGTGATCGACCGCTCAAACAAATGCCCGAGGACATCGACGTCCACTTCGTCGCGAAAGTCATACGTCGACACCTCTTTGAAAAAGCCGGTCCATTCGTCGGACAGTTGCAGGTCGTCGACTTCGGGATCGTGCCGGAAGAGTCCGCCGTTGTAACCGTGCCAACGCTCGATGTCCTCGTAACCGGCATCGACGGCCCGAAAGAGATGGAGAAAGTTACGCCACCGGGGGTTGGTCACTCGTTCAAACGGCGCAATCCGCTCATACGCCCGCCCGATGCTGTTTTCGGGCAGCAGTTCTCGATCCTCGCAAAAGGCCACGAAGATGATGCGGTCGATGAGCTTCTGAGCGATGCGAATCGCGTCATCCACCGACCTGTCGTGTCGCGCGTGCAAATGATGGATGAGCCCCAGGCGGTTTTCGCGATATCGGTCGTACAGCTCGTCGCCGACCTCGCGCTGTCGTTCCTCCGACGCCCGCAGCAGGCGCAGAGCGCGAGGCTCCTTCGCCAGACGCGACGGCAGCAGCCCGCCGCGCTCGAACAAACAGATGAACTCGCGGTACCGCTCCCGCTCCCGAAGCTCCTGGAGCGTGAACTGCTCGTACGTCAGGGTTCCCTTGGACCGGTGGTACAGGCGAAGCGAGACGAAGTTGCTGACGATCCCCCACGGGCAGTCCGGCAGCGCGTTCAGGTAATCCCAAAGCTGCTGGACGGCGGTCCGTCCGCCGGATCGGTCGCGGTCCAGGTCGGTCTCGGCGTCCTTCAGCTCGATCACCGCCACGGGACTCGATGGAGCATCGGGCATGAACTCCCCCAGGGCCCCGTCCACCGTGCCCACGCCGCGCACCGGGAACTCGCGCTCGAGTTGGTAATGCTCCGGACTCTGCGTTGCCGTTTTGTATCCCAGGGCGTCGCAGAAAATCTCGTTGAGGAAGTCCGCGTCCAGCGAGGTTTCGCGTCGGCGCAGATGACCCTCGCGCTCAAGATCGGCCCAGCGCCGGATGATCGCGAACCCCCGCTCTTCATCCGACACGTGGTTGCTGATGCCCTGAGCCTCCCGGCGGAGGGCCCTGGGAAGGACCAGGCGCCGCCGAAGGCGAATTGAGGGCGGAATCAGCCGATCTGTGCCGGCGAATAATGCGGTCTGTTCTTCCGCTGGGTGGTTGGGCAAAGTTCGACCGTCCACGATAATGTTGTCGTTCGCGCCGGACGGTCACGCGCCAGGTGGGGCCCGGGCCGTCCGACCACCAGATGGGATTCTAACGACCGGTGGGCCGAAGGCGAGAGAAGTCTCGCCCCGTCGCGCCGAGGGTTCGACAATCGATCATGCCGCATAACGAGCGATTTCGGGAACGGGATCGCCTCCGCCTACGCCGGGACTTCGCCCGCGTATTCGGGGAGAAATGTAAGGCCGCCGACGCGGTCCTAGTGGTCTACGCCGCGCGGAACGACCTCACCTGGTCGCGCATCGGAATCAGCGTCGGCAAACGCATCGGAAACGCCGTCCGCCGACACTATGTGAAACGGAGAATCCGTGAGGCGTTTCGCAGGAGCAAGGTCGATTTGCCGCGGGGATTGGATATCGTCTGCGTTGCCCGGCCCCCGGCTGCGGACGCGGACGTCGATGTGTCCGCGTCGCTTCGCAAACTGATCCTCAAGGTTGCTTGCCGATGTCCGAGAGGCGACCCGGATCACACACCGCGATCGGGGTCGCGAACGGGTCCGACACCTTCCGGCTGACGCCGTCGGGATCGAACACCGTCACCAGCCGATACTCCCCCGCCTCCAGCGCAAGGGTCGGGAGCACATCCGCGAGCGTCAAAGGGTCCACTTCGCCGGCGGTATTCACCGGAGAAAGCGACGCCCCAACGTCGACGCGCACCGTCCGCACGACGTGCGGGCTTCCCGGCGCCTCCAAGACCAAGCGGTGCGCTGCGTCGTTCGCGCCGTTTTCCGGAACGCTCCCGTCCTTCGCCAGCCAGAACTGCACCACGGGGTTCGATCCCTCTTCCAGGAGCCCACCGCCGTACCAGGTAATCTCCAAGGAAACCGTCGGCAATCCCCCAGCGGCCGCCGGAATGCACGAGCCGCCAATCAACGCGACGCCGACAACTTCGACCTCCTGCACGATCCAGACCGGGCGCGACCCGACATCGACTTGCACGACGCCGTCGACAATCGTCTCCAGCTCGATATCGAAGTTTCGCGGCCAAGCGTCGTTGGGAACGGCGTCCGCTCGAAGCGGAACGACCAGCGTCTTGACATCGACTTGCTGAAGTTCCGCGGGTTCCACGACGACCCGGACGACCCCGCCGTACCTTCGATTGCTGAGATACACCCGACGTGAGCTTCCGGGAAGGCTTACCGTCCCCTCGAGCAGCGTTGTCACAACCTCCCCCGGCTGAATCACCACGGCGTCCGAAGGATCTAGTGGCGTAACCGTCCACGGCGACGGCGGCGGAGGAGGAGGAGGGGGTAAAACACCGATAATGACGGTACGGCCTCCACTGCCTCCATTGTTGTTGTCGTTGTCGTTGTCGTTTCCGTTCCCGTTATCATTCCCGTTGCCGCTCGACGAGGCCTGACGAACGTGAACTAGCCCCGGCGCGGAGGTGAGCATCTGCGTCAACCCGTCGGTGATCGCCCCCACCAGTCGATACGTTCCCTCCCCCACCCCGGACGGAATCCCCAGCGTGATCTGGTCGCCGGGACCTTCCGCATCCTCCCCCAGCGACGCGACCAGCAGAAACTCGTTCCCACTCAGCGGGACGTTCCCCACGTCCGGATCAAGCAACAACGAGATGCGGGCGTCGTCGTTCGCGTCCGAGTCCGTCCAACGCACGAACAGCGACCGCCCCACCTCGACGTCCACGTCGTTCGCCGGCTCGAAAAGCGCCATTTGCGGCGGATCGTTGTCCACCGGCGGCAGGACGTGCACCGCACGTTCCACGCGATCCGTCCCGATCAACCGCCCGTCGTCGATCGTTCCCAACAGGTCATAGTACCCTGGAAATACGTCGCGGATCACCAGCGTCACCGAATCGGCGTTCGCCTCGTCCGGGTTCTCCGCGATGGGGGGACCGATCGCGAAGCTCTCCACTGCCGCGTCCGCCGCACCGGTCGAAACCAACGTGAAGGTGATCGTCGAGTTGTCGTCCGGATCGAGGTCGTCCCACTGCACGGTAAGGAAATCGCCGTTGCGCACTTCCACCGTGCCGCCGGGTGAGCGGATGGCCAACGTGGGGGCGACGTTCGTCGGATCTCGAACCACATGCACGACACCCGGCGCGGTCGAAGTTGCTGAGAAGGAGCCGTCCTCGATGCGTCCGACTACTCGATACGCGCCCGGTTCGACGTTCTGGACCAAAGCCTCCAGCTCATCGTTGATCCCGTCCAACGTCGCGCTGACGCCCGGCCCCACAGCGTGCAAATCGTGGGTACCCGCGGCGGCGACGGGCTGCAGAAACAGGTTCACGACCGCGCCCGCGGAACCGACCGAATCATCCCAGGAGGCCGCGAAAGTCAAGCCCAATGAGACCGTTAGATCATGCGACGGCTCCACCATCGTTAATCGCGGCGGAGCGGGGTGACCGGTTGGCGGCTCCGTAGGCGGCTGCGACGGCGGCGTGACCGCCCCCGGATCCAGCACGGTATACTCGGCGGGAACGGTGGCGCTAAAATCGACGCCGTAAACGAACGTGGCGTCGGTCAGCGCCCGTCCGCGGTCATCAAGCCCGGATAGCTCCACCGTGTCGGCGGCCTCCGGACTCGCCACCGTCGTGATCGTCTTGGGCAGGACGCGGACGAACGCCAAGTGCACCACCGTGTCATCACGGATGAACCGCATCGTGACATCCGCGCGGGCCGAGCTTTCGTTACGTACCCGGGCGCGGACGGCCTCGATCGGCGCAGCCGTTTCCCCAGGCGGCGTAGTCGTCCCGCCGTTCGCCGTCACATCGCCTACGGAGACGTCGTTGGACGATCCTGCTGTTCCCGAAAGAAGGTTGTTGAGCGTCGTGCTTCCCGACCGGTCGCACGTGGCGAGCGACAAACACCCGATCAAGCCCAACGCACCGATGGAGAGGTGGATGCGCTTCACGGCCTGAACTCCCTCGCCCCCAAAGTAGCCTCTTCGTCTAACTCCCGCGGCACCCGCGACCGCCGACGCAATGCGCGTCGTTCCGCGCGGAGTTCACCCCCGAATACTCATAGCAACTGCCGATTCTTACGCCCTGTGGAATCCTCCCTGACCCGATTCTCATGGCCCCGTGCCGCCCGAACACCAGCACCAATACCCTCCCTATTATGGGAGCATACACGCTTTTGGACCGAGAATCAAATCCCTCCAGCCTCTTTTCAGCCGTGTGAACACGCACACCCCCATTACAGTACCCCGTGGCATCAAACTGGGAAGACTCGCCTACTCCCGCCCTCGACTTCCAAGACCCTTCGCCAAGTCGAGTACACAAACCGATTGCCCTCGTTACAATGGCCCCGCTGTTACGGGTCGGAGCTGCGATCACTCCGGCTATGCAACGGCAGAAGGAGTGTGCCCAAGAGTGCCGCGAACGCCGATCAAGATTAAACCCAAAGTCGAGTATCTTTCCATTCTCGATGGCTCCGGGAAGGTGGACGACAAGCTCGACCCCAAGCTCGACTCCGACCGCTCGATCTACCTCTACCGCCTGATGCTCGTGGCCCGACGCCTCGACGAACGTTGCATCAACATGCAGCGCCAAGGCCGCATCGGAACCTACGGTCCCTGCCGGGGCCAGGAGGCTGCCCACTGCGCCTCAACGATCGTCATGGAAAAGGAGGATTGGATCGTCCACGCCTTCCGTGAGCCGGGATCGTTTTATCATCGCGGCTGGCCGCTCGAACGGATCATCCAGTACTGGGGCGGCTACGAAGAGGGCTGTTGCCCGCCCGAAGGCTCACACGAGCTGCCCATCGCCGTCCCCATCGCCAGTCAGTGTCCCCACGCCATGGGCATCGCCTGGGCGATGAAGATTCGGGGCGACAACCACGCCGTGTTGTGTTATTGCGGCGAGGGCGGCACGAGCGAGGGCGACTTCCACGAGTCCATGAACTTCGCCGGCGTCTACAACCTACCGGTGATCTTCTTCATCCAAAACAACCAGTGGGCCATCTCCGTCCCGCGCGATCGGCAGACGGCCTCCCAGACCGTCGCCCAGAAGGCGTTGGCCTACGGCTTCGACGGGATGCAGCTTGACGGCAACGATCCGCTGGCCGTCTACGTCGGCACGAAAGAAGCCGTCGATAAGGCCAAGAAAGGCGGTGGTCCGACGCTGATCGAGGCCGTCACCTATCGCCTCGGCGTCCACACTACCGCCGACGACCCGACCAAGTATCGTTCCGACGAAGAAGTGAAAAAGTGGGAGAAGCTCGACCCCATCCCCCGGTATCAGAAGTACCTCGTCGAGCGCAAGATCCTCAACAAAAAGCTGATCGACGAGATCGAGGCCGACGTGCAGAAGGAGGTCGCCGCTGCCGTCGAGCGCTATGAGGCCATGCGCGACGTCAATCCCCTGGACTGCTTCGACTACATGTACAAGACCCTTCCGCCGGAACTCGTCAAACAACGCGCCGAGTTCGCCGAATGCCTCCAACGCGAGGGAGTCGGAAAGGGACATTAGCGAACGGTTCCGAGCCGCGACCGGGACGAAGAGAACAAAACTGAAGCCTACACTAGCTGCGCCGTCTGGCGTCCTCAACGTGAAGGGGCTGTACCGAGTCGTGCTATCAAACATCCACATTGAATACTTCAAAGGATTCAGAACGACGCCGGTCGAGCTTACAAACTGCGGTCCCATCAATGCAATCATTGGCAAGAACAACTCCGGCAAGAGCACAATACTTCATGCGATCGACATGGCTGGCCTTGCCCTAAGCGTGCGAGGTTGGGATGCATTCCAACCCAAACTCGAAGTTAAGGATATGTTTTCGGACGCCGGTCCCTTTCGCGTTATCCTCGCCTACAAGGACAACACCGTCATCGAAATCAAAGCTAACTCGAGCCACGGACCGACTTGTTCTCCGGAACCAACGGAGGGCCAGCGCCTCAAGACTGTCTTTGTTCACCCCGATCCCGGAACCTCTTTGCTTCGCAGGCGACATCACACCCCGAACAATGTCATTCAACTCCTTGAGGCTCGAAACTACACGGAGATCAACGCTCTCGACATATTGTACGCGATCAGTTATTTTGGCGGGCGCCAACAGCGCGGTCTGGGCCCCAGCTCATACACGAACATTGTTGATCAGATCAGGCAATATTTTCCCGATATTGACGATGTTGAAAGTGACCGGACTCCAGACGACATTTCGACACTCACCTACACCGAATACGGACGTAAATTAGATGTCCTTTACTCAGGCACTGGGCTTAAGCACTTCCTTGATGTCCTCCTCAAGACGACCGTCTCCGGTGCACAAATCCTCCTTCTTGATGAGCCAGAGTCCGGGCTGCATCCGGACCTCCAACGGCAGTTCCTAGAATTCCTATACCGACTAAGCTCGGACAAGGGAATCCAGGTCTTCATGGCCACCCATTCCCCTGTTCTACTGAACTATGCCGACTCGATTACTCTTCATCGAGTTCGAAACGTACGTGGTGAACGATCTGCTACGCACGTCCCGAAGGACGCGTTGCACACGGCCCTCAGCGATCTCGGAATACGACCGAGCGACCTGTTTAACACAGATGTGTGCATCCTCGTGGAAGGCGCCGACGACGTAATCTTCTTTGAGCGAGTACTTGATCTTTATCGAGCGGAATTTTCAAAGGTTTCTGTTGGTGTTCAGCAGTATGCGGGTGGAGCCGCGGAAGGGATTTGTAACGGTTCCATTGACGTGCGCAACATCACGCAGGCACAAAAATACGCGTTTTGGGTACGCGATCGCGACAGCCGTCCCGACGGCATACCGGCGACGAATGCAACCAAGTTCAAGAATAAGCTTGAACAAGCAGCGTTCCAGTGCCACATTTTGCATCGACGAGAGATTGAATACTATTATCCTGAAGGCGTCCTACGTGCAGCGCAGAACGGCGATACGGAGAAGGAACGCAAGGTTCTGGCTATCCTTCGCGGGGACCAAGACAAGAAATTCAAGGAAGCCGCAAGGGAGTCGGACCTTTGCGTTCCTCACGGGAAGCGTCTCCGTCAGCTTCTCCAGGAACACCTCACCTCTTTTGACGAGCTTCCCGAAGAGATTCAGACCCTGATGAAACAACCGCTTGGTGCGTGGGTCAAGGAGTTACGCGGCGACTAGAAAAAGAAACGCGGGATAGCCACCTATTTCGCGCGGCGAGCGGTCACATTCGCCATTTGTCGTTCGACGTTCAACCCGGACCCAGCGGCGTCGCGGCTTGCGGTTTGTTGCTCGTCTGCCGATTCACAACGGTTCCGTTTTCGGCGACGTAGATCGGCAGACCGAGCTTCCGTCGGCGGGCGACTTCGCGGCGGATGCCTTCCTTGAGGCCGCGGCAGATGGCCTCAAGACGCTGTTGCAGGAATTCCGCGTCCGTTTGGCCGTGGTCCATTTGGTTCTGTGACGTCATTCTTGGGATCTACCAACGTGAAACCCGATGCGCGGCACTTTGGGTTCGGGCGGCGTCATCAGCTTACGGATCGCGTCGAAGACGACCTTGAATTGTCCGTCGTATCTCTGTTCGAGGGCGTCCAACCGACGGGCGAGTTCCTTGTGGGACGCGAGCAACTCGCGCAAGCGCACGAACGCCCGAACGACCTGGATGCTCGCTTGCACGGCCCGAGCACTGTTGAGCACGTTGGCGGCCATGATGGCGCCGTGTTCGGTGAATGCGTACGGCGGGACTCGGCGCCCGCCTCTACCAGTTTTTGAGGTCGCAGTTTGCGACCTCAAAGAACCCCATTCTTCCTTGGTCAGTTGGAACATGAAGTCGTCCGGAAAACGGTCGCGATTTCGCTTGACTTGCTCGTTCAGCCGCTTGGTCGTGGTCGCATAGAGCTTTGCCAAGTCAGCGTCGAGCATTACTTTCTGACCCCTGATGAAAAGGATGGCTTGCTCGATGCGCTCGACGGGGATGCGGGCGACATACTGATTCATAGCTCGGCCAAGTGTACTAAGCAGGGACCACGCGAGTCAAAGCAGTAGCGATGGCCATCCCGCTTTGCCGACAGAGCTTGTGCTGTCCTTCGGTAGCGTTGCTCGGCGCTTTTCCCTGAGCTTTACATCCAGTATAGTCCCTGTCCGCCGGGCATAGGCTGGCAGGCTACCGAGAACGACGAATGGCCCAACTTAACATGGTTTCAGCGGTGAATCGGGCGCTCGATGAGGCCCTGCGCGCCGACGATCGCGTAGTGCTCCTCGGTCAGGACATCGGCAAGGACGAAGGGGTCTTTCGCGTCACGGCTGAGCTGCTGAAGCGTTACGGCGAGAACCGGGTCATCGACACGCCGCTGGCCGAGGGGGCCATCGCGGGCGGGGCGATCGGGATGGCCATCTACGGCCTGATCCCCGTCGCGGAGATGCAGTTCTCCGGCTTCTTCTATCAGGCGTTCCATCAGGTCGAACAGCATGTGTCGCGCTTCCGCAACCGCACTCGGGGGCGGTTCGGGTTGCAGATGGTCATCCGAATGCCCTACGGCGGCGGCATCCGCGCCATCGAGCACCATAGCGAAAGCCGTGAGGCGTACTATGCTCATACGCCGGGCATTCAGATGGTCATCCCCTCCGGCCCGCGGAACGCCCGTGCCCTGCTGCTCGCCTCGATTTGGAACCCCGATCCGGTGATCTTCTTTGAACCCAAGGAAATCTACCGTAAGTTCAAGGAGGAAGTCCCCGACGAACCGGAGACCATGCCCATCGGCAAGGCCCAAGTCGTCCGCCAGGGAACCGACCTCACTCTGATCTCGTACGGAGCGATGATGCGTCCGACGCTTGAGGCGGCTGAAGAGCTCGGCGAGACCGACCGTGCCTCCATCGAAGTGGTGGACCTCTTGACCGTTTCACCGATGGACACGGAAACGATCACAACTTCGGTTGAGAAAACCGGTCGCGCGGTGGTGATCCACGAAGGCCCGCGGACGTGCGGCGTCGGAGCCGAGGTCGTCGCCCGGATCGTCGAAAACTCGCTGATGCACTTGGAGGCCCCGATTCGGCGCGTAACCGGGTACGATGTGCAGTTCCCCTATTTCGCCCGCGAGCGGGTTTATCTGCCTAACCCGGAGCGGATCGCCCACGCTGCGAGGGAAGTGCTGGCGTTTTGAGAAAATGTCAAAGTTCAAAGTTCAAAGTTCGAAAGAGACGACCCCTCTGACCGCGTACGCTACCGCGGTTTTTTTTGAACTTCGATCTTCGAACTTTGAACTTCATGCGGAGCACGCTTATGCCTAGACAGTTCATCCTACCGGATTTAGGCGAGGGGATCAGCGAGGCCCAGATCATCCGCGTGTTGATCAAGCCCGGCGATCCGGTGGCCCTCGACCAGTACCTGATGGAGGTCGAGACCGACAAGGCGGCCGTGGAGATTCCATCACCCTACGCCGGAATCGCCAAGGAGGTGCACGTGAAGGAAGGGGACACTGTGAACGTCGGCACGGTGATCGTCACGTTCGACGACGCCGACGGCGCGATCCGAGCCGGAACCGGAAGCGACCGGACTGTAGCGTCGCCCCTCGTGGGCGGCGCACGAGGCGAGATGCCCGCCGCACCGTCGCGCGGCAAAGCCGTCGCTGCGGCCGCGCCGGCGATACGCAAACTGGCCCGTGAGTTGGGCGTCGATATTGACTCGCTTGCCGGTACCGGCCCCGGCGGCCGGGTCACCAAGGAGGACGTGGAACGCGCCAAGGGCGGCGCGCCGGGCCTAGCGCCGGCCGCGCGGCCGTCGCAGTCCGCCCCCCCGCTTCCCGGAATCGCCGATGTGGACAAGTACGGCAAGGTCCGCCGCGAGCCGCTCAATCAGATTCGCAAGACGATCGCGACACAGATGTCGCGCTCGGCCTTCACCGCCGTTCATGTGACGCAAGGCGACGAGGCCGACATTACGGAACTGGATCGCGTACGCCGCAACCTTAACGACGCGACCCACGGCGACCCCAAGTTGACCTTCATGTCGTTCCTCGTCCGGGCGACGTGCATCGCCCTGCGCAAGCACCCCATCTTCAACGCCGGCTTCGACCACGAAGGCTGGCAGATGATCTACAAGGATTACGTCAACATCGGCATCGCCGTGGATACCGAGCGCGGCCTGATCGTGCCGGTGATCCGCGATGCCGACCGCTTGACGCTTCGCGGGATCGCCGCCGCCCTTCGCACCATCGCCGATCGTGTTCGCTTAAACCAGTTCGCCGTGGAGGATCTGCGCGGCGGCACGTTTACCATCACCAACGTCGGGGCCTTGGGTGGGACGTTCAGCACGCCGATCATCAACTATCCCGAGGTCGCGATCCTCGGACTGGGCCGATCGCGCAAGGTGCCGGTTCTCCGCAATGGTCAGTTGGCCGAGGCCCTGATGCTGCCGTTGAATCTCTCCTTCGACCACCGCGCCACCGACGGGGCCAACGCCGCCCGCTTTACCAGCGAGATCAAGAGTTACCTGGAAACGCCGACGAAGTTTCTGTTGGATTGAGTGCCAATTCTCGATTCCCGATTGTCGGTTCATCGACCCATCGCACCGATCGCCGGCGTTCGCGGATCGGGCGAGGTTTTTACTCGTAGCGTAGGGCCTCGATCGGGTCGAGGCGGGCCGCGGACATCGCGGGGTACATGCCGAAGAAAATGCCCACGAAGACCGACAGCCCGAAGCTGACCACGACGGACCAGACGCTCACGATGGTCTGCCATTCGGCGAAGCCGCTGACAATATGGGCCCCGGCCACACCGAGGACGACGCCGACCAGGCCGCCCGCCGTCGACAGGACGACGGTTTCGACGAGAAACTGGACGGTAATGTGCCGCTGTCTGGCACCCAACGCCCGGCGAATGCCGATTTCGCGGGTCCGCTCGGTGACCGTGGCCAGCATGATGTTCATAATGCCGATGCCGCCGACGAGCAGAGAGATGCCCGCAATGAACCCCAGCGTCAGCTGGTTGTTTCGTTTCTTCTTCTCCGCCAGTTTGAGGCGTGCGAGGGGGACCTTGATTTCGTAGTCCAGCTTCTCGTGGCCATGCTCGAAGACGCGCTCGATCATCTTGGACACGGGAAGGACGTGCTCGATCTCGTCGGCGGTGACATACAACCCGGAGTATTGCATTTTGATGAGCTCGCGCGAGCCGGACCCCACGCGGCGGGTGATCTCGCCGAACTGGGTCATGGCCGTGGAAAAGGGGATGAAGATTTCGCGGTTCAGATTCCGCTCCTCGACTCCGCGGGCCGGCGCTCCGGCGGTTTGGACTTGTTGCAGGATGCCCACGACGGTGAAGGGAACGGCTGTGGGAAACCGTTCCACGAGGATCGTCTCGCCGAGCGGGTCCTTGAAGGGGAACAATTCGCTGCGAACCTGCTCGCCGATGACGCAGACGTTGCCGCGGCCGGTGATGTCTTCGTCGCTGATCGCCCGCCCGCGGGCGACGCTGATGTTGACCACCGCGAAGAAGGCTGGCGTCGTGCCGATGACGTCCATGGTGGATTGTCGATCGGCGTGTCGCTGGCGGTAGGCCACCGTCCGCAGAGGAATCACGTGGGCGACGTGAGGGACGGTGGCTTCAATCGTCGACACGTCCGTTCGGGTGATGCCGTACTCGACGAGAAAGCTGGCGCCCTGTGAGGATTGCGTGGTCTGGGGCGGTTTGACCGAGTTGACGATGATGTTCCTGGTGCCCAGGAGTTGGATCATGCGCAACTCGTCGGCGGAGGCCCCTTCGCTGATGGACAACATGCAGATGACGGCGGCCACGCCGAAGATGATGCCCAGGGAGGTCAACAACGAGCGCAGCTTGTGCAGGCGGAGGTTGTTGATGCCCAGGCGGAAGGTTTCGAGGGTGAGGAGTTTCATCGCGTCAACCGCTAGTTAAGCCGTTTCAGAATCAAAACGGCCTATGCGCGGTGTTTCATGAACGGGAACGACAACTGGCCGCCGTGCGCGAGAACATTTTCCAATTCCAGGCGCAACCGAATATAGGGGCGCATGAGTGGGTTGGTGAACCGGTAGAATCCTTCATTCACACGCGTGAGGATGCAACTTCGCTCTTTCTTCACAAGTTCACCCAGGTGATAACTAAAGGCGCTGTTGGCATACTGATCGCCCGTGAAGAACCCGGCGTTTGCGGCCACATCACCAACCTGAACGCGTCGGTCGCTGGAGAGCGCCATCGCCCATAGAACCAACTCGAACTTCTCACTCTTCCGCTTGACGGTCACGATGGCCCGCTCGTAGTCCTCGACGAGTTGCGGCTGGGCGTCCTCGACGGCAGACCGCAATCCGTAATGATATTCCTCATCTGCCACAACGGGCCGGGCATCTCGGTTCGCAGTGAGCACTTTCCCCGCCGCCTGCGCGCAGGACCGGGCGAGGAGGTGAACAAAATGCGGAAAACCATCGGCAAGCCTTACGATACGACACTTGACGATGTCTGTGAAAACGACTCCCAGCCGTTCCTCGCCGCGACGCAGAATCTCCTGAAGCTCGTCGTCATGCATCGGGTCCAATCGGATCGGCCCCAGACAGCGCGTCAGGGATTCATGTTCCCCAACAAGCTGACTGAGCGTCTCGGCGACACCCACAACAACGAGCTTCGTTCGACTTCTCGCGTCGGAGAAATGCTTGAGCAACTCCGCCAGTTGGGTGTGCGTTGCAGGGTCCCGCACGCGATCATACTCGTCGACGACAATGAGCCCGTCCCGATCGGCGAAATGTTGCAGAAGCAGCCGCGGCGTGATTTTCTGCAAAGGCGCGAGCGCGCGGTACGTTGCGCGTGTTTCCCGGCTCCCGCCCACGGTCAGTCCTCCTCCAGCGGCGCCCGCTGTCCGCGCGTGACTGGCTTCAACTCCGTTTAGAGCGACGACGACGCCGACGTCGGCGAGCGCCTCCGAAAAAATCGAGTCGAATGTGCTGATATTCGTGCAGCGCACAAAGCTACAGTCGTCCTCCGAACGTCGGACGAAGAAATAAGCCAATGCCGCCAAGGACGTTTTCCCAACACCTCGCATCCCAAGAATGGCGATCTGCTGCCCAGGTGCTCCGACTGCGTCGATGAGGCGTTCAACTTCCCGTTTTCGTCCCGCGAAGAAATCCGGCAGCTCAATGGGTGCAAATGGCGCGAACACCTGTCCACACCGCGCGAGATAGTCCAAGTAATACTGTCTGGTTTCGTCAGGTGGCTCGCGTCGTGTCATCGTTGTCCTGGCTGCCTCGACTCGGTGGAGTTCCTGTTAGTCCCCAAACTTAATCCCCTGCGCCAACGGCAATTCCGTCGTGTAATTGATGGTATTGGTCTGCCGTCGCATGTAGGCCTTCCAGGCGTCGGACCCGGATTCGCGACCGCCGCCGGTTTCCTTTTCGCCGCCGAAGGCCCCGCCGATCTCCGCCCCGCTGGTGCCGATGTTGACGTTGGCGATGCCGCAATCGCTTCCCGTGCACGAGAGGAACCGCTCGGCCTCCAGCAGGTTCCGCGTGAAGATGGCCGAGCTAAGCCCCTGCGGCACGCCGTTGTGCAGAGCGATCGCCTCATCGAGCGTCTTATACGTGATGATATAGAGAATCGGGGCGAAGGTTTCTTCCTGGACGATTTTGTACTCATTCCGAGCGACAGCGATGCAGGGGGTAACATAGCAACCACCGGGGTACTTGTCACCCTGAAGCCGCCGGCCGCCGTAAAGAATCTCGCCGCCTTCTTCCTTGATCCGCTGGATCGCGGTCATCATGGTCTCGACGGCGGGCGTGTTAATAAGCGGGCCCATTAACGTACCCTGCTCAAGCGGGTTGCCGATGGTTACCTGCTTGTATGCGGCGATCAGCTTCTCGACGAGTTGATTGCGGATCGATTCGTGGACGATGATGCGTCGGGTCGAAGTGCAGCGCTGCCCGGCGGTGCCGACAGCGCCGAAAACAATTGCCCGGACGGCCATCGACAGGTCGGCCTCCGGTGTCACGATGATGGCATTGTTTCCGCCTAGTTCGAGGATGGTCCGCCCCAAACGCTTGCCGACGACCTCTCCCACCCGGTAGCCCATCCTGCAACTTCCGGTGGCGGAAACGAGCGGGATGCGGCGGTCGTGAAGCAGTTTCTCACCGACGGTGCTGCCCGGGCCGACGGTCAAGCTAAAGACGGCGGGGTCGGCGCCGGTCGCACGGCAGACCCGTTCCGCGATCTTCGAGCAGGCGATCGCGGTGAGCGGAGTCTGTGACGAGGGTTTCCACAGCGTCGCGTCGCCGCAGACCGCGGCAAGAGCGCTGTTCCACGACCAGACCGCGACCGGGAAGTTGAAGGCGGAGATCACTCCAACGACGCCCAGCGGATGCCACTGCTCGTACATGCGGTGGCCCGGACGCTCGGAGTGCATGGTCAGCCCGTAGAGCTGGCGCGACAACCCGACGGCGAAGTCACAGATGTCGATCATCTCCTGGACCTCGCCCTCGCCCTCGGGCCGGATTTTGCCGTTTTCGAGGGTGACCAACCCACCCAGGTCGGCCTTGTGTTTGCGGAGGGCCTCACCGAGCTGTCGGACGGTCTCACCCTGGACGGGGGCCGGGACTTGCCGCCATTTCAGGAACGCGGCCTGTGCCCGAGCGACGATCCGGTCGTACTCATCCGGCGTCACCTGCTTCACGGCCGCGAGGGGCTTGCCGTCGATCGGGGACACGGAGTCGATTTTCTCGCCGCTGCCGATCCACTCCCCGCAAAAGCCGCCGGGGTTCACCGATTCGAGTCCGAGTTTGCGCAATACGTCGTGCATGGTCTTGCTCCAGAAAGGTATGTACCGATCATGTCAATGAAGAACAGGATACACGGTCGCCCCGTGGCGTCAACATAAGGCGAGTGCGAGAGTTGACCATGAGGCTGAGGGGCGTTAAGGTCACGGCGTTCGGGTTCAGGCCTTCGTCGGCCACCGCCGGCGACCCGACGGATGTGCCAGGGATGGACGCGTGGAATTAGCTAGCCGGCCGAAAAACGACATTTTTACCAGACCCGGCGAGTACCCGGAACTCCGGCGGCGGATCCGACCCCTTGCCGCGGGGCTGGATATTCGGACCGTCGTCGCGTACGCGTTCGACCCGCGAACGCGTTTGCTTCCGTATTACTTCACCAGCCATCGAATGGCCCCGGCCGGGGCGCGGGCGTTGGGGTCGGCCCTTGTGGATTCCGGTCTGACGCGAACGCGGGTCGTCCTCCAGCAGTGGACGCCCAACTTCCGCCCCAGCGAGGCCGCCTTGGATGGGCAACCGATCGAGATGCTGCTCGTATCGAGCATGCAAATCCATGCCGCAAAGGCGTATCGGCTGATCGCGGACGCCCACCGCGCCGGCGACCGCAGGCCCCTCATCATTGCCGGCGGTCCCAAGGCCATCTACGAGCCCAACGATCTGTTCGCGATCGACGGCGATCCCCGCCTCGGAGCGGATGTGGTGGTCACCGGCGAGGAATTCGTGCTCATGCAGCTTCTCGAGGTGCTGCTCGATTACCGGAAGCGCTGCCCAACGATGCGTGAGGCGTTCGAGCTCGCACGGGACGAGGGATCACTTCGGGAAATCCCTGGCCTGGTCTATCGCCAAAGCGACGATCTCGACGCCCCACTGTGCGACACCGGCATCCAGCGATTGGTGCGCGACCTCGACGAGTTCCCGCACCCGATCTTGGGGTACAAGCTTTTGGAGCCGCCGCACCGCGGCCGGACGCTGAAAAGCGAACCGCTGCCGACGTCCCGCGTACGCCGCATCAGCACCGTCTCCTCGTTGAGCCTATCGTACGGATGCAAGTTCAACTGCGATTACTGCCCCATCCCGGCCTACAACCAGCGAACGTATCGGCAAAAGAGCGGGGAGCGGGTCGCGGATGAAATGCGGCGGATTCGTGAGGAGTTGGGAGTCCGCTTCTTTTTCGGCACCGATGACAACTTCTTCAACAACCGCCCGGGCGTCGAGCAGATGTTCAAGGTGATGAGCCGGACGAAGATCAACGGTCGTCCCTTCGGCGACGAAGTGTTTTGGGGCACCGAGGCGACGGAGTTCGACACCTGGAAGAACCGCGACCTGCTGCCCATGGCCCGCAAGTCGGGGCTGCGGGCGATTTGGTTCGGGATCGAGGACATCACCGCGACGCTGATCCGCAAAGGGCAATCGGCAGGCAAGACCGAAGAACTTTTCGAGTTGTTAAACCGCTGCGGGATCAGCCCGCGCCCGATGCTCATGCACCACGACGGCCAGCCGCTCTACTCGCGGGAGGGGATGTACGGCATCGTCAATCAAGTGCGTTATCTCTGGAAGATCGGGGCGGCCAGCGTGCAGGTTACCGTGCTTACACCCTCGGTGGGGACACGATCCTACGAGCCGACGTTCGAGAAGCGGATGGTTTTCTCCAAGGTCGGCGGCCGGCGCGTGGATCAATGGCAATACGATGGCAACCACGTCGTGGCCTCGCAGTCCGGCAAGCCCTGGCGAATGCAGCTCAACGTACTGATCGCCTACCTTGCGTTCTATAATCCTTGGACCCTCTTCCGGTCGCTACTTCGAGGACGTGGACGCCTCCTGGAGAGGGCGTATTGCCAGGTCACCGGGATGTACGAAGTCGCCCGGACGGTGGCGCACTCGGGCATGTGGGCCTTCCGCTTGTGGCGCGGACCGATCGAACGCGCCCGCACGCCGCAATGGACCCGAGCACACGCCCCGGCCGCCGAGCCCAGCGAGGGAATCAGCCTACCGGTATTGGCCGAGGTCGGCTCGCCGGCATAGAAGAACCTCCGCGATCTACCGCTGCCGTGGCGAGTCCGACTCGCTCAGGGCCCTGACAATAAACGAGCGAAGACGGCGTAGTCCTCCAAACCTATGCCTGCCGGGGCCGCATAGACGTGCGAAACACAGGCCTCCGGGGTCGACTGTCCCGGGTTAAAGCAGTTCTGGAAGTCGCCAAATGCGCGCAGGTCTTTGCAATCATACCGGCAGGATGTTGCGTCCTCCTCGCACACCAGGTTCCCGCATACGCCCACCGCACAGATAGAGTCGGCGAACTGGCACCCGCAATCACACTCCGCGTCGGCCGCCCATGACGAAGGGCAGTCGTGCTCTATGAGCGTGTCTACCCAGCACCACTGGCAGCCTGGATCGCAACGAAGGCAGTCGACCTGCGCGCACGCTACCCCCACGCCGTGGAACACGCCGAAAAGATAGGACCTGCACGTGGTCGCGGTCAGCGACGCACAAACGCCGTTGGCCGGCGCACAGCAAGCGCCTTTCGGTCCGCAATCAGGATCGGTGAATTGGCACCCGCAATCGCATTGGCCGTCTCCTTCCCAAGCCGGATCGCACGACCCGGCATAGGACGTCCCCTCCCAGCAGTAGTCGCAAATCGGCGCGCATCGGTCTCGGCAACTAAGCTGGGCACAGTTCGTCCCGTTTCCCTGATACGCGCCGCCCGCGCTGGCGCACGACGTGGACGACACGAGCGTGCAGTCGCCATTCCCGAAGCAGCAGGCCCCGGTCGGCGTCGGGCCAGGGCAGTCAGCCTGGGCGCACGTAGTGTTGTTCCCTCGATACGTGCCCCCTCCTCCGCAACACGCCACGGAGGTCGTCACGCTGCAGCTCCCGTTCGCGTAGCAGCAGGCCCCGGTTGGTGTCGTCCCCGGGCAGTCCACGTCGGCGAATTGGCAGGCGCAGTCACATTCCCCATCGCCGTTCCATGCCGACGGACAGGCATTCTGCGCCGTCGTATTGCACCAGCACCATTTGCACGCCGAGCCGCACGTGCAGTTCGACCCGCAATCGGAGTTGTCCGCAAACTGACAGCCGCAGTCACATTCGTCGTCGGCGAGCCACTGGGGGTCACAGCTCATTTCGAAAGGACTTCCCAGCCAGCAGAATGCGCAGTGAGCTAAACAAGTGACGCCGGCAACAGACCCGTTCAAGCCCCTGTCAACGGGAGGAGACTCGGGCAACGCGGGCGATGGGGCGGTGCGCACCCACTCATCCGCTGCGACTCGAGCCTGCGGGTCTTCGCGGCGCACTCCGTCCGATTGGGCCTTGAGGGGTTGACCACAAAGGACGACCCAGAGCAAGAAGCGGGCGCGACGAACTGTCGGCGTTGTCTTCATCACGTTCTCCGTACGATTGACCGAACGGACACGACGCCGCACGCACGACGCCCGTGAAAAGGTATAGACAGTCTACCGTGCGGCGCGCCCCGCAGTCAAGCCTCGTGGCCCTCGTCCCCCTCCGACGCAACACCCGCAGGCGGAGCGTCGTTCCCACTCCGGAGGCTGGGAGGATGTAAACGACCTTGTTTCCAATGGGTAGTCTCCTGTTTCTGGGCGCTCGCTCCGCGAACGCCGTCCCCCGATCACCCTACAAGTTCTGCTCATGGAGCCGTTGCGCCCTCCGCGCTCAATCCACGCCGGGGCGCGGTGAGGGAAATGGGCGGCGCGGAAAAACGACTAATACCAAACGAAGCCAGTTACAAAACGATAACCCATTGCAGGACAATGAGTTGCGGACTCGTAAAGTGGATAACGAAGCCAAACGAACCCGATGGCTCATCGCGGATTGCGCTACTCCGCTTCTACATTCTTGGTTCCTCTCCGTGGCGGAGCCTGTCCGCCGCGGCGGATGCCTTCGTACTTCACTCGACAATCGACATTCAGAACTTGTCCCGACGGCGTCGGGAATCGGCAATCGGACGGTCCGGTCGCTTCCGCTCCCGGCTCTGAAAGATCCGGCGATCGTTCCTCAATCGGCAATCGGCAATCGGCAATGGGCGACACTCGGAGAGGTGCCACCACCTGACACTTACGAAAAAACTGTACTCGCAGAACGAACCCATTTGACAGCGACGGCTCACAAAACGAAGCAGAAGTGTAGCCGCTCGCGGCCCGTCGCCGGGTACACACATCACGTGACCCTCGTGTATGATCGGAATCGTGATGGCCCAACAAACCGCATCGCATCAGGAACACGCCCTTGCCTTCGAGACCTCGTCCGCGGTGGGGAGCGTGGCCATCGGGCGCGGGGCGGAGGTGTTGGAGACTCGGACGCTCACTCGCCCCAAGGCCCATGCCGCCGAGTTCCTGCCGACGGTCAAGGCTCTCTGCGAGACACACCATGTTCAGCCCTCGTCCATTCAGCGCGTGTACGTCTCCGCGGGGCCGGGGAGTTTTACGGGGCTGCGGATCGGCGTGACCGCGGCGCGAATGATCGCGCTCGGCGTTGACGCGCGGGTGGTGGCCGTGCCGACGTTGGAGGTCATCGCCCAGAACGCACTCGAGATCGATCCGCCCCCGCCGCGAGTCGTCGTCGTGTTGGACGCGAAACGCAACCGCGTCTACACGGCGGCGTTCGTTCATCAGGACGGAGCCTACGTACCGACGTGCGATGCGATCGAGGCGGACCCGCTCGCGTTCCTCTCGACCCAGCCCGACGACTGCGCGGTCCTCGGCGAAGGAATTGTCTACCACCGTGCGGCGATCGAAAAATCGTCACGACCGATCCTGCCGCAATCCCTGTACCGCCCGCGGGCCGAAACCGTTTACCGCCTCGGTTTTGAACGCGCGGAGCGAGGTGAGTTTTCCGACCGCCGAAACTTGGTGCCGACCTACATCCGCCCGCCGGAGGCCGAGGAAGTCTGGGAGCGCAAGCAGCGGCAAATGGGTTCGTAACGCGTGCCCCAAACGTGGCCTGCAAGCGCATGGCGGCGTCCCGGCACGCCGGGACTTGGCCATGCCACACACCCTCGTCAAGACGTCCGAAAAACCCGCCGATGATCCTGAGCGAGGACGCGTAATCCGTGTGCCGCCGGCCGAAGGTCCGGACCCGCCGGGGTCTACAACCGGCGCGGTTCGTCACCCGCAAGGGGTGACGCTACACGCTGTCGAATGCTTGTCATTCGTCACCATGCACGCTTCCCGTTGCGACCTGCATGAACCCGACTGAGCTCACCTTCGGCGAGGCGCCGCCCCAGTCGGTGGGGACCCCCGGGCAGCCGGCCGCCGTGTTCCCATCAACGACGGATCGAGAGGGCATTCATCGGATCGGTCGTTGGTTTCTTGTCTGTCTGGCCATCTTCGAGGTCAGTTCCGCGCTCTTTCTGGCCTCGATCAACCCCGTCCGGGGATACGACGAAAACTGGTATTTAATTAACTCCCATCGCCTCCAAGGCATCACCGCATTGCCCTATGCCGACTTTCGGCCGCCGATGCTGCCGACGTTGCTGGCGTTGTTGGGATCCTCCTACTGGTTGGCGCCCGGGCTCGCCCATATCGGGAGTTCAGTTCTCGTTTTTTTGATCCTGCGACGCCTGGTCACGCCCAACTTCGCGCTCGGCGGCACGATTGTGTTTCTGGCCTGTGCGGAAATGCGCTTGTACAACGTCTTCCTTCTCACGGAAATGCCCGCGATTTTTTTTCTTCTGCTGGCGGTCTACGCCTTCGTCGTACAGCGCCCGTGCCTGCTCGGTGCGGCCGCCGCGTTCGCATTCATGACCCATTGGAGCATGGCCGCGATTCTCCCTTTGCCGGCCGTGATGTATGCCCGGCGACGCCGATGGGGCGATGCGGGATGGTTTGTTGCGGGGGCTGCGCTGGCTGCGGCGCCGTTTCTGACCGGGCTTGGACTCGCTCACGGGAACCCCTTGGGGCCCTTTACCATCCAACTGCGTGCCCAGCGGACCGGCGCCAACGACTGGTCGTATTATCTTCGTGAGTTTCCACAGCTTCCGGTCGTTTTGGTTGTGGGGGGTCTGGTCGCGGCTCGCTGGCTCTGGCGGAACAGGGCACATCCGGAGGCGAAGTCCCTCTACGAACCCTGTCTTTTTCTGCTCGGAATTGTATGTATGAGAGTGGCGGTCCTTCATGTCGTCACTGCAAAGGACCCGCGATATCTTGCACCGCTGTTCCCGGTTCTTCTGTTGTTATCCGTGGTGATGTTGTGGCACTACGGGAAAGGTCTGCGTCTAATTCAGTGGGGCGCGTGGACAATTCTGCTGGTCTCCATGATGCCCTTCCGAAGTTTCTACTGGCAGGTGCACCGCTTCGCCGCCGACCCCACCCATCAGATCGCCAAGTTGAAGGGCGACATCACGGCAACCGACCCGCGGGAACTGATTTACACGGACTTCAACGATCTGGCGGTTATGGGACAGACGGGGCGCCGTGCTATCCCCGTCACGGGCGTCGACTCGTGGCACCACAAACCGTTTGATGCCCGCGATCCTGTCCCGCGAAGTGAGATCCCCATCGGGGCCTTGTATCTCACGTGGAACCCCGGTCCGGCGGAGATCATCGCTCGTAGCGAACACGCGCGCAATCGTCCGCTTTGGCTCGTACGCTGGAAAGGGGAAGAACCCTGCCGGGTCGCGCGACCCTGATCAAATCCGGCACAACACTCTGGCCGATTACGAACGACACTTCTTCTCCTTCGGGCTGCGATGGTCTGTGGGTTGGACGACGGGAACGGCTATCTGCGGGTTGTGGAACGAACGGGCTTAGAAAAGATGTGGGACCGACTTCCTGGTCGGTCACGTCGTGCGGCGAATCCGAAAAAGACCGACTGGAAAGTCGGTCCCACCAGGGCAATCGCATCTAAATCGCTGGAGCCCGCGAGCGGAGCGGAGCCCAGCCGAGCCACCTACTTCTTGTTCATCGCAATCCTCCACGACCACGGGTTCAACACGTGACGAAGGATCGACAAAGCCCCCCCATTCAACCCGCAAGAACGACCTTGATGCAGCGCTAGTTGTCGTGTCCTCGGGTCGTGGGTACGCTCAGCCGATATGGCGTGCAACGAAACTCGCATGGCGCCCGTTGGGATGCGGTCCTTCGCTTGTCTTTTTCTGTGCGTCGCGTGCATGATTGCGACACCCGCCTGTCGGCGCGGCGAACCGGAGAACTCGTCTTCCGCGACCGCCTCGTCCGATGCCGCGAACGCCAAGAGGCCCGATCTGCTTGTTTTCCCCGACGAGCTTCGAGTCGCCGACGCCTCCGTGAACGATTTCGTAACCAAGGCCATGACCACTTGCGCCAAGGGCGACTACGAGCCCTTTCGATTGCTGTGGAGCGCCCGGGAGGATCCGTTGCCGCGCGGGGAGTACGAAGAGGGTTGGCATGCCGTCCAGACGATCACGGTTCGAGCGTTGGAGAAAGTGATGCTCGGCCCCGACCCGAAGGCGAATCGTGCGGAGGGCGAAACCGTTTACGCGCTCCTGGTCGACGTCTCGCTCGATCCGACGCAAAAGGCGGGTCAGAGAAAACCACATCGCCACGTCGTGATGATGCTCGCTCCCGATTCCGGCGAATGGCGTCTCGGCAGAGCGCCGAAGGCCATGCGCGCGTGGATCAAGGGAAAGGTTTCCGGCGCCGACATCGCGGCGGAGCCGTCCGGCGGCGATCACGGGGATTGACGGCGCCTCGAACGTCCAACGACGCCGTGCCGCGAAGCACCCCGCAAAAATCCTATGAAAACGCCGTTTTTGTTCCCTATTTTTTGTTTGCTTTTCTCGCTCGCGTAGCGCATAATGAGAGTAGAGGTCGTGTAAGACCTGGTCCTGAGGGACAACTCAGGACGCATTGACGGACGAAGCCTCGCGGGGGTCGCACTGCGCAGCTTGCGCGCGACTCGACCGGCGGGGCTTCTTTTATGCTCACGATCCGCGCACGACCGTACCCGTCCGTCGGTTGGGTCAGCCGCGCCCGTAAGGAAGCGGTCTTCGCTGACCCGCAAATCAGAGAGTGACACGGTGTAGTGCTCATCGAACGTCCAGGCCGCCAGGCGGACGCCGTCGGCCAACGCGCGGCGGATCTGCGGAAGCGCGATCCGCGGCTGAATTGCCGCCTACTCTGGACTGCCACCCTTATGGGGACGGACCCGGGTTCGATCGTTAGCGCCCGCCTGTTTGACGGGTTGCCGACCGACACCTACGATATCATTGCTGTGTGATCGGTCTGCAGCGCAGGAGAACGCACGTGCCGACTCGCTTTACGAACATCCTTCTTCCGACCGACTTTTCGGACGCCTCCCGGCCCGCCCTGGCCTACGCCTGCGACCTGGCCGACGCCTTCGACGCGCAGGTCCACTGCCTGCATGTAGTGGACGACGCCTATCAATACTGGAGTGCCATCGGCCCGGAAAGCCTGCCCGTCGGTCCCCCGCCGGAGGAGCTGCTTCAACTAGGCCGCACGCGGATGGACAAGTTCTGCGCCGAGCATTTGGCCGGCCTGAAAAAGCCCGCCGTCTCTCACGTCGCCTATGGTCGCCCCTTCGCCGAGATCATCGCCTACGCCCGCGAGCACGCCGTCGACCTGATCGTCCTGGCCACCCACGGTCGCGGGGCGATCGCTCACGTACTGTTAGGCAGCACGACGGAAAAAGTCGTCCGCAAATCCCCCTGCGCCGTCCTGACCGTCCGCACTACCGACCACCACTTCGAGATGCCATAGAGCGCGCGGTCAGCGTGCTATAAGTCCGCAGGCGTCAGCCCGGTTCGCTTGGCGATTCGCGCGAACATGCGGGGGCCGATCTCCTCGTTCTCATGGAACGCGAACACGAAGTCCGGCCACCCGGCTCGTTGCAAGGTACGATGCGAGCCGGACTGCCGCTTAATCGACCAACCGATGCGGAGCAGAGCCGCCAGCACTCGCGACGCCCGGGTTGAAGGCCAGTCCGGCACGGTTAAGCAGCGACGATGGAAAAGACGGCTTCGACTTGCGGGAGGTCTTCGCCGTGTTCCAGCCGCTCGGCCAGGACGCGCAGCGACAACGCCTGGGCGCGCGTCACCGCTTCTTCGCGCGACGCGCCATACGTCATCACGCCGGGCAACTCCGGGACCTCGGCGATCCACCGACCGTCGGTCTCCTGTTCGACCTCGACTTTGAACATGACGCCAGTATACCTTATTTCCACCACGCAATCAAGACTCGTATCGTGTGGTTAACGCGGGTAGAATGCACGGCAAGTAAACCCGCAAGGCGACCGAGTGTAAACTTCCATGCAGCCAACCGTTGAGCATCGGGGCGAAGTCCGTTTGGCGATGCGCGTACGGCAGAACGTCGTCCCCGCCGCGATCGGCGCCGCTTTCCTTCTGTACTTCGGCTTCCTGCACTTGGCCGAGCCGACGGGGACCGATCTCTTCAACCGTGCCAATTGGGTCTTCTACCATACCCTCCGACTCGGCGGATTGGCGATGGGCGTCATCGCTGCTTGGTCCCTGTTTGGTCATTCCATCACCCTCGCCGTCGACGCCGTGGTGACCGTGGCGATCGGCGCACTACTCGTCCTTACGGGACTCGGCATGGCTGTGGACGGTGGCCCTATAGGGCAGACGATCATCAACGTCGTGTGCGGCGGAATGTTCATCTCCTCCGGTTTGCACAACTGGAAGGACTGCCGATTCCTGTCCCCGAGGACCGCGTCGAGGGCTGCGACGTTCCGTGCGCCCGGGCTTCCCGATCTCAACCGTCCAGCTCACACGGCGCCTACCGTCCGCCCCAAGCCCCACTCTTCCTCTCAGGGGGAGCGTCGGGATGAGGGTCGAGAACATCGGGAAGCGGCCACGCCTCCTCCTCCGCCCGAGGGCTTCCTTGCTGCTTTGGCCGAGAAGACCCCGCCGCCGGATGCCGGCGACGAAGGCTTGCACACATGACCCCCACCGACGACCTCCCGCAGAAGATCGACCCGTCGCTTGCGCGCTACTCGCGGCAGATTCTCTACGAGAAAATCGGCGTTGACGGGCAGAAGCGTCTTGCCGGTTCTCGCGTGGTTTTGTTCGGATGCGGAGCGTTGGGGACCGTGCTCGCCAATACCCTCGTTCGCGCCGGCGTGGGGTACACGCGGATCTGCGATCGCGACTTCATCGAACGCGATAACCTCCAGCGCCAGGTGCTCTTCGACGAAGACGATATCGCTGCGGGTCTTCCCAAAGCGGAGGCCGCCGCCGCGAAACTGCGGCGGATCAACTCCTCCGTCACGATCGATCCCGTGGTGATCGACGTGAACCCCATCAACATCGAACGGCTCGCCGACGGCGCCGAACTGCTGCTCGACGGGACGGATAACTTTGAGACGCGGTTTCTCATCAACGACCTGGCCGTGAAGACGCGGCGTCCGTGGATTTACGGGGCGGTGATCGGTGCAACCGGCCTGTGCATGACCGTCGTTCCGCACGACACGCCCTGCCTGCGTTGTGTTTTCGAGGACGCGCCGCCGCCGGAGATGAACCCCACCTGCGATACCGCGGGCGTGCTGGCGTCCGCGGTGAACCTCGTCGCCAGCCTACAAGCGGTCGAGGCGATCAAACTGCTCATCGGTCGGCGAGATGAAATCAACCGGCATCTCGTGCACCTCGACGCGTGGTCGGGTCGGCTGGTGAATATGAAAGTCCAATCCGCCTACGATCAGGGCAATTGTCCCTGCTGCAAGCGCGGCGAGTTCCCTTATCTGGAGGGAAAGTTCGCCACGACCACGACGACCCTCTGCGGCCGCGACGCCGTGCAGGTCCATCCCGGAGGCGCGACCCGGATCGACTTCGTCGCGATCGCCGAAAAGCTCCGACCCGTCGCCGCCGGCCCCGTCTCCCACAACCGTTTCATGCTCAAGGCCGCAATCGACGGGCACGAACTGACGCTATTCCCCGACGGCCGTGCCATCATCAAAGGCACCGACGACCCAGACCGGGCGCGAACGCTTTACGCCAAGTACCTCGGTGCGTAGCGTGCCGGTTCACACGTTCCAATGTGACTTTCCCGTCCGGGCGGCCTGCGCATAGGCTGCCCTGCCGAAAAACTGAAAAGCTGGAAGAAGCCAAGGAAATCTATTGACTCTGCTAAGGATTAACAGTACTGTAGCAGTTACGCGTCGGAAGGGCGCGTTGGATTCGTACAGTTCCTAAAGGTAGGAGGAGGAGACCATGCTTTCCAAGAAGAGAGGAACATTCGCCGCCACTCTGCTCACGTTTTCGGTTTTGGCACAGACTACCGATGCCGCCGTCTATTGGAGCCAAAGCGAGGCGGCATCGTTAGCGTACGTGATCAAGCTCGTCCTCGTCGACGGATCAAACCCGGTGACGGTTTACAGCGACCCGGACCACACGATTGACTTCATGTTCTTGGATGTCGCCGGACGCAAGCTCTATTTCACCGTGACAGGGGGAGGGCAGAACGCCATCAAACGTATGGATGCGCTCGGCGGCAACGTCGACGACTTGGTTGCTCTGGGATCGAGCATCCCCGTCCATCTCGCCGGAGACCCGTCCCGCGACAAGATGTACTGGCATGTGGCCAACAACGTCCATCGCGCGAACCTGGACGGTTCCGGGGCGCAACAGATTTTGTCGGTTGCCGGCGGCAACCTGAAGGGCTTGGATGTAGATCATGCGACCGGACTGATTTACATGCTGGTCGACTCGTCAGGAAACACCATCATCCGCCGGGCCAATTCGGACGGGACGAGCGTGCAGAATGTCATTACTGTCAATGACGAGAGTCCGTTCATCGCCGGGCTGGCTGCCGGCAACGGTCGCCTCTACTGGGACAATTTATCTCTCGAGATTCGTTCCGTGAAGGTGGATGGAACGGACTTGAACGTCGTTATGACCCTGACGGCGGCAGATTTTGTCAATCAAATGTCCGTCGACGAGGCTGCCGCTAAACTCTACTGGACCGCGTTCGGGCCCGGCTTCGGCGCCGTAATGCGGGCCAATACAAATGGAACCGGAACGCATACAACCGTCCATGCCCTTACGGCGGACGACGCGTTGTCCTTTGTGGTCTCCGGCGGTGGGAATTTCGGAATCCCGACCGTCGGGACGTGGGGCATCGTCGTCCTGTCGCTGCTGATCACCACGGCCGGAACTGTGGTCGTTTCCCGTCGGAATCGCTCGATGGTCGCCGAGTAGTGGAACTGACCACAACGGCCGCTTCACGCGCCGAACCGAGCCGCACCCATGAGGAACCGGTTTCCCTCGAGCGGACGCTTAGGGTTCGGGGCTTCCGCTCCGGTTCCGCGGCGGTCCTCGTCGTCACCCACGAGGGGTGACGCTACTTTGGGCGTCCCGTGCGGGCCTGGGCGTCGATGGCGAAGATTTCCACGCGGCGATTCGACAGGCGGTTCGGCTCGGTGGTGTTGGGAACGCGGGGGCGATGCTCGCCGCAGCCGGCGGCCACCAACCGCTCCGCGGCGACGCCGTGCTCGCGAAGGTAGCGGACGACGGCGAGGCCTCGCTCGGTGCTCAATTGCCAGTTGTCGGCCCAGCCGCTTTTCTTGATGGGGCGGTCGTCGGTGTGGCCGAAGACCATGATGTCCTTGCCGCCGTACTCGCCTTCCAGCGTGCTGACGATCGCGTCGAGCGTTTTGCGCGCTTCATCGCGGAGGGTTACTTTGCCCGGGGCGAAGAGGATGTTCTCCTCGATGGCGATCATGCCGCCGCCGGGGACGGCGGTCCAACCAGCGGGGGCGGTTTGCGGTTCGGGCCTGCCGGCGAGTTCTGCGCGGAGCGAATCGACGTCGCGGATCGCGGCCGCCAGGCGCTGATCGAGGGCCGCGCGTTCACGGTTGGCGGCGTCGAGATCGGCGCGGGTCTTGTTGAGTTGGGCGGCGAGGTTGCGGTTGCGGTCCTCGATGGCGGCCACATCTTTCTTGGGCTGCGTCGCACAGCCGGAGGCGACCACTGCCAAAAGCCACAGCGGCGCGGTTCGTAGAATCGTCGATTTGTTCATTAGCTTCTCCTTACAGCGACGGCGGTCGATCGCCGTCTACTCCCTTCATCCCCGATTCGCCGTCGCTTGCGACGGTCCGTTTCAACTTTTCCTCGATGCGCCGCTCACGCTCATCCAACTCGGCGGCGCGTTTCTCGTGCAACTTGGTCGCTTCCTCGACCGCCGCAAGCCGACCGACCTCGCGAAGGTCGCGCCATAATCCGCGGGCGAACCACACGACGCGCCATGCGGTAAGCGTGCCCAAGGCGGTGGAAAGCATCAGCCAGACTACGTTGACTTTCTTCGACTCGTCGGTGAGGCCGAAAAACCAGACCTCGACGTAGTTCGCTCGATTCTTGAACAGCACCAGGGCGACCGCGCCGACGACCACCACCACGATGGACGTACGAAGATAGACCTTGAGCCGCTTGATTGCAAGAGTCATCTTGGGATTCCCAGTCGCGGGGGCTGTGAGTTTTCCGCGAATATGGCTTGGGCAACGATGACCGCCCGGTCGATCGGAGGCCAATGGATGATCGGCTCGTAGAAAATCACAACCACAAGGAAGGATAACGACAGCCACGGACCCAGGGGAAGCGCCCGCGACCGCTTGAACGGCAAACAGGCAACCCAGCCGACCGTCGCCAGCCCGCAGGTAAGGAAAAAGCCCAGCACGACGATCGGCCAACCGGCGACGCACCCCGCGGCGGCCATCAGGTGAATGTCGCCCGTCCCAAAGGCCTCCTTGCCGAACACGAGGGTAAAAACGATCCGCACCGTCCACCCCACCGCCCCCGCGATCACGTAGCCCCCGGCTGCGGTAGCCAGACCATAAAGAGGCGTCCACTGCCGAAACAGGGCGAAGTTGCCAACCTGAACCGGGGTGTGGAGAGCCTGGCTGATCCGCGAGGATAGTTCTCCCTGGCCGGACATGATCCATAACCCCACCGCCCCAAGAGCGATCGCAGGCAGCAACAGGACCAACTCGGACAACACGGCGCCGCGGGCCGTGTGACGCTCCTCGTGAATAGCGTCGATGATGGCTTGGTCAGACTCCCGCGCCACCGAGCTTTCCGCGACGATGAGCACGAAGAACATGGCCAGCGGCAGGAGAGCGCGGGGGGCGTGCCGCGCGGGAGTGTGGTGGGCTTCCACCATGAGCAGAAGGACAAACAAGGCGATGAGCAACCCAGTCCCCACCCACCCGGCGGCACGGGAGGGAGAGGCCAGCGACGGCGGAGGGCGGCTCGGCGACGTCGGGGTGGCCCGGGCGGGGGGGGCGCCCGCCCCCCCGGGCGGGGGGGGGCGGGCCCCGGGCCCCCCCCACACCCCACCCCCCCCCCCCC
>JAZDHF010000048.1:0-3875 GCA_043806315.1 Planctomycetota bacterium | reverse complement strand
ACACGTGCACGAACGTGTCCGCCGCCGTGCCGATGTATACGCGTCGCTCCGGCGACGCGGAGACGGGATACAACCCGCCGGGGACTGGGCAGCAGCCCGACGCCGGCGACGTGACCGCGCTGGTCAACAAGTTCAAGAAGCTGGCGGGCGCTCCACTGAACTTTCGTTCGCAGCTTCAACCGAACCTGCCGGAACTCAACACGGACGTCAGCGCGTCGGACATTGTGGCGGTGGTGGACGCGTATAAGGGCTTCGCCTATCCGTACGGCGGTCCATGTCCGTGCCCGTCGCTGGTGACCTGCGGGGCTACCCCGTGTTCGGGAGGTGTGGCCACATGCACCGGCTCGGGGCTTCCCGGCCTTGGCGCCGAATCCATGTGCGTGAAGACGTGCAGCGTCAGCGGCACTCCGTGCATCGACGCCACGCACTGTCCATCGGGTGAGACGTGCGGCAGTCCGTTCTGCCGCGACAAGTGCGGACGGTGCAAGTAGGCGGGAGATATGGATGGTGTGAGAAAAACACTCGGGGCGTTGGGGCGGGCATCGCGCCCGCCCCGCCCCGGAGAACCACGGATAAACGGCATTCCCGGGTATAAGAAAGCTGTATTCTCAGCGCTTCCCCAATAGGGAGCGGGGGGTTCTTATACGAGGAGCGATTCGTAGGCCTCGCGAATGCCCGCTTCGGGGATGTCGCCGCGAAGGATCGGACGGCCGAGGCCTTTGAGCAGCACGAATTGCGGCAAGCCGCCGCGGACTTTCTTGTCGTTGCGCATGGCGGTAAGGACTCGTTCGGGTTCGATCGGGCTCTCCAATCGAGTGGGCAGGTTGAAGCGCGTGAGCAGGTGTTCCACGCGTTCGACGGCTGATCCGTCGAGAAGGCCCAGTCGATGCGAAAGCCGACAGGCCGCGACCAGTCCGAGCGAGACGCACTCCCCGTGTCGCAGCATGAACCCGCAGCACTCCTCGATCGCGTGGCCGAGGGTGTGACCGAAGTTGAGTCGAGCACGCAGGCCCGTTCGTTCCGTCGCGTCGCGCGAGACGATGTCGGCCTTGATGCGAATGTTGTCCTCGATCAGACGCATCGTGACTGACGGATCGAGGGCGAGGATCGCATCGACGTTGGCCTCGTGCCAGGCGAGGAGGTCGGCGGAGGAGATCAGCGCATGTTTGACCGACTCGGCCATGCCGGCGCATAGATCGCGGCGCGGTAAGGTCCGCAGGCATGTCGGGTCGATGGCGACGAGGAACGGCTGATGGAATGCGCCGACTAGGTTTTTTCCACCGGGGATGTTGATGGCCGTCTTGCCGCCGATCGCCGCGTCGATGTCGGCCTCGAGCGTCGTGGGACAGATGGCGAAACGCACGCCGCGCATCCACGTGGCCGCGACGAACCCCGCAAGATCGCTCACCACGCCCCCGCCCAGCGCGACGATGACGGCGTCGCGACCGACCTGATGATCGGCGAGGAACTGAAACACGTCCCCCGCCGTCGACCAACTCTTCGACGTCTCCCCGGCGGCTATGGTGTACGCGCACACCGAGAATCCGGCGCGATGGAGAGATTCGATCGCCGCCGCGCCGTAGAGCGGCTGGACGTTCGAGTCCGATATGAGCACTACCTTCGGTGGCGTGTCCCCTGGATGCCGCCGGAGTTCGGCGCCCAGGTCATCGAGGAGATCAATCTTTACTGCAATCTCGACAGAACCGTTCCCGAGGTCGAAGCGTAAGCTTGGCATACGCGGCATTGTACCAACGGACGGACCGTTGCCGAAGGACCCCGCCCGCTGGACACACGTACTGTTTGGAGACGGGACTACGGCTTATTGCGGCGCTCGCACGCGGTGGGTAGCGCTCCGACCAACGCACTCTTGCGGGTCGGGGGCTGAATAATCAGATGCGGCCCACGGGTTACCCCGGCGTGACAGGCCCGTTGGCCGCGCGACAAGCCGGCGGCGCGACGTAACATCATTGTGCGTAACAGATTACGAATCCTACAACGACGGGAAGACCGTGGTCCGGTCGTATGAACTTTGTGGATTATTCCGCGTTGACGATTTTGTGAAAGGGGATTACAATCCCGGCCATGAGTAGAGCTACGATTACCAGACCTGCCCCAACGTCCAAGGTCGCGCGGAGCGGTAAGCAGCCGCGTACGTTTCGGTCGGCGATAAACTATTTGGACTCTCTCACTAACTATGAGCGAGTTCTCGGACCTCAGTATACCCCGGCGAACTTCGGGCTTAGCCGGATGAGCCGGATTCTGAGCGCCCTGGGGAACCCACACCGGTCGTTTAAGTCGGCGCACATCGCCGGCACTAAGGGCAAAGGCAGTACGGCGACGATGCTGGCGGAGATGCTCCGCGGATGCGGGTTGAGAGTCGGGTTGTACACCTCGCCGCATCTTCTGGACATTCGCGAGCGGATCGTGATCGACGGAGAAAAGATTTCCGAGAACGGCTTCGCCAAGGCAGTTTGGGGTGTGGCGGGCGTAACGGCCAGAGCGAAGGTTCCGTCGCCGACCTATTTCGAGGTCCTGACGGCGGCGGCGTTCCAATACTTTGCGGACGAGGAAATCGACATCGCCGTCATCGAGACCGGCCTGGGCGGGCGTCTCGATTCGACGAACGTCATCACGCCGGAGGTTGTGGGGATCACGAGCATCAGCTTCGACCATCTGGCGCAGCTTGGGCCGACGCTCGAATCCATCGCGCGGGAGAAGGCGGGGGTGTTCAAGAAGGGCGTAACGGTCATCAGCGCTCCCCAGCGTCCGAACGTGAAAGAGGTTCTGCGCGAGGCCGCGGAGGCGGTGTCCGCACCGCTGAAGTTTTCCGACGAGGAGGTCGACTTCAGTTATCGGTTCGAGTTTTCGCGCGACGCGGGCCGGCACGCGCGGATCTGCCTGACGACGCCGACGAGCAAGTTCGAGCACCTGCACGTGCCTCTGTTGGGCGAGCATCAAGCGGCCAACTGCACCGTCGCCCTGCGGATGTTGGATGCCCTCAAGCAGCGCGGGTTCCCGATCGACGATCAGCGGGCCACGGTGGGGCTGGGCAACGTACGACTGCCGGGGCGGATGCAGATGATCTGCGAAGACCCGCGAATCCTGATCGACGGGGCGCACAACGCGGCGAGCATCGACGCGCTGATGCGAGCGATCGGTCAGAACATCACCTATGACTCCATGGTGGTCATCTTCGCGTGCCACAAGGACAAGGATATTCCGGGGATGATCCGCCGAATCCAACTAGGGGCGGACAAGATCATCTTCACCAGCACCGGCTCGCCGCGCTCCGCGGAGGCGTCCGAACTCGCGGCGCAATACATGGAAACGTCGGGGAAGATGGCCCAGGTGGCGCGGAACCTCGACGAGGCCATGCGCATCGCCCTCGGCGCCGTGACGCGGGAAGACGTGATCTGCATCACCGGTTCCTTCTACCTGGTGGCCGAGGCCATGCGCCGCTACCGCGTCAAGACGTCGTAACGTTCGTCCCAAGTTCACCGCGATCGGCATCGCCAATCAGAACCGCGACTGTTAAGGAACGACGCAGCGCCTCGGCTCGCTGCGAGTGCTGGACTCACGCCACATCCTGGTCGCCTGGCGCGTCGAGCATATCCACGGAGACTTTCGCATCGCCCAAGAAGAGATCGCCGAAATTCGATGGGTGCCGAGCGATCGAATCCGCACCATCCATCCGGGTTTGCCCTCCAACGAAAGCGTGCCGGAGATGCTGGGAGTCTAGCCCGCATTTCTCACCGAGGGGATAGAAACAGGCTGCCCTCTGTGCGATAACACCTGTAGTTTCAAGGGCTTACCGTTTATGGAGGAGCAGCCTGTATGGAAACAGAGTGTACCCAAGAATCGTTCGCCTTCCAAGC
>JAZDHF010000047.1:0-42680 GCA_043806315.1 Planctomycetota bacterium | reverse complement strand
GCGTCCGCGCGGCCCCCGTATGCACCACGACGAAGGCTCCTCACCAGAACGGCTTTCGGGGCTCCATCACACGGCCTGGGCACTCGCTGTCTACGCTTCGCCGCATGGGTCGCCCCATCACGACGCAAGACTCGCTTCCGGCTGCTGGCCAAGCTCTACCGGACGGGCTTGAATACCCGTAGGGTTCCATCGAAAGGTTTCAGAAAATGTCTCCTACATCTCATCCTCCTTTCCCAAGCTTCGTGGCGCAAGATGCATCCCGTTTGGGGTGGCGAAAATGCCCACGGGATGTCATTCTGAGCGGACCGATGTCATTCTGAGCGGAGCGAAGAATCTCCTGACGCGTCTGGATGCTTCGCTCCGAGATTCTTCGCTGCGCTCAGAATGACGCGAAACGATTACCCCCGCCACCCTTAATGGGATGCGCCCGTCAGTCACCCAGGTCTTGACTACCCGGACTGTGCTTGTGCCGCCGCCTTTTCTTTTGCGCCGCGGTCACCTCATGGGCGGTGCCACTCGTCGCATGCGGCGCAGAGCGGGGTGGGGTCGAATTGACCGCTCCGGTGGGCGTGGCGAATCCGCTCGGACTCCGCCCCGCGCCAGATGTTTTCCAGCGACCGTTCACCGACCCGACCGACCGTGTGCCGTCCGCGGAAGTCCTGATCGCACAGGGCGACGCGCCCGTCGGCAAGTACCAGACATCGTGACCGAATGCGACGACATGGCGTCCGCGCGGACGGCGCCATCTTGATGACGCTTCGGTCCTCGCATTGGCGGGCGTAGTGGCTGAAGCCGGTCACACTCACAGCACCCACGCGGCGCAGCCAGCCGTCGTAGAAATCGTCGAGTTCGTGCACATTCTCGCGGGCCTTGGTCATCTCTGGAACGACGATCGGCCTGGCGGACGCGCACTGCTCGCGGGCTTTCGACAGTCGTTCCATTCCCGCTAGCACTCGCTCCAAGCACGCCGACGCCGGATCCCGCGGTGCGTGCAGCCGGCCGTAGAGGTCCGGGCTCCACGCATCGAGAGTGACATTCAGAACATCCACGCCGTGGTCAACAATTGCGGCGATTTGCTCATCCTGAAGATCGGCGCCCGCGGTCCGAACGCAAAGCCCGTAGACGCCGTCGTTCGGAGGCCGCGAGGGACGCAGCAGGTTCAGGACGGCTCGAAACTGGGGATGCCGCAACGGGTCGCCGAATCCGCCGAGCACAACCAACGCATCGTCATAGCGCACGATTTCCGTGACGACTTGCTGAATGACGGAAAGCTCGATCGGTCCACGGCGCGGCACGCGATCACCGCGCGGGTGAAGCACCTGATCGGGATACGGGTCGTCCGTGGTCAACTCGATCTCCACCTCGCGGGGGAGCGGTTCGACGAAGTCGGCGTCGCGTTCGATGAGCCATTGGCCGACGGTGAGCGAATCGGGGTCGGCGTGCTGTCGAAGAAGCTCGGCCAGTGTTCGCATTGCACGGTCGGTGTCGGTGATCATGCGGCCCGCGGCGAAACGCAACGGCGCGGCCGTCTCCAGGCAACACGGCTCGAAGATCAAATCCTTCCGCGGCCCGTCGGGTTGGTAGCTGAACAGCCAGCCGATCGGAATGTTCCGCGTGACCAGCTCGCCGATCAACGCCGTATCGAGGAGGATTCCCGTCAGCCCGGGAGGGGCCTGGGCGAAGGTGAGACGACTGTCGTCCTTCAGGGTCCTGCGATGGTCGATCATCTGATCGGCGAGGTCGGGGTCGAACACGACCGCGCCCGGCGGCACGCTCAAGACGGCGTCGACCTGGACACTTTTCAGCAGTCCGTCGATCAAGCGGCAGTCCGCGTACTCATCGAACGCCGTAGTCCCGCCGATCCCGCCGCGCCAGCCGTCGAGGGACCATTTCCGTGCCGACTGGATGAGCGAGCCGTAGGGCGAAGGCCCGGCGTTGTAGGCGCGGACGATCGCGCCTGTGCCCTCGAGGATCTTCGCGCAGCGTGGAAGCTGCGACGTCGGACAAAGGACGTATACACCCGCAAGGTTCTTCGCCCGGCGCACGCGTTCTACCGTCCGACGTAGGATGGGGATGCCTCCAAGCTCTTCGCCCAAGCGGCTGCGCGTGCCGATGGGTGTCACCTGCAAATCCGCTTGGAGGACGGCGATGATTTTCATGCGTGCGGTCGAGCCTCCTCGATGCGTCGCAGGGCGTCGGTCAGGATGGGCTTAACGTCAACGGCGCCGTCGCGTACGGCGGTGATGAACTCGGTATCGCGGGCGATCTGCCGCTTGGCCCGTTCCGCGTGGGTAAGTTCCGTGGCCACGATCCGTCGGTCCGCGGAAAAGCGGCGGAACTCGGCAAGTTGCGTGGCGGCATTGATGATCTCGTAGGCCCGGCTCTCCCGGTAGACCTTTGTGCGTAGCTCGTCCACCCGGACTAGGCGCTGATTGAACCGCTCCGCGTCGTCCGTCAGACCCGCCAACTCATGGAGCAGCGTGAGGAGTTCCTCGCAGACGCGCAGGGCCTCGTCAAACTCGATGATTCGTCGCTGCAACTCGGCCCGCGCGGCCTCTAGTCGAGAGGGATCCCGCCACTTCGTCGTTCGGCGATAGGCGAACCGCTGCGGATCGATGTCGCGTTGGCAGTATCGCTGCGTCGCGTCGCGCAGGAGCATGGTCTGTGTGCCGCGAATCCGCGCCCCGCCTTCGGTCGCGTTGATCACCGTCCGCGGCACGGCGGCGATGTCTTTCTCGAACTGTTCGAGATAGGTGAAGAGCAGTTCATCGGTGTAGAGTTCGCCGCCGTCCACGCCGATCACGCGGCGGAGGATGGGCCGGTTGCGAGCGATACGGTCCCATTCCTTCTGCTCCATAGTGTTGAAGCGGTTGATCTCGCCGCGCCACGCTTGATGAATCTCCACGCCGGGGACGTAGAAGACGTGGCCGGTGAAGGCGAGGTCCTGCCCGACGAAGATGATCGGGTCGCAACCGATATAGACGGCCAGGTAGAACGCCAAGTGCGCTACGGTGGCCCCTGCGGGAAGCCCGCCGCGAGCGCCGAGTTCCTCGCCGATCACCAGCCGCGCCCAGGCGTTGTCGAGCAGCGAGACGGGTCCGGGATAGTGGTCGATGACGTGCCAGGTCGCTTTCGGCTCGGCGACCAAATGAGCGCCGCTCAGGTCGCCGACGCCCTCGAGGAACTTCCGCGACATCTCGTGGAAGTCCAAGCTGGTAATGAAGTCGGGGACGATGCCGCGTCGCGTCAGCGGTCGGATAGTGGTCTGCACGGCACAGAGGACGGCCTTGCCCTTCAGGTCGGCGAGTTGTTCGATGTTCCGCGACAGCGACGGCCCGGCGGAAATAATGACCGCGGGGTCGCCGGCGAAGCGGTCTTTCAAGAGGTCGATCGGCGGCGTGGAAACGTAGTTGACCAGATTCATCGCGATGTTCTGACAGGTGATGCGCGAATTGCCCACCAGGGTCATCAGGGACATGCGCGTGAAGGTGACAAACTCCGTAATAACGTGGGTGATGGCCGCGTGGGCCTCTTCGGCGAGGCGTGCGGAGGCGGCGTGGCGTACAAACTGGGATCCGAGCATCATCAAGGTGCCGTAGGGCTGCAACCTCGCGTGAAGCCGCGTCTTGTCGTCGTCGGTCAACAACACGAAACGCTTCGACCCCAGCACGTCGGACAGGTCTATGCAAGACAGGGCCGTCGATATCAGCGGCAGCGACGGTTCGACACAAACGATGAAAGCTTCGCCGCGAAGACGCTCGAACAGCGCTCGGACGTGGTAGCCGAGGCCCAAACCGCTGACGACGAAGCAGTATTTGTCCTCGACGGGGACGGCGTTCGCCCAGTGCTCGGCCTCAGCCGCGGGGTCATGGCGACTATGAAGATACGTTGACGTTCCGCCGGGCAACGACACCTTGGTCGTCCACGCTCCGCTGCGAGCGGGTTCGAGCGGCAACCGCTCCTCGTCGTGAACGGCGTCCACCCGCAGGGCCAACTCCGGGTCGAACCGCCAAAGGAGGCGCATGTTATGCACGAAGAGTTCGTTGCCGACAGCGGGCGTGGCGGCGATGCTCATGCCCCGATCATCGGCCCAACGGCGGGTCCAACGTGATCGCGCCGGGAGCGTCGACGAAGGAGCAGGGCCGCTGAACGGCTTCCCGCAGCCTCCGCTCGTACTCCGCGCGGGGAATCTCCACGGCGCCGAATTGACGCAGGTGCTCGGTCAGGAACTGCACGTCGAGCAACGTGAACCCTCGCTCCCGCATCCGTTCGACGAGAACCATGAGGGCGACTTTGGAGGCGTCGGTGACGCGATGGAACATGGATTCGCCGAAGAACGCCCCGCCGATGGCGACGCCGTACAGGCCGCCCGCCGGTTGGCCCTCCCTCCAGGTCTCCACGCTGTGAGCAAACCCCAGGCGATGCAGCTTGCAGTAGGCGTCGTGGATGTCGCGTGAAATCCAAGTCCCTTCGGGGCGATCGGCGCAGGCCTCAATCACCTCGGCGAACGCGCCGTCGATAGTGATCGTGAACACGCCCCGGCGTCGGGCGCTGCGCATCGACCGAGAAGGTTTGAACGCACCCAACTCGATGATCGCCCGCGGATCGGGCGCCAGCCAGTGGATTCTCCCGCCCTCGTCGGCCATGGGGAAGATGCCCGCCGCGTAGGCCGCGAGCAATCGTTCCGGGGCGAGGGGCGAGCGCATATCCAGTCATCACGTTCGCAACACCGTCGGCACCTCCGACAAGGCGCGAACGATGTGGTCGGGACGCACGCGGCCTTGCGGAACGTGCCCGTCCCGAACCATCAGGATCGTTTTCATTCCCAGGCGTGCCGCCCCGCGAACGTCCTTATCAACGCGGTCGCCGACGAAGACCATCTGTTCGGCGGGCACGCCCATCTGCTCGATGGCGGCCTCGAAAATCCGGCGGTGAGGCTTCATATAGCCCACGTCCGAGGAATAAACCCGGACGGGGAACCGCTCCAGCAGCTTCTCGTGTCGCAGGACGTCGTCCACCGCGAATCCCGGAAACAAGGTATTCGAGACCAAACCGAGCTTGAACCCGGCGGCTTGGAGCTGGGCCATGACCGGACGGGCCTCGCCGTCCACGACGAAAAACTGCCGCAGCGGGGGGACACAGCGCATCGCCAGGTCCGTCATTTGGGCGTCGTCAAGGTCGATTCCCATTCTGTGATGCAACCGACGAAAGGCTTCCACCAATTGCGCCTCTCGGCGGACCACGCGCGACCAAAGATACGCGCGGAGGAACCGCCGTTTGACGGCCCGAAGGTACGCCTTGTAGTCCGGCGGGCGAAAGCCCAACTCGATCAAGCGATCGTACGCCGGACGCGTCGCGGACTCTAGAAAGTGGCGCGCCCGTTCGGTTTCAAAGTGCAGCAGCGTATCCCCCAGGTCGAACAGAACCGCGTCAATCATGCGTACGCGCCTCCGTTGACGGGTGTGGTCCAGCCGCCCTCGGCTGAGATGCGGGTGTGGTCCAGCCGCCCTCGGCTGAGATGCACGAAGGGCCGCTGTGCCACATTCCGTCAGAGGTTCTCGAGAGCATCGGCATCCGTATCATCGTCCGCGAGGCCGCCATCGGCCCACCCGACCTGCTCCTACGGGCCGATTCTAACCGGATTCGCCCCGGACGACCACCGGCGCTTGCCCACGCACCGCTCGGTCGGCTAGAACCCTGCGGTGATGCGTATGAAGCTCAGCGCCGATGAATTCGTCGAATTGGTTCGGCAGGCCCTGGCGGACATTCCCGAGTCGTTCGCCGGATACCTGGAGGACGTGTGCGTCGACGTGGAGGCCGTGCCGGGCCCGGAGGCCTGCGCGGAGGGCGGCGTCGACGATCCCCGCGATTTGCTCGGTCTGTACATGGGCACACCGCTGACCGAGCGCGGCGTCGAACACGGCGGGCAACTGCCCGATCGCATCGTCCTCTACCAACGCAACATCGAGCGCATGTGCCGCAGTCGCCGCGAGATCATCCGCGAAATCCGCAAAACCGTCTTCCACGAAGTCGGCCACCACTTCGGCCTGGATGAAGACGATCTCGCCGAGCTGGGATTCGAATGAAACCCTGCAACTCTGAAACCCTGCAACCCTGCAAGAAACCCTGCGACCCTGAAACGCCAAAACGCCGAGACCGATGTGCTCGGCGCGGCCTCAAGTTGTAACCAATTGTAAACCGACGCCGAGGTTGTTGACACTCGCCTACGTCGAACGCTAGCCTAGCTCCGACGAAGGTAGTAGGTTCAGTCGCGGGGTGCCACTGCCGTGTCGGCAGTGCCCGCCACGGCTGACAGCCCGGCGCGTCGGAGTGGCACACGCCTGACTCGGCGCCCAACGGTCTAAGAGGAGGTTTGATCGTGACCAAGCGGATGCTTTGCTCCCTGTTTCTTTTTTCGGCTTCGTGCGGGCTTGCCGCTTGCGCTCAGGACAAACCGGCGCTGCGCGACGGAGCGGCCCCACGGGGCGCCGCCGTCGCCGCGGACGCGAGCCATCAACCGCACGCGGGCATGTTGCGCTATCCCGACGTGAGCGCTACGCAGATCGTGTTCGTCTATGCGAACGACCTTTGGGTCGTGCCGCGCCAGGGCGGAGTGGCGACCCCGCTCGCCAGCCCGCCGGGCGCGGAGAGCTTTCCGAGGTTCAGTTCCGACGGGCGCACCATCGCCTTCGTCGGCAACTACGAGGGCAACCGCGACCTCTACACCATGCCCGTCGAGGGCGGCCTTCCCACTCGCGTGACGTACCACCCCGCGGGCGAGACGCTGTGCGATTGGACGCCGGATGGAAAACTGTTGTACTTCACCAACGGCTTCGCGGGACTGCAGCGGCAAATGCAACTGTTCACGACTTCCCCAATGGGCGGATTGCCAACCCCGTTGCCGGTCCCGTACGGGGCCAATGCTTCCATTAGCGCGGACGGCCGTTGGCTGGCCTATACGCCGCATACCACTGACAGCCGCACCTGGAAACGCTACCGCGGCGGAATGGCCACCGATATCTGGTTGTTCGATCTGCAGAACAAAACGTCGAAGAAAATCACTGATTGGGAGGGAACCGATTCCCAGCCCATGTGGCATGGGACGAGGGTGTATTACATGTCGGACGGCGGCCCGGAGCATCGCCTCAATATCTGGGACTACGACACGGCCAATGGGAAACGTGAGCAGGTGACTCACCTGGCGGAATACGATGTGAAGTGGCCCGCCCTGGGACCCGGCCCCGATGGAAAGGGGGAGATCGTTTTCCAGAATGGACCCGAATTGCACCTACTTTCCCTGAGCACCGGGCAGTCGCACGCCGTTGATGTGGTAATTCCCGGCGACCGTCCGCTGATCCGACCCCGCGACTATGACGGCAGTAAATTCGTCCAGTCGTGGAACATTTCCCCCACGGGGCAACGCGCCGTTCTCCAATCCCGAGGCGACATTTGGACCGTTCCTGCGAAGAAGGGTTCTCCCCGCGACATGACCAGGACCAGCGGAGTGGCCGAGCGCGATCCGGCGTGGAGCCCCGACGGCCAATGGATCGCCTATTTCTCCGACGCCACCGGCGAATACGAACTGTACATCACCCAGTCCGATGGACGCGGAGAAACCAAGAAGCTGACTTCCGACGGCAAGACGTTCCGCTTCCGCCCGACCTGGTCGCCGGATTCCAAACGCATCGCCTTTACCGACAAGACTGGCGCGATCTACCTCTACACCATCGAGACCAACGAGACCAAGCTGGTCGATACTGACCTCTGGGGCAACACAAGTCGCTTGAACTGGTCGAATGATTCCGGTTGGATCGCCTACACCAAGAGCAACGACAACCAGACGACCACGTCCCTTTGGCTCTACCACGTCGAGCCGGGAGAAACGCATCAGGTGACTTCAACGATGTTCAACGTTACCTGGCCGACGTTCGATCGCAAGGGCGACTACCTTTTCTTCGCCAGCAATCGCAACTTTTCCTCGCCGCTCTATGAGGACATAGGTACGACCTTCGTCTATGCCGACACCGACACACTGTTTGTGGTTCCCCTTCGGGCCGAGGTCGGCTCCCCGTTTGCCCCCAAAAGCGACGAAGAAAAGTGGGGCGAGGAAAAAAAGAAGGAAGAAGAGGAAAAGAAGAAAGAGGAAGAGAAGAAAAAGGAAGAGGGCAAAGACAAGGGGAAAGACGCGAAGGAGGGTGAAAAGCCCGCGGAAGAGAAGAAGCCCGAAGGAGACAAGAAGGAGGACGAAAAGAAAGAAACGCCGACTACGGACGCGGAAAAGAAGGCCGACGCCACCGCGGAGAGCGAAAAGAAAGACGAAAAGAAGAAGGAGGAAGTCAAGCCGCTGGTGATCGAACTGGACGGTTTTGAGCGCCGCGCGGTCGCATTGCCGGTTGATCGCGGCAACTTCACGAATCTCCACGTCACCCACGACGGCAAGCTGATCTACGTACGCAACCCCGCCCAGGGCGCTGCCGGCAAGCCGTCCGTGAAAATCTTCGACCTCACCGACGACGAAAAGAAGGAAAAGACCGTCCTCGATGAGGTAAACAGTGTGGTGATTTCCGCGGACGGCAAGAAACTCCTGGTCCGTAAGGACGAGACCATGGCCATCGTCGATGCGGCCGCGGAGCAGAAACTCGACAAGCCGCTCAACCTCTCCGCTATGTCCGGCCGCGTCGATCCCCGCGAGGAATGGCGGCAGATGTTCAACGAGGCCTGGCGCATTCAGCGCGAGTATTTCTATGACCCGAACATGCACGGGGTGGACTGGCCGGGGATGCGCGAGCGCTACGCGCGAATGCTGCAAGACTGTGTGTCCCGCGAAGATGTGGATTTCGTGATCGGAGAAATGATTTCCGAACTGAACGTCGGCCACGCCTACGTCATGGGCGGCGGGGATTATGAGAAAACGCCCGACGTTCCCATCGGAATGCTCGGGGCCGACTTCGAACCAAACGACGGCGCCTATCGCATCACCAAAATCTACGAAGGCGCGCCCTGGGACTACGACGCTCGCGGTCCGCTCTCGCAACCCGGCGTGAAGGTCAAGGTGGGCGACTATTTGTTGGCCGTCAATGGCGTGCCGGTGGATCTCACCAAGGACCCCTGGGCGGCGTTCCACGGACTGGGCGGCCGCGTCGTCACGCTCACAGTCTCCGACAAACCCACGGTCGACGCCGACGCCCGACAGGTCATCGTCGATCTGCCCAAGAGCGAGTCCGACCTTCGTTACCGCGCGTGGATCGAGCGAAATCGCAAATATGTCGAAGAGAAAACAGGCGGCAAAGTCGGATATGTTTACGTTCCCAACACGGGAAGCAATGGGCAGAACGATTTATTCCGTCAGTTCTACGGCCAGACGGATAGGGCCGCTCTGATAATCGACGAGCGGTGGAACGGCGGCGGACAGATTCCCACCCGATTCATCGAACTTCTCAACCGCCCCATCACCAACTATTGGACCACCCGCGCCCCCAAGAACGGCGCTTGGCCGCCCGACGCCAACAGCGGACCCAAGTGCATGCTGATCAATGGACTAGCCGGCTCCGGCGGCGACTGCTTCCCCTATTATTTCCGCCAGCGTGGATTGGGAAAGCTCATCGGCATGCGCACCTGGGGCGGACTGGTGGGGATTTCCGGCAATCCACAATTGATCGACGGCGGGAACACCTCGGCCCCAACGTTCGCTTTCTTCGAGACCGACGGCACATGGGGCGTCGAAGGCCACGGCGTCGATCCCGACATGGAAGTCATCGACGACCCGGCCAAAATGGTTGACGGCGGCGACCCGCAACTTGACGCCGCAATCGCCCACATGCTCGCCGAGTTGGAGAAGAATCCGCCGAAACGTCCCGCGCGACCGGCCTACCCCGACCGCAAGGGCATGGGCATCAAACCGGAGGACAAGTAACCTGCAATGGAAGATCAACCCTCCGCCTGTCGATGTCTGGCCGCCGCGCGGTGTCGGAGCATGGCGTCGATGAACGGCTGAATATCGCCGTCGAGGACGCCCTGCGTGTTCGAGGTGGTAAAGCCCGTGCGGGTGTCCTTGACCCGTTGTTCGGGGTAGAGGAAGTAGCTGCGGATGGCGTTGCCCCAGCCGATCTGACCCTTCTCGCTGTACACCTTGGTGAGTTCGGTGTCGCGTTTGGCCTGCTCCATTTGGTAGAGCCTGGCTCCGAGCATCTTCCGGGCCGTCGCGCGATTCTTGTGCTGCGACCGCTCGCTCTGACACTGCGCCGCGATCCCCGTTGCAAGGTGCGTGAGACGCACCGCGGAGGAGGTCTTGTTGACATGCTGCCCGCCCTTTCCTCCCGCACGGTAGGTGTCCTCGCGGATGTCCTTGTCCCAGTCGATCTCGATTTCGATGTCGTCGATCTCCGGCTGCACATCGACTGATGCGAAGCTGGTCTCACGTTTTCCCTGGGCGCTGAAGGGCGAGATGCGCACCAGGCGATGCACGCCGAGCTCACACGAGAGGTACCCATAGGCGTACGGACCCTTCACCAGCAAACTGCATGACTGGATGCCCGCCTCTTCGCCGTCGCGCAGGGAGAGTTCCTCGACCTCATACTCACGGCGTTCGAAATAGCGCAGGTACAGCCGCAGGAGCATCTGCGCCCAGTCGCAGGCGTCGGCGCCGCCGGTCCCGGCCTGAATGTTGAAATAGCAATTCCGCAGGTCGTTGGGGCGCGAAAGCAGCATCAACAACTCGACGCGGGCGACTTCAGTGGCCAGCGTTCCTAACCCCTCGTCGAGTTCCGCGCGGACGTGTGCGTCGTCGGCCTCCGCCAAAAGCTGGGTCATTGCCTCCAGGTCCGCCGACTGGGCGATGATCTTCCGCATCGGCTCGACAATCGCGCGGATCGACTTGAGCCTGCCGACGGTCTGCTGGGCGGCTTCCGGGTTGTCCCAGAAACTCGGCGAGGCCATCTCCCGCTCGACCGCCGCGAGGGCTTCCAGCTTGCTGGGGAAGTCAAAGAGAGTCCCGGATCGCAACAATCCGGGCCGAAAGGTCCTGCAACGTGGTACCCGTATCCTCGTAGCCCATTCTGACTCCTCTGTGCGCGTGTAGCACAGCGGCCCCCCGCTGTGTGAAACCAGCCGAGGGCGGCTGGTCCACATCCCCACCATAGGACTTCACCGGTCCAAGCGGCTTACACGCTGCATGATAACATCGTCCGCCGGTAAAGAAACCTCGCCGGGGATGATGGGGCTGGGCTTTCTTTCAAGGGCGGTGATCTCATCGACCACGCTTGTCCCGTTGACGACCTGCCCGAAAACCGTGAACCCCTGGTCGTCGAGGAGGAAGTTCTCGGTGTTCAGATTGATGAAGAACTCGATCGTCCCTGAGTTGGGATCGGCCCCGCTCAGGGCCAAAGCGACCGAGTACAGGACGCCGTTGCTCAAACCGTTGTTCGCCTCCGATGGGACCGGATCGCGGGTTGCGGGAACGGCCTGCAACTCGCCATCCACCCGCTTATACCCGCCGCCCTGCAATACGAACGGTTTGCAGTCCCCCGCGCCCGTGCCGCCTGAACACGCGCTGCGGTGGAAGAGCGTGCCCGCGTAGAAGCCGTCATTGACGTAGAGCAGGAAGTTGGCCGTGTGAAGTGGAGCAGCCTCGCCGTTCAGTTCGATGGTGATGTCCCCGAAGTTCGTCTCGATCAGCACCCGCGGTTTCAGGTCCCGAACCGACGCGATGTCAAAGTTTCGCTCCGTCGTCACCGGAGAGCCTGACGCCGACGGGATCGTGGCCGTCAGCCGCAGCCGGATCGTGCTCGCGGTCGCAATCGTTAGGGAGGGATTGGGCGACGTCGGGTCGTCCAGGGACGCCTCCCCGAAGGTCACTTCCCAGAGCAAGGTCGCATCGGTCGGCCGTGTCTCGACCGTCGCCGAGAGCGCGACCGGCTCGCCCACAATGACTAGCTTCGGGACCGTCGCCGTCACGGCCGAAAGAACCTCCACGGTGACAAAGCCCGCGGTGTGCGCGCCGGCGTTGTCCGTCACCACGACGCGGAAGACGTAGGTTCCGGCTTGGAGTAGAGAATCCGTGGTCAGCGTCGACTCGGTAACGTCCGGGAGCGCAAGTTCCGTCGGTCCGGCGTTCTGGTCCCATCGAAAAAGATACGGCGGGGTCCCGCCGCGCGCGTCCGCGGACACGGTGACAGCCGTCCCCTCGAACACCTGGGGCGTGCCGGTCGACGCGGTAACGGACAGGTCGGACGCCCCTTCCGGGCCGGGAACGTTCCCGTCGCGCAGCGGCACGCACGACGCCGCGAAGATCACCACGACGCCCAAGACCAACCGTTGTTCGTACCTACCCAGACGGCGGACGGTCATGTCGCTCTATCATCGGCCCGCAATGCGTGGGAACCGTAGCACGCCCTACGCCTTTCGCTACAATAACTCCGTCGGCGTTCGCGGTCACGCCGATCCGACAACATGGGTTTGGGTCGCGATATGGCCAATTACGAGGTCTACGAATCTCCGCTCGTCGCAAGATACGCCTCGCGCGAGATGAGTGAGCTGTTCAGCGAGCGGACGCGGATTCGCACCTGGCGGCGATTGTGGCTGGCGCTTGCTAAGGCCGAGCACCGGGCCGGAATCCGCGTCACCAGGCGGCAGATCAAACAGCTCGAAAAGACGATCGACCGGATCGACTTCGCCGCGGCGGCGCGGCACGAGAAACGGCTGCGTCACGACGTGATGGCCCATCTGCACGCCTGGGGCGACATCGCGCCGGAGGCACGCGGCATCTTGCACTTAGGCGCCACCAGCGCCTACATCGTGGACAACGCCGACCTCATCATCATGCGCGACGCGTTGCGCTTGGCGGCCGTGTGGCTTGCCAATGCCATTGACGCCCTCGGCGCGTTTGCGAAAAGGCACCGTGCCCTGCCCACGCTCGGGCTGACGCACTTTCAACCCGCCCAGGTCACCACCGTCGGAAAACGAGCAGCGCTGTGGTGTTACGACTTCGTTCGCGATCTGGAAGAGGTCGAGCATCGACTGACGGGCTTGCGCTTCCGCGGCGTCAAAGGGACCACCGGCACGCAGGCGAGCTTCCTCGCCCTTTGCGGCCATGACCATCGAAAAGTCTTGCGGCTCGAGGAAGACGTTGCCCGACAGATGGAGTTCGAGCAAGTCGAACCGATTACCGGCCAGACCTACTCCCGCAAGGTCGATGCCCAAGTCGTTTGTGCGCTCGGGGGGATTGCGACCAGCGTGCACAAATTCGCCAACGACGTGCGGCTTCTCGCCGGTCTGAAGGAGATCGAAGAACCTTTTGAGAAGGAGCAGGTCGGCTCCAGTGCGATGGCCTACAAACGAAACCCGATGCTCTGTGAACGGGCCACGGGGTTGGCGCGGTTCGTTCTCTCCCTTGTCCAGTCTCCCTTGCAGACTGCCGCTGAGCAGTGGTTCGAGCGTACGCTGGATGATTCCTCCAACAAGCGCGCGACTGTCCCGGAGGCCTTTCTGGCGACCGACGGAATGCTCCGCGTCGTCACTCATGTAGCCCGTGGGTTGGTCGTCTATCCGAAGGTAATCCAGTCGCGGTTACGGGCGGAGCTGCCCTTTATGGCTACAGAGGACATCCTTATGGCCGGCGTCGCCGCCGGCGGCGATCGACAGGAATTGCACGAACGCATCCGGCGACATTCCCAGGCCGCAGGCCGCAGGGTTAAACTCGAAGGGCGGGAGAATGATCTGCTGAATCGGCTTGCCTCCGATCCGGCGTTTGCGAAGGTGAAGCTGGAAATCGTCCTCGATTCCAAACAGTTCGTCGGCCGAGCACCCCAACAGGTAGACGGATTCCTCACGAAACACGTGTCCCTGGTGCGACGCCGATATCGAAGCGCCTTGAACCGCCCTAGCGATCTTCAGGTATAGGCGTATTGCTAACCACCAAGAAACTAGATAAGATTGGGAAATGGACCGAGACGATTTTCAGGCAGTTCTTCGTGAGCGACCATTCGCGCCAATCGAAGTTGGATTGACCGACGGGCGCTCGATCCTCGTACGTCACCCGGATCAGGTAATGCTGACTCGTAGAAAGGCTGTGTTCGGCTTGACCCAGGTGATGAACGGCCGCAAGCGCCTCCGGACTCCCGACAATGGTGACCGCGTTGTGAAGGACTGGCTGATGATCGATCTACTCCACGTGGTTAGCGCCGAACCCGCAAACGACCCGCCAAGACCTCCAAGAAAACGCGGCCGCCCACGGGCGTAGACTTTGTTGATGATTCATGGTCCGAACAGAACTCGCCCAACGCATCCGCAAGGCCGCATATCTGGAAGGCGATTTTACCCTGCGCTCGGGTCGCAAAAGCAAGTATTATCTCGACAAATACCTCTTCGAGACCCAGCCGGATATTCTCAGGGCGTTAGGCGAGATGTTCGCCGCCTATGTGAAACCATCGACGACCCTCATCGCGGGCGCGGAACTCGGCGGGGTAGCGCTGGCGGCCGCGGCCTCAATGGCGTCCGGAAAGCCCTTCGTCATCATTCGCAATGCAAAGAAGGACTATGGGACCTCCAAGCCGTATGAGGGCAAGCTGACCGGAGGAGACTCCGTTTTGCTTGTGGAGGATATTGCCACCACCGGCGGCCAGGTACTCGAGGCGGCCAAGTTCATGACCTCGATCGGCGCCGCAATCGAACGCATTGTGGCCGTGATCGACCGGCAGGAGGGCGCTCGTGAGAACATCCACGCCGCCGGATTCGTCTTCGAGTCGCTCTTCACCAAGGCGGACCTTCAGATCACGGCGTGAAAAGTCAACAAGTCTTATGTCGGCGTTTCGACGTTTCCACATTTCGGTGTTTCTGTGTTTCAGTGTTTCTGCGTTTCCCACTACTCGTGGCGCAGTGCGTCAATGGGGTGAAGAATGGCGGCCTTAAACGCCGGAATGATGCCGAACAGTATGCCTACCCCTGCGGAGAACCCCAGTGCGAGCATCACCACCCATATCGGGACGGCGACCTTGACCATGGAGGGATGTAGGGAGGCCACATAGCAAATCGTGTATCCGAGCGTGATCCCCATCACTCCGCCGACGGTGGCGAGGACCATGGCCTCGGTTAGGAATTGGAAGAGAATGTCGCGGCGTCGGCCTCCGACGCTTTTCCGCAGACCGATCTCGCGGGTACGTTCGGTGACGGAGACGAGCATCACGTTCATGATGCCGATTCCGCCGACGATGAGGGAAATCCCGACGATCCCGGCGAGAATGCTGGTGGCGATCATCTTCACACGCTCGAAATCCCGCAGGATTTCGTCTTGCCGAAAAACGCGAAAGTCATTGGGGGCCCCGGGCTGGAGATGATGCCGCGTTCGCAACACGCGGCTGATCTGCAGCGACGCCTCTTCCGTATCCTCCTCCCGCGTGGCCTCCACGATGAAAGGCATGAATCGGGCCAGGAAAGGGTACATCTTGAGGACCGTATTGAAGGGCATCAGAATGAGTTTGTCCTGGTTTTCATCCAGGAAATTGCCCTTGCTCTCCAGGACGCCCAGCACGTGGAAACGAAGCTGGTTGATGTAAATATAGTCGCCGACAATGCTGTCATCGGCCTCCAGCAGCTTGAGCACCTCTCGGCCCACGACGCAGACATACGTTCCCTGATCGACGTCGATCGGCCCAAAGAACCGACCCTTGTCCACGAAGAAGTTGCGAATGGTCTGGAACTGTTCCGTGACGCCCTGAAGCTCAATATCCTCCGCCTTGTTTCGGCTGTACTCGGCCGTAACCTGCATGAACAGCATCGGGGAGATGCGGCGCACCTTGTCGCACTCCGCCCCGACGGCCCGCACATCGTCCACATCCATCAGGATGCGCCCCAGCATCCGCCCCTGCATCCCCGACGGGAACCAGGGGACGACGAACATGACATTGGTGCCGAACCCACGGAGCATGTTGGTCACGTAGTCGCCGAAGCCTTGCACGAACGACACGACGGTAATCGTCGAAGTGACGGCAATAATGATCCCCAGGGTCGTCAGTACGGACCTGGCCTTGTTCGCCCAAATCTGCACCAACGCCGTGAGGATGTTCTGCCACTGCCTCGCGATCCGCCCGCCCACCCACGACCCGAACTGGAGCGGCGCCGTAACTACGGAGGCAATGACGGAAAATGCTCCGCGCGTAGGGGATTCTAGCGGAGAGGCGAGGACTGTGGTTGAACCTTGGCTACTCATGCTGCATTTCGACGTTTTTGTGTTTCTGCGTTTCTGCGTTTCCTCTATTCGTGTCGCAACGCCTCGATCGGATGGAGAATGGCCGCCTTGCACGCCGGAATAATTCCGAACACGACGCCGGCGCCGGCGGAAAACCCCAGGGCCAGTGCGACCGACCACACGGGGATGTCCACGGTCACCATTTGCGGATGCAATGAGGCGATGAAGGTAAGGATGTACCCCAAGATCACGCCGATCAGACCTCCGATCGTGCACAGGACGACGGCCTCCGTGAGGAACTGCAGGAGGATATCCCTCCGACGCCCGCCGATGCTTTTCCGCAATCCGATCTCCCGCGTCCGTTCGGTGACGGACACAAGCATCACATTCATAATCCCTATCCCACCCACGAGTAGGGAAATGCTGACGATCCCCGCAAGGGAGGCGGACGCGATGTTCGTGATTTTCTCGAATTCCCGCACCATCTGGTCCTGGCGGTCGATCACGAAATTGTCCGCTTGACCGGGTTGCAGTCCATGTCGGCGGCGAAGCACCCGCCGCACCTCTCCCTCGGCCTGGTCCAGGGCCTCCTCGCTCGTCGCCTCGCACAAAAAGGGCATCGCCCGCCGTCGTTCGGGATACAGGTTCAAGGCCGCGGTATATGGGATCATCACCGTCTTGTCCTGGTCCTCTCCGAACATGCTTCCTTTGGATTCCAGAACTCCGGTAACCAGGAAGCGGTGACCGTTCACGTACACATGCTGGCCGATGATGGACTCGTCGCACCCCAGTTGTTTAAGGACCGTGCGTCCGAGCACGATCACCGGCGCCGCCGTTTCCACTTCCATCGGCACGAAGAACCGACCCGCGTCTACGTAGTAATTGCGGATGACCTGATACTGCTCCGCCACCCCGCGAGTGGGAACCTCCGTGGCCTTCTCCAGTCCGTACGCGATCTCACTTTGGTCCGCGTAGACGAACGGGGTAAGGCGTTGGATATGCGGGCATTCGGTACGGACGGCCTCAATGTCCCGAAGGTCCAGGGTCACGGTGCCCATCCCCATTCGGTGTTCCTGTCCAGGCCGATAGGGTCGTACGACCATGAACTTCGTCCCGTACCCGCGCACCATCTTGGTCATCGAGTCGCCGAAGCCCTTCACAAACGCGACGACGGTGATCGTCGAGGTCACGGCGATGATGATTCCCAGTGTGGTGAGGATGGACCGTCCCTTGTTGGCCCAGATTTGCACTAGCGCGGTGATGATGTTCTGCCCGCTCCGCGCGAGACCGCCGATCAATGCGGTCCAGACTCGACCAGGAATGCCAAGCAACTGCCGGATCATACCAGAACCGGGCTTCCCGTCGGAATCGGCGCGTGCGACACGGGAACCTTCTCCGTCCTCTCGTCCGAGGCGATCAAACCGTCTCGCAATCGGATCACCCGGCGGCAACGGGCGGCAATGTCCTCCTCATGCGTTACGACGATGATCGTCTGCCCCTCGGCGTAGAGCGAGTCGAAGATATTCATGATTTCCTCGCCGGTCCGGCTATCGAGGTTGCCGGTGGGTTCGTCGGCCAGGATTATGTCCGGCTCCTGGGCGAGCGCCCGAGCGATGGCCACACGCTGCTTCTCGCCGCCGGAAAGCTGATTCGGCCGATGCGCCGCCCGGTCCAGCAGTCCCACACGCGTCAAGGCCGTGATCGCCCGCTGCCTCTTGTGCGGAACCTGAGTGTACATCAGCGGCAACTGGACGTTTTTGAGGGCCGTGGTGCGGGGTAGAAGCTCGAAGGTCTGGAACACGAACCCAATCTGCCGTCCGCGGATTCTCGCCAGACGCGACTGCGACAGCTTGGACACGTCCTTCCCCCGCAGACAGTACGTTCCATTCGTGGGCACGTCCAGACATCCCACGATGTTCATCAGCGTGCTCTTGCCCGATCCGCTGGGACCCATGATGGCGACGTATTCGTTTTCCCCGACGCTGAGGCTCACCCCACGGAGCGCGCGGACCAGTTCCGTACCGACACGGTAGATTTTCTCAATGTCGGTCAGTTCAATGAGCGGCAGGCCGTTTCCGTTCACGGTTTGGCACTCGCGTTGGCCGTCTGCGGCTCGTCCTTCGAATCCTTCTTCTCCTCATCCTTCGGCTTGTCCTTGTCCGCCGTCTTGGCGTCGTCCCCCGTCTTCGCCTCGCTCCCCGGCTTCTTCTTGTCTTTATCGGAGAGTGCCACCTTCTTGCCGTCTTTGAGTTGATCGAGGCTGCGGTACGGACCGATGATGACCGTGTCCTCCAACATCACGCCGTCGCGCATCTCCACCCGCCGGGCGTCAGCGATCCCGGGATCGACCACGCGCACTTTGGCCAGGTCGTTCTCCATGACATAGACGACCTTGATGTATTGAGCCTGACGGACCCGGTCCGACAGATCGAGACCGGCCTGTTTGCGGTCGAACTGGGCGACGACCGACTCGGGCAGGTCTTTTCTCATCCGATGGACGATCGCTTCCACGGGAATAGTGATTGCGTCGTCACGTCGATCCACCTCGATCTCGACGTTGGCCGTCATTCCCGGCTTGACGCGGGCCTCGTTGGAGAGCACCTCCATAATGGCCTCGAACGTCACCACGTCCCGACCGACCGCCTTCGTCCCCTTCGATGCGACGCGAATCACTTTCGCGGCCACAGGTTTGTCTTGGTCGGACTGCAGATAAACCCGGGCCTTCTGCTCGGGTTGAACGAGCGGAATGTCCACTTCGTCCACCCGAACGCGAACCTGCATCTTGGACAGGTCGCTGATGGTCATGATGACCGTGCCGGGGTTGTTCATCGTTCCGGTCACGACCACCTCGCCCAGTTCCGCGACGAGTCTCGAGATGACGCCGTCGATCGGCGAGCGAATGACCGTCCGGGCGAGGTCCTCGTGAATGCGCTTCAACCCCGCCTCCGCCTGCACCAGTTCCTGCTGCCGCATCTCGCGGACCGCCGTCATCTTGTCGCGCAGGGTCTTGTAGTCACGGAGTTCCAGGTCCGACGTGGACTCGGTCTCGGAGAGAACGACTTGCCGGGCGAGGTCACGCTCCGCCTTTTCCAGATCGGTGTCAGCTTGCACGATCGCGGCCCGAAGCTGCGCGATCCGCGCTTGCCCCGACTCCACTTCGGCCAGAAGGTTGTTGTCGTCCAGGCGGCAAAGCAGGTCACTCTTCTTCACCAAATCCCCTTCCTCGACGGGCATCTCCACGATCTTGGCGACGATCTCCGAACTGATCTCGACCTCCAGCACGGCCTCCACGTCGCCCGGCGCCTGAACCAGGCGGATGATTTCCTCCTTCGCCGGTTGGGCGACGTTCACCGTGAGCGCCACCTCATCGGCCACGTGCAGGATCGACTTGTCGGTCGACTTCCCACGGAAACTGCCCAAATAAAAGACGCCGCCGCCGATCGCGGCCAGCACCAGTAATGTCAAAAGCCCCTTCATCGTGGAGTTCTCCCTCGCCAGGGTGTCCGCTCGATCTCGGCGCGCCGGGACCGAGTCAGGATCCGACGTAGTATCCAAGGGCGACGCGCCCGCCGATCGCCAGCACGCACATCGCCGTACAGGTAGTGAGCGCCATCCGCCGGCTAAGCTGCTGCGTGACCGTCAGGCCGATCGCCGCCAAAACCCAAAACCAAATCCGAAACGGGTCGATCCCCGCCAGCGGGTTGAGCTTTCCGATCGGCCCCAACGCCCGCAGCGACGTATCGATCTCCGTCGTCTTGAAATACAACATCATCCCCAGTTGGAGGACCAACGCCGCCAACTCGATGAAGCCGGCGTATACGCAGATCGACATCAGCGTGTGATACTCCGGCTTGCGGCCGGTCAGGGCCACCATCGCGTACAGCGCCGAGGCAATGAGCATGAACGACGCCAACAGGTAGATCGGCTCCAGCACGACCACCAAGATCCTCGTGATTGTTTTCTTGAACACGGCTGCCTTGTGGACGCCGTCCATACGCTCCTTCAGTTGTATTCGATCCACGAGGTTCGCCCGAGTCTCCTCAAGCTGCTGCAGTTGCTTCTCCGTGTCCAAATCGACGTTGCCGTCGATCAGCCCCGATTGCACTTTGGCATATCCGATGAGCATGACCAAACCCAGCAGCGTGACCAACGCCCAGCCGTACGCCCCCGTGTCCTCCACGCGGTCGAACAACGATCGCGGCGCGACGAACACGAGGAGGGCATGTCGAACGCCAAGCGGGCCGCGTTCGCGCTCCCGGTCGGGCGCAGCAGGTTGCAGGGTCACGGTAGTCACGACGCTATTCTCTCACCGCGGGCGCACCATTCGATACGCACGCACGATGACGCCATTATATACGCATTCGTCCCCTATTGATCGTTTATTCGTGTCGCGGTGAGCATTTTGTGCGATTGGCGACAAAAAATGACAAACGAGCGTACCACTGGCGGCTTCGCGGTCAGTGCGTGTCGTTACGATGGATCCTTAACGCGTGATTCCGTTGCAGGTGAGTTGATAGGTGCGGGCGTCGACCAGATCGACATGGCCGTCCGCGTTGTAGTCGTACGCGGCGCAGCCGCCCGCGGCCATGCCGCTGGGGCCGGACAGGCAGCGGTAAAACCTCTCGTCGCAACCGTTCGTTGCCGAGGCTGTGGCCGAGACCGATGGGAGTGAGTGTCGCCCAACGTCGCCGGATCGCGATGAGAACAACCAACCGCAGATCGTCGCCGCCATCGCCAGGACGGCCGCAATCGACAACCGGCGCCACGTCGAAAACCCCGACCTCGTCCGAGTGACCGCCCGCGCCGAACGAAGCAGCGCCCGTGCGTCGACACGCGTCCGCCGGAACAGCCCGGCCTGTTCAGCCGCGTCGAGTTCCGCCAAGGATGCTTCGATGAGGTCTAGATGATCCATGCCGTTCAGCGTTCCGCTTCCGCCCGGGGGGCAATGCACGCGCACGCCCCTCACCCTAAAGAGTCGTCGTCCGAGGGCTTCGGCGCGATCGTAAGCCCGGTCTTGGCCTCCACGCACCCACGAAGGCGATCCAGGGTCCGTTTCCAACGCGACCGAAGAGTGGATTCGCTCATCCCCAACGCAGCGGCCGCGTCCCGCCACCGCCGCTCCGTGATGGCCGTGAGCTGAGTCGCCAAGGTCCGATCATCGTCGCCAAGTTGGGCAAGGCACTCCCGCAGAGCTTCCAGCAGCTCAAGTTGAGAAAGCGTGTTCGCTGGATCGTCTAGTGGAGATGCAAGTTCTTTAGTGATGCTGTCAATCGACTGTGCGCCGTCATCCGGGCCGGGCGCGCCGCGGAGGGCGCTCGCAACCTGGTATTTGGCGACCGCCGTGAGGTAGGCGCGGAGTGAGCGAGGCCGATCACCGGAGCCGCGTTGCGTCGACTTGACGAAACCCGTCCACGTAGCGGACGCGATCGACTCCAGCCATTGGGGGTCCTTAAGGCACCTGGCTTTCGACATGCGGAAGATGGTGAACCGCACGAGGCCGTCGTACCGTTCGATGAGCTTCTTCAGGGCCACCCAGTCGCCGCCCAACATGCCGGTGATGAGGAACTCATCGGACGGGCCGGGAGGGGGATCGAGAGGCATACGGCCATTATCGACCCGCGGCGCGACCGGTCAAAATAGCGGCGCCGCGCCGACGCAGTTAGGGGTGCACCCCGTTTGGAGTGGCGAAAACGCCCACGGGATGTCATTCTGAGCGAAGCGTGTCACCCTGAGCGCAGCGAAGGGTCTCGTCGTCGAACGGAGATGCCTCGCTACGCTCGGCATGACGAGTGCTCCGCTCAGAATGACGCGGAACGATTACCCCCGCCACCCTTAATGGGATGCACCTCGCGGTTAGGCGTCGTCGAAGACGGAAAAGCCTTTGGCAAGAAGGTCTTGGATGTCGATGAGGCCGACCAAGCGGGCTTCGTCGTCCACGATCGGGAGTTCGTCGATGGCGTGCTTGCGCATCAGTTGCAGGGCGTCGTTCACCCGGGCGTCAACGCCGATCCGCTTCGGCGAGCGGGTCATCACTTCACTGACCGGACACTCCGCCGAACGGTGCGGAGATTGGAAAAGCCGGAAGAAGTCGCCGTGGGTGATGATGCCCACCAACTTCCCGTCGAGGTCAACGACGGCGGCGGCGCCGGCCCGGCGAGGAGCGGCGAGAATCGCCTCATAGCACGCACCGAGCGTGGCCGTTTCCGGGACGGTCGGGCAATGGACGCCGGTCCGCATGATCTCGCGGGTCTTCATCAGGAACCGTCCGAGGGCCCCGCCCGGATGGTAGCTGGCGTATTGCTCGGGCTGGACGGCTTTTTGCTCCATGACCGTGAGGGCCAACGCGTCGCCGAGGGCGAGCATGGCTGCGGTCGAGGAACTCGGCGCTAGACCGAGCGGGCAGGCCTCAGCGGTCTGCCCGATGTCCAGCACGAAGTCAGCATGTTGGGCGGCGAGCGAATCGACCTTCCCTGTCAACAGGATAACGACGCACCCCAGGGCCTTGAGGCGGGGCAGAAGTTCGACCAACTCCGAGCTGCCGCTCTTGCTCAGGGCGATGACCACGTCGTCGCCGTGAATCATCCCTAAGTCGCCGTGCAGGGCCTCGACGGGATGCAGGGAGTACGAGAGCGTTCCGGTGCTGGCGAAGGTCGCCTGGACCTTGTTCCCGACCAGCCCGGCCTTGCCGATGCCCGTCACGCACACGCGCCCCTTGCAGTTAAGAATCGCCTGAACCGCCCCGACAAAGGCGTCGCCCAGGCGGATGCAAGCGTCGCCGATGGCGGCGGCCTCGGCTTCGAGAACGGCCCGCCCGCGGGCAAGGATCGCGTCGGTGACCGCGTCAACCGCCGTCGTCCGCCTCGGTTTCAGCGCTACCGTGGTATTGCGTGTCGCTTTCATCGCCACGGGATTATCCGCCAAATCGCGCCATATCTCAACCTGCTGCCGGGTTCTCATTCGGGGACGGGCGGTGACAGCGTCCTGGCGCGGGCACGACGATCGCGACGAACCCATTTTCGACCGATTTACGGGCCAAACGAAGCCATTTCAGAACGAGCGCCCCGCGTTTTTGACCGCGTCCGTGGGGGAAATGGCTTCGTTTGGAAGAATCCTTTTTCGCAAATCGCCCGATTCTGCTTGGCCGGGGGCATCGTGTCGCCCTATACGAAGTACTTCGCGGGTGATCGCCTGGCGAAGGGCTTCGCAGCGATCGGGCGAAGAAAATAGGTGACTGTCCCGCCCCCCTCGGCGATGAGCAACGAGGCACGGCAGTGCCATTCGTGACTGTCCCTCGTTTGTCCCTAGTTTCCTGAAACCGCGACGGGGTCGAAGCCTTCAATCTCAAAAGGCGACCATCGCCATTTCCCGGCGACCGCGTCATAATACGGCTCGGTTACGGCACGCTTGATGGCGTCTGCGTTGCACAGTGACGGTTCATAAGTGATGCGCGCACGAGCGGCGCCGGGGCCGGGCCACGCCTCCAGCTTCAGATAACCCATCAATTCGAACGTATCGTCCCGCTCAACGAAGTAAGTTAACAGATTCGCCCTTCCGCGGCAGGTCAAACCGGCCACGCCAAGTTCGGTCGTTTCGACGGAGACCGGCAATTGGCCGCGCGTCGCTACAAAAGACGGAATCGGAAAGAGGTGGGCGGCCGCCACGGCGGCGGTCGTACAGAACAGCAGGACGAGCACAAGGACGGCGCTCGACCAGCGGCGCCCCATTCGCGCGGGAGGCCCCCATGTCACAGCTCCGTCGCCGCGCCCGGGACAAACTTCGACACACCTCAGACAGGAAATACAGCGTGCCGCCGTGACCTCGCTGACCTCATCGACCGGAATGGCCATAGGACAGGCGCGGGAACATTTGCCGCATTGCAGGCACGTGGTGTCGTCGCGTTTGATACGCGCGAGCCCGACGCGCGAAAACGGATTGAGAACTACTGCAAGCGGACAGAGCCACCGACAGAACGGCATCGTGAGGATGATCGATCCGAGCACGATGGCTCCGGCCACGATGTACGCCCAGTACGTAATGTCCTCGCCATGCCGGCTGATGAGAGCGTAACAAGGGTCGAATCCACGAAATACCAACTCCGAAGCGCGGTAGGTGAGGAACAGAACAACGACCAAAACGGAGTACTTGAGGAACGATAGCATCTTGTCGAGCCGGCGCGGCACGGCAAGCGGCTGTACCTTCAGCCTCGCGGTCGTCCGTTGAACCCAATCCGATATCGTACCTATCGGGCACATGTACCCGCAGAATGCCCGCCGAAGCACCAGGGTGATGATCAGGACGCCGCCGAGAATGTAGAAATTGGACACTGCGAGGGAACAAGGGAGATTGCCCTCCGAGATGTAAGTGTATAACCCCTCCACGCCGCCGAATGGACACCATCGCTCGGCGTTACCGGCGAACCCGTATACGCCTGCCAAAGTCAGGGAAAGGAATACGAACTGGAGCAAGGTACGCATGATTCACCTCGTCAGATTGCTACGTACCCAAGAGGGTTCAATCGTGGCGCCGGGTTTCATGCGAGGTGACGATACGCGTGCTGATCACGGTCATCGTCGCTCTACGGCTTGTCATCGGCTTTTGGGGAGTTCTTGCTGCCGCAGCCGGCGCGTTTTGGGCACTTTCCACACCCTGATCCGCCGCTGCAGCCTGACTCCTTCATAATGGAGGCCGTCTTCATGACCTCAGCGAACTCAGAGGTCTCTCTCGCGGCGCTGAAGTCCTGGCACTTCCGGATACGCTCCTTGAACGCCTCGAGCTGGTCGGGTGCGGTCAACTCGATGGCCCGCGTCAGCGATCGGAGCGATTCATTCCGCTTGCCGACCACTGCCAGCAGGCGTGCGAGATCGTAAAAGAAACTCGGTCCGGCACTGGCGTCGACCTCATTGGGGTTTTCGGTCAAGGACTGCGCGTCATCGACACGACCCTGACGGGCCAAGGCGAGACGGTGTAACACCCGGGCGCGGGGAGATTGTGACTCTGTTGACAATCCACCCAGAATTTCCGCCGCTTGCGAGTACATTCCCAGGGCGAGTTGCGTTTCCGCCAGCAGAACAGCCGACTCGGCGGAAGGCGATCGTCGATGGCGCTCCTCATCCAAAGGAAGGGATTGGGCGAAGAGTTCGTAATCATGGTAGAAAGTATGCAGCGAGCCCGCCCCTTGCATCCATCTTTCGAGGTTTTTCTCGTTGGGGAGCTGCTTTCGCAGCTGCACCACTTGACGCAGCAACGTGTAAAGCCGGCTGTACTCCGGATTCTTGGATTGAGCCTCGGCTGCCGTTTTTATTGCCGCCAGCGCACCCTCGAAATCAGCCTTGGCGAGCAGAGCTTGACCGTCTGCGAACGCCCGGCGTGCTTTCTCTTCCGAACCGCCGAAGGCGGGCACAGCGAGCAAGGCGAAGATCCCAATCACGAGACTAGTTGTCTGTACGAATCGCATCAAACGACCTCTCTAATAACAGCTCACTTGATAGCACCCGGTTGATTCACTGCCGGAGCTTGCAGACCTTTAACAGTCCCCCCGCGGGCTGACGGCCGCCCGGATGCCGCATCTGTTCCTGCGACTCGGTGCAATTTGCGTGCCAAAACCGGGTGGGTATCGCTCCGGAGAACTCCGTCCCGGTTGTCAGCAAGCGAATCAACAAGCAGGCATCGCGCAAGTCTTGAACGACCCGCCGGCAAGATGGCAAGAAGAGGGCTCGGTGTCTGGCGGTTCTTGACGGTCAGGAGCCCGACTTTTCGGTGAAATCGCTGCCGCGTGTTACTCGAATAGCCCGGACGGCGTGCACGGCCGCCCGTCACTTGCCTTGGTCGCCCTCTCCAGTTTTCGCACCGGTGGGTATCGCGGTGACGGTAAACTGTCGGGTCGGCGCGTAGCATTTCTGGAAGGCAGGTGCGAGCGCCTGCCCTACTGTCCGTTCGTACCGCGCGAGTGCTACTCGGCGCCAACGCGCTGCTTGGGCGCACGCCAGTCCACGCGATAGTGCACGGGATGCGTCAGAGGTACACGTTTCGCCGGCACCGGGAAGTAAACGTCGCTCTTCGCCCGGCTCCTGACCTTACCAAGCTGGGTCGGGTTCGAGATCCGCTTCGGTTCTCCCGACCCGCCGTCGGCGAGCGGACCGCAGTCTGTGCAGTCCGTACCCGGAAGGCAGAAGTCGCTGACGGCGCCGGCGCGTCCGTCGTCGCACTCCCCGTCGAACGAGAATTCGCAGGTGTCCTCGCACACCGGGAAACCGCCGTCCGTACCGTCATCGACACCTTCGCAGTCGCTGCTGTCGGTGCCCGGAGCGCAGAAATCGGTGACCGCGCCCGGCCGGCCGTCGTCGCACTCGCCGTCGAACGCGAACTCGCAGGAGTCGTCAGGTTCCCCGCCGCCGTCAAAGTCGATGGGGCCGCAGTCCGCGCAGTCGGTGCCCGGGAAGCACAGGTCGGTGACGGCGCCGGCGCGTCCGTCGTCGCACTCGCCGTCGAAGGCAAACTCGCAGGTGTCGTCGCACTCCGGCTCTCCAGGCTCAACGGACCCGCCCAGCAACGCCTCCCACGTCGCCACCATCCCGTAGCCGTCGGGTCCGAACACCTCGACCGTGCCGCTTCCGCTCCCGTCGGACAGGGTCCCGTTAAAGACGAAAATGTAGTCGAAGGAGATGAGCAGAATTTCCCCTGCGGGATCGATGCCCCCGAAGAGTTGCAGGTCATACAGGAACCCGTATTGAGTAATGCTGAGGGTTCCGCTGGCGCTCCCGTCGGTCTCCACCTTAAACTCCAGGTCCGAACCCTCGCTGTCCTCCCCAAAGTAGGTGCCGGCGAAGGCCTCCACACCCGTACCGCCGAAATCCGGCGTGAGCGGGTCGGTGCCGTTCAGCAACTCCTCCCCGTCGTTCACGCCGTCCCCGTCGGTGTCGGGGTTCAGCGGGTTGAGCCCGAACACCACCTCGAAGTCGACCAGCCCGTCACCGTCGGTGTCGGGATTCTCCGGGTCCGTGCCGACGAGGAACAGCTCGACGCCATCCTCCAAGCCGTCACCGTCGGTATCGGCGGCAGTGGGTGTGCCGGCGTCGTCCGTGGTGGGCACGTCGTCGGGGTTTGGCGCCTCGGGCGCCGTCGGCGACCGCGGTTCCACTTTCCCCTCCCGTGCACCGTAGAGCTCTTGGACGCCCGCGATATCATCCGTGCCCAGTGCGAGCTTGGCGTGGTTCGGGTCGTAGCTGGGGAACATGGTGGCGTTCGGGTCATCGCTGTGCGCCAGACCCAGCCCGTGTCCGAACTCGTGGATCGCCGTCTCCAGGAGCCGCACTTCGATCGTCGATGTGTCGTCATCCGTCCAGGATTCGGAGTCGTCAAAGTGGCAGTCCCCGGCAGCATCTCCACCGCTACCCGGCGGGAAGTAACAGTGGGCCAGGATGCCGCCTTCGCCGTCGAACCCTGCGCCGGCGGGACACGTCACGCTCGCCGCCTGGTAAAGCTCGCAATGGTCGCCCTCTCCAAAACCAAAGACCATGTCGGCCTCGCCGGCGCTGAAGACTTCGGTGAACTCCAGGGGGATCTGTGCCCTCCAGACATCCAGCGCCTGGGCGATGATCTGGCGCTGGGTTTCCTGGCTGACGTCGGACGTGAAGCTGGTGATAAAGTACCTCAGGTCCTGCTTCTGCCAGCGGGTCTTCAACGCGAAGTTCGCGAGGTTGCTGGTCGCACTCTTGTCCGGCAGGCCGTCGAACCGGGTGACTTCCAACGCGCCTTGATCCCCACCTCCTCCCGGGGGGCATCCCGCAATCAACGCCAATACGCATGTGAGCAGCGTGAAACTCGTCAACAATCGCCTAGGCATGGTTCACTCCTTCAAAAACAATTTCCATAACCGCTCACAGCAACTTACCGCCTTGCCCGCCCTTGTCAAGCCAAGCGGCCGGCTTGGGTGCATGTCCGTTATTGCAAACCACGGAAAACATAGGCTCATCCGCTGCAACGAGCCGCTCAGCTTCAGGACGGACCCTCGTTTTCGGGGCCAAGAACGCAGATTCGGCGCGCATATACGGTCATGCACCCGGCCGGCTTATCAATTTTGCGGTGGGTTCGTTTGGTACGGGCGCTTTCGTACGGGCCGCTCCATGACTGTCGCGGCACTGAACGCCGCTGGGCGTGGACGGGGCGCGGTGGCGCTTCATCTACCAACATAACTTGACGGGTGATCGCTCGGTGAAGGGCTTCGCGGCGATCGGGCGAAGAAAATAGGTGACTGTCCCGCCCCCCGTGCAGTATCGGGAAACAAATTACACAATTGGTTTACGGGTGCGATGCAGCGACGCACCCAGAAAAAAATCCTTTCGAGCCCTTCTCACGTCCCGAGCCGATAGGTACAATCGTAGCGAACACTGAAGCGGGCTGGCGCTGCGTGGCGGGCGCGTTGCTCCTAGGTGACCAACAGAGTCGGCACCGTAAAGTGCACGTATGCCGTGGCGGGTATTCAGGTGCCACAGGTGGCGCATGTTGTATCAGGAGTTGCGGAGGGTCACAGGCACTCACTGTTGCTCGAGCGTACCCAGTTGTAAGGTGCGCTCGTCGCAAGTGCGCGGAGTGAGGGGCGGTGCGTCACGAGAGTGACGCGGTCGGAGTGAAGCGTATGAATGACGACTTTCGTACGAAGTCCGCTGACTTCGTCAAGGCCTTATGGCAGAGTTTCGAGGAGGCGGGCAGGTCGACGACAGAGAGCACGTCCCCGGAAGAAGGAAGCGCCGATTCCTTTGAAGGGCTTCTCGACGGCCGCGCGGATGAGACCCTGCTCACATCGAAGTGGGACGGCTGAGGCGCGCCGCGTGTTAGAAAAAGCGATCCGCGCGCTCAACCCTGGTCGTCGGGTCTGACTTCGGGTTCGTCGTACATTGGCGCTAGGGGGGGACTGTCCAGGCTGTAGTCATCCGCAATGATCACTTCCTTCTCGCCGAGAACCTGGAGACAGTTTTCGACGCGTATTGCCAGCCGCGCATTCTTATGATTATACCGAGCAGCGGTTGCGTCAAACAGCATCTCGCCGTGCGCACACCAACGGGTCGGATCGGGCCGGCTCGGCGCGCAGAAGTCGCAAACATAGATGTGCCGAGGTAGGCAGAGCTCGAGGTACGCCTTGACGTGCCTCTCAGGAAGTCCAATGCGCCCGACATGTTTGTCCGTGAGCATCTCTTTGAAACGGCGTGCTGGCTGCAGATAAAGACGCTCACGCGCGCGCCCACCATGCAGACTCGCGAGATACCAAGGATCGAAGGCGTGCGGGCCTGTGGCAAAACGCTCAAATGCGGTCTTGATTAGGTCCGCGACATCGTGGTAGTGCAATCGCGCGGCGCTAGTTAGACCTGGCATAAGGTAGAGGTATTCAGCGTCTTCCAGAATCCGCGGATCGCCCTCGGCTTCGTTTACGGAGGCGCCCTCGTTGGGCTTGTTCCATATCCCGATGGTCTGATAGGGCCCGCGTCTGTCGTCCTGAACAATGAACTTGGTTACATAGTCGGATTCAAACATGCGCCTGCGCTCTACCTTATCCTTAAAGGCGTCCGGCGGGGTTACGTGCTCAGTGGCCAGATCGTGCCCGACAAGAAGCACAACATGTCCGACCGGCATTCCCTTGAACCGGTACCCGAGCAAGGCCGGGGCACCCGACTCCAAATACCCATAGGCAACATTAGTAAAGAAGCGGAGTAGTCGGCGACGCTCCTGTTTCGGCTTGCCCCCAAGCTCGGCTCGCGTCAAGTCGACAGTACACCCAACCTCCCGGAGAACGCGAGCCATCTCCTGCGGCGCTAGTCCATGCCCCCCGCCCCGGAGTGGTGAGGCGGCCGTGGCGATCTGCGTGACTTGGCGCGGAAAGAGCCTCGGTGTCCTGTATCGGCGATGCAGATCGTAGCAAAGGCTCCACAACGCGATCCCAGCACAGACGTGACTCGACTGGTCCTGATGCATGAAGGGCGCGCCGAACACCGCGAGATCGACTCCGTAGAGATTGGTGTGATACCGTCCGCGGACGTGAACGTGCTCGATCGTTCCGTGATCGGGAGACGGGAACCGGAGGATCGTCCTGCCGACGCACGCCTCGTGAGTTGGTCTGACGACCATGAAACCAAGGTAAGAGCTTGCGTTCTCTGCACGCGCGCGAAACTGCTGAAGCTGTCGCTCAAGCGTATCGTATCGCAGCGGTTCTTTGGTCCGGAAGAAATGCATCCGGGCCGCGTCCTTCCCGCAGTCGTTGAAGGCCTCACCGTAGTCGTGGAGGTAGTCGTAGGTCAGGTCTTGGTCATGGTAAGGGTACTCGATGACGGCGTCGGAACAGCCGAGGCGCGTCAGTACGTTGACAATCTGGTTCAGCGGGTGCTGATCAATCTGCGGGTCGGAAGCCCGTACCTTCTCACGCACGTTGCGGAAGAGCTTTGTCCAATCGCCCTCCCGAAGATCAAGGACCGCAGGGGGCTGTTTAAGCGACGACTCTGGGAAGTTCATTGTCAAAACCTCCGAAGGAATCAAAGGAATCGGGGGATATCATGCCCATTTCCGCCAAATCGTACGATATATAGTAACCATTCACAGCAATCTACCTCGTTCGATTCCCCATGTCAAGCCAAGCGGCCGGCTACGGGCGGCGTTTGGTCTCGATGACCCCCTCGAACCCGGATTTAGTGACCCTCTCCACGAACGCCTTTGCGGCCTCGTCGGGGACGTTCGCGGCCGGGTGGATGTACAACCTCCCCGGGCGAGCGTCATCCGGCGGCGGGCGAAGCAGCTTCGCAAGCTGCTCGGCGCTGAGCGATTCGCCCTTGTAGCGCACGGTGTGTTCGTCTACCAACTCGACCTCGACCGGCGGACGGTGATCGCTGCGGATCAGGAGCGTGCACTTTGTCCCCCGAGGCGGAATCTCCTTGGTGTTGGCGGCCAGCCAGAGCTGGTCGTTGTCGGCGCTGTGTGAAGTGTCGAGGGCGACGAGGGCCGACTCAAAATCGACCAGACAGGCGACGGTCCCTTCGATATCCGCCGCGAATCGGCCGTCCGGGATGGTCAAGGAACCGGCGAACACCCAGCGGAGCGGCGGGAGCGGCTCCGGCGTCGCACCTTTGGCGCCGGAAACCCATTTTTCCGACGCAACCACACGGGTGTCGGATCCATCGGGGTAACGCACGCGAACATCGAGGCGTGCGCCGCGTGCGGCCTCCCATCGCTGGTTCTGTTCGTCGAATCGCCCGGGCGAACCGGGATTCAATCCGATCAGGCCCAGAGCTTGATAGATGTGCATGGGGCGGGCGTAGACGACCAGAATGCTTTCATGCTCCTTCGTCCTCGGGCTGCACGCGAAGAGTTCCAACGGTCCTTCGCGAAGAGCGACTTCGGCGTCGAGTTCGACGGTCAGGTTCGGCCAGTCGATGCGGACGCCTTCGGCGAAGGGCCGAATTGGCCCCGCGCTGGCGCTTGGGGTTCGGATGATCGGCCCCGCGCTGGCGCTTGGGGTTCGGATGATCGGCCCCGCGCTGGCGCTTGGGGTTCGGATTGGCGATGTCGGCTGCTGCCCAACCGCTGCGAAACACGCGGCGGCGACGAAGAATGCCGACATGGCGCATCCGCCTATGGGCCTTGGCCTGGCGAGAACGACGGGAACGCCAACTCCTCCTGCTCGGTCTGGATGAGAATCTTGGGCTTAATCAAGATGAGCAGCGTCTGTTCGTCCTTAATCATCGAGCGCGACGAATAGGCCCGCTTGAGGATCGGTATTTTCGAGAGGATCGGCACGCCGGCCTCGATCTCGGACTCGGAGGCGAGCTTTTGTCCGCCGATCAACAATGTCCCCCCGTCCGGTACCGACACCGTCGTTTGGACCCGCTGGATCGACAGCGTGGGGATCTGAATGAACGCCGCCAGCGCCGGTCCACCGCCGAATCCGCCGCCCGCCGCCCCGCCGCTGAAGGGCAGGGTCTGGAGGTCAAGCAAGCGCGTGACACCGGGACGCAAGGTCATCGTGACGTACCTCTTGTCCGGTGTGACCGTGGCATTGACGTCCAGCACGGCGCCCGAGTCAATGACGCTGGTGACCGGGGCGACGGCCACGGCGCCCTGGGCGGCGACCGGGGCGAGCTGGCTCACGAAGCTCTGCTGGATCGTGACCGCCACCCACGAGCGCTGCCCGTTGAACAGCACGAGTCGCGGGGCGGTGAGGATGGAGGTACGCGAGTCGGCCTGCGTGGCCCGCAGCAGGAAGTCCACCTGGATGTTGTCGAGAAAGCTCCCGAAGACGCTCATCGCCGGACCGATGGTTTGGCCGGCGAAGCTGCCCGGAACGTCGCTACCCAAGTTGCTTGGATCGGTGAAGCTCGAGACCCGATTGGTGATCGGCACGGGCGTCATCTGACGACCGCTGCCGCCCCGACGCTGCGGCACCAAATAGGGTTGGGTGAACGGCTGGGGCACGGCACCGGTGGTCGTGGTTGGGGTGCCGATGCCGGCGGGCGTCACGGGAGTGAAGCCCAGCCGCGAGAAGGACCGCGGCAACAACAGGGGATTGCCAAGGACCGGATCGGTCACCGTCCCCCCGCCGCCGCTGGGAAGGTAGTCAAACCCCGCGTTGCCCTGGTTGAGCACCACGTCGAGGTCGACGCCCAATTCCTCCAAATAGTGGCTGGAAACGGTGATGAAGCGTGCTTCGACGGCGATCTGCACCGCACGCTGTTCGCGGAGCTTCCCGAGGACGTCCGCGATCTGCCGTTGAGCGGAGGAGTTCTGCGTAATGACCAACTGCCCGTTGATTTCGTTGATGTTGCCCACTGATCCGCCGCGATCGCGCCAACTGTCCGGGGCGACCGTGTCTTGGAGCAGATTGATGATCGACTGGACGCGGCTCGCCCGCTCCGGGTCGTGACCCCCCTCGTCATCATCGTCGTCGCTCTCGCGCGACCACGGTCGCTTCGCCTCCTTGGCCGGGGTCGGGGCGCTGGTCCGTTTGTTTACCTTCGTCAGGTCGGTCAGCGGCGCGTCGTTGAAGATCGGGATCTCCTGCAAGAGATCATTGATGTCATAAACCGCCGTGTAGGTTTCCTTGTCCAAGGTCTGGCGGGTGGCGACTTTGATCGTCCCCTCGGCGACATCGAACCCCACCTTGGTGACGCCGGCGCCGGCCTGGTCCAGCACTTCCGTCAGGGCCCGATGCAGGGTGATATCATTCGGCAGGCTCAGATCGATGGGGACGGTGCGCTCGACGCCCGCCCGCTGCAGGTCGTTCCAGTTGACGATGATGTTCAGGCGATGGGCGTCGGCCAGACGTTCCATGACCTGGTCGAAGGGTTCGTGCTTGAAGTCCACCGGGATGGGTTTGTCCAGCGCTCCGAGGAGAATGTTGTCCGGTCGCGTTCGTCCGCCGCGCCGCTCGGGGCGGGAGATCAATTCGGGCCAGTTCTTGGGATACTTCAACTCCATGTACCAGGGGATCTTGGCCTCTTCGACCTCGTCGAGCGCCCCGCGTGACTGATCGTAGAAGTCTTTGCGGATTTCGCGGCCGCGCTGGTATTGCCGTCGGTCCTCCAGGTCGTCCATCATCCATCGCGCGGGTTTGTACTTCGGGTCGATCACCGTGACCTGGCGCAGCACGCTCACGGCGGAGTCCAGGTCGCCGTCCTTGCGGTGCTGCATGGCCTGGCTCATCAACGCCTCAACCTGGCGGGTCCGATTTTCCTGATCCAGACGGATACGCTCCGCCCGTTGCCGCTCGATGTCCCGCTGGACTTCCGCCACCTTCCGCTCGTTGTACGATCGTTCCTCATTGGCGACCCACTGTCCAAGGGCGTCGACCTCGCTCTTGAGGCTTTCGTATTTCGAGGCCGGGTCGGCGAACTGCTTGCCGGCGTCGACGATCTGGCGGGCGCGGATCAACGTCTGGCCGGCCTCATCGAAGCGCTCGCCCGCGATGTGCTCGCGGATCACTTGCTCGGCCTCGCGGTACTCAGCGACCGTCCGTTGCCAGTTGATCTGATCGTCCCGCTGGATCCGCTCGGTCAACGTCTCGCCGCGCGTTCCCGCGAGGCTCTGCTGATGCTCGGCGGCGCGTTTCAGTCCCTCGACGGCCTCGGGATATCCGGGTACGGCGCGAAGCGCTTCTTGGTAAAGTCGCTCCGCCTCGGCATACCGCCCGCCCTGGAGCATTTCGTCGCCTTCGCGGGTCAAAACCTTCGCCTTTTCCGAGTCCGGCGAGGCGGCGGGGGGGGCCGGTCGCGCCGGCGCGGGCTTGGCAGGCGGCTCATTCTTCGCAGTGGCCGGTTGCGCCGGCGGCGGAGCGGCGGGCTTCGCCGCGGGAGGTTGAGGCTGTTGCCCGGAGGTCGCACCCGACGCGGGGGCCGATCCTTTCAGCTCCTGTTGGAGGCTCGTCGCCGATCGGCGAGCGCCTTGAGGCGCGTACTCGTTGGCCAGAACGCCGGCGAGGAGCTTGTCGGCCTTGTCTCGCTCATGTTCGGCGATCGCCGTCTCCGCATCCTCCAAGTCGCGAACCGCCTTCTCCGACATGGTGATGGCCACCTGGATGCGGTTGAGGTAGTCGTCGCGGGCGGATTGCTGTTTAGGGCTGAGCTTCGCCCGGTCGACGCCGACGATCAACTCTTGGGCGGTGAGGTAGTCGCCGTTCTCGAAGAGTTTGACGGCGCGTTCCAGCGTAGCCGCTTCATCCTCCGCGGCGGCGGGGACGACGTTGAGACAAAAAACCACCAGTGCCGAGAACACGGCGGCACACCCGGGTAACCTTGAACCTAGCAAGGGGGACCTCCTCTTCGGGGGTTTAGCACATCGCGAAGTCCGGCCTTTCATCCAGGCCTGGTAGGGCCGAGCCGGCGGGATCGACCGACCGGCGTCACCGACGAATCACTACCGCGCACGCGCCCGTCATCCATAGGGTGGTGGGACCGCGCCCTCAACGGCTGTCAGCGCCAGCGAGCCGTTGATGGGCCGGATTCTAGGGCCTGCCCCACGCCCGTGCAAGCCTTCGTTTCAACCTTGTCACGAAATCCTTGACGCTCCGCCGGCGTTCTCCCGGCGCGGCGGGACATCATTTCGGTTTGGGCTGAACCCACAGCCGGCCGGCCATGTCTTTCTTGTCCGAGTGAATCTTGTCGAGCGACTCGAATCGCTCCTGTAACCGACCGTGGGAGTCCACGAACACCACCGAGCAGGAGGATGCCGGCGGCGCGAACTTGACGCCCTTGGGCGTCGTCCCGGGCTTCCGCTCCCGGAAGGCACGATCAAAGTCGATGTCGATGGCGGTCGCATCGGCAACGAACTCCACTTCGGGTCTGTCCACCTTGTTGGGGTCGTCGATGGCGGGTGCCGGAACGCGTTGCTTGTCCCGAAGGAGCGCACCGACCGTCCCTTTGATGCGCCGTTCCGGTTTCACCCATACGCCCCCGAACCACTGGAAGAACTCAACGCCGATTTCCTCGTCCTTCTTGTTGTCGCTGGTCACGAAGAACTTCGTCGACGGCTCGATCCAGACCGGGTCGGACGGGTCGGACCACTCGCCGGCGATGACGACGATCGCGGCATCTTCCGGTTTGTTGAACTTCTCGGGCAGCCCGGCGAGACGATTGTAGATGCGGAACCTCAATCGGTACTGATAGGTCTCGCCGTTCACGATGCTGCCGAGGCCGGCGTCGTGGGCCCAGATTTGCTGCACGGGCAGTTTTTCGCGTTTCCTGCCTCCTGGTTCGGGGGCGGTTTGCCCGGGGCGCGGCTGAACGGGCGCGCCGGCGCGCAAGGCCCGTATGATATCTCTTTGCGCCTGCTCGGCGTCGTCCTTGATCTTTTTCGCCTTGTCCTTATCGGCGGAGCTTGCGTGGATGACACCGGTGATAATGTCCTGGGCGAGATTAAACGCCTTAATCGCGTCGTTCTCCGACTTATTCTGCTTCGCGGCATCGAGAAGCTTCTGCGCTTCTTGAATGGGCGTCAGCTCCGCCGTCTCTTTCTTTCTACCGGTTTCGCCGGACAGACCGTAACGGTCCAGCGGATCGGCGGCCGGCGGTTCGGTGGGATTCAGATACTCGTCGTCCTGCTTCAGGACGTCCCGGTAGCTGTAGCCAGGCATGACCGGTAGCGCCCAGCGCGTCGGGCGGACCATGTCCGGCGGCATGGGGCGGAGAACGTCGAGTTGCGTCTTGGGGTGCTGCAGATCCTCGGCGAACTTCTCGAGGACCTTCACTTCATCTTTGTCCGCGAGTTCCGCCGCGCCGGGACCGCCCCCACTCAAGAGCGTGATCCGAGGCGCCGGCGGAAGGGCCGCCGCGGGCCGGCACTTCACATCCTTCCAGTCCTCGTCCGACCAACTGCCGTCAAGGCGGCGGGCACGCCTTTGAATCTCAGGCGGCGCGAAAATAACCTCGTCACGCGTCGCCCCGTATTCCAAACGCTGGAGCTCGGTCTGAGCCTTGACCTCAAACAAAGCGGATACCGTCACCCAGTCCACGGGCACGTCGCGGGACTGACCGCCGCTGCTATCGGTGATCATGCTTCGGCCACGGGTGGTCGTCAGCTTGGCCGGACGGTTGACCCTCACCAAACCGGCCTGCCCCATCTTGACGCCGATGGGGTCTACGATCGGCACCTCCGGCCCCATCGCCACGGCTGCGGCCAGCGGAGTCCGTCCCAGCGGCTGAAGCGACCCGGCGAATTCATCGAACAGCGGGTCCAGATCGGATTTCCTCGGCTCGGCCGCGCGGAGTCGTGCAACCACGTCATCCGCTTTCTGTTTCACCTTCGCGTCGATGGTGCCGGGCGAAACTTTCTCCTGGCCCAACTCGATCTGGTTGGGCGAGGTAACCAGATACAGGGCGATTACGGCGACCAGCGCCAGCCCGGTCAGGCCCAGGACCGCCTTCTCCACGTGCCGCTCAATCGGATTGACCAGTTGTTTCGCCATGAACCTCGGACCTTGTCGGCGTCATTCCTCGTCGTCGTCGGCCTTGTGCTCCGGACAGTTGATCTCGTACTTGTCACACACCGCCTTGGGCATCAACGGGCGGAACACGTCGCCGAGTAGAACGGTTTCGAAATCCATCACCACGTTGACCGTCGGCTCGGAACCATAGACCTTGCCGGTCAGCGATTTGTTGACCGGGACGGCTTTGTAAGCCACCCGAAGCAGCGTTTGGAAACTGTTGTTGCACAACCGCTCCACCAGAAGCGGGATATCCCGCTCGTCCATGATGAGTTTCACGGTGAACTGAACGACCTCGTAGGACTCGCCGGAGGCCGTGCCGGTGAACACACTTTCCGCCGTCCCCGCCGGTAGGGCGGCGGCGTAGCCCCCGGCGTCCGCCACCTTGTACAGTTGGTCCTTGGGCGGCACGTAATCGGAAACGCGAATCGAGATGACTTCCTTGACCGGCATTATGCCGACCCAAAAGTCCTCGTGGGCCTGCCTGGCGGCCTGCGCGGCCTCTTCGTTCACCGCCACGATGGCGTCCACGACGTCCTTCTGGATCCAATAGCTCATCTGCGCCCGCCAGACGTCCTCAGCCTCCGGAGCCTCGACCGTCCCCGTGTCCTTCATCGCCGGCCAGTATTCCAGGCTTGCTACGCGATCGCCGGGCTTGTCCTCGAAGAAGTTGACGGCGTAGCAATAGATCTTCTGCGCTGCGGCGATCGCGGCCCGGGCTGGGGGGTCGCGCTTCACGCCGTGCTTGGTCAACACCTCAGCCGGGGTATGCGTGTCGCCGCCGGCGCGGGCCTCAGAGCCGAGCAGCTTCTCGCCCGCCTTTTCGTTCTCGATCTTGTCTTTGACGGCGTCGATGTCTTGTTGCGTCGGCGGTCCGCCCCAATGCAAAGATTCCAACAGCTTCTTCATGGCCTCCGCGTACTTCGCGCGGAACTCGATGCTGTTTTCGGCGGTCGCAGCGGGGAAAAGACCCGCGACGAGAGGCTCGTAGTGATAGAGCTGCTTAGCCCGCTCGATGACTTTATCGTGATCCTCCTGGATGGAGGCGATCCGCTGGGTCTCGGCCTCAAGGCTCCTCGGGGTGACGGGTTTGTTTTGAAGCGATTCGAGGCTCTTGTGGACCCCGGCGGACACCTGCATCTCCGCGAGCACCTTGGGCATCGCTCGTAGTCCGGTCACGCCCAGGGCGACCCCTACCACGGAACCGACGCCGCAGAGAATCAGAAACAGATTGCGCCTGACAAAGTCCATTCGTCTGCTCTCCCCGGCGGTCGCAACGCGGATCGCCGGTGAAGTTCCGGGTCATTTCGATCCGCAGCGGCCGCGGTCGTCGGAGTTTATGGTCCTTTCGGCGGTTTTCCCGGTTTCGGCGGTGCGGGTCCGGGCGATGGTTTCGGGGGCGGTTTCGACTTGGGCGGGGGGGCTTTCTCCTTCCTCTCACCGGCTTCGGAGAAGTCCTCGAGAATAGCGTCCGCCCAAATTTCAAATCGCCAATCGTTGTCCATCGGTTCCAAGGTAACTACGTCAATCTTCTCGGGGTGGCCCGCCATCGCCCCAGGCGTTGCGGAAGTTCCTGTTCTGGCGCCCCCACCTCTCGTCGGGCCGGTCCTCCCCGAAGCCGGGGTCGCCGCCCCGGCGCCGGTTGCGGCCTCGACCTTGCCGCCTTCGACGGGCACCACCATGTCGATGTAGAAGCCCGCGCCGGGCTTTCGCCCGTTCTGCCTCAGCGCCTCGATGAACGAATCCTTGATGAAATTCAAGCCGCCCTCGTTCGGCGTGGTGCAGGTGATCTTGATGAGGATGCCGGGAAGTTCATCGCCGGTGTTCGGGTCATGCTCGTTAATCGGCGGGGGAGGCTTGACGCCGATTCGGCTTTCCCAGTTGGTCACCCGCAGGTCCGGCTCGAACTGCATGTCGAGCGATTCGATGAAGACCTGCTTGCGCTGTCCGCGCGGCGGCGCGCCGGCGGCGGTGACGGCCTCGAACGCGGCCTTCGGCGTCGTCGCCTGAGCGAGCGGTCCCTCGGGGACCGGCAGTGACTCGTGAAGGGTCTGAAGGATCTTCAAGATCATCGGCTTGTGCTGCTGCAATTCGATCAGCTTTTCGGTTTCAGCACGCTCGGTTTGGCCTTGTCCGCTGAGCGAGTTCACTTTCTTGCTGAGTTCATTGACCGCTTGAACGACCATCAGACCTTGCACGCGCGGGGAAAGCGACGATGGCGGCCCGGTGTCAATGATTCCCGGGGCCTGAGCCTCCGTCACCTTGACGTCCTTGAATCCTTCGCTTCCGGCGGCGAGCGCCCGCATGTCTGAAACCTGTCGGAACCAGATCAATCCGCCGGCCAGGACCAGGCACGCCGCCGCCGCGAACGCGGGACGCTTCTTCCGCCAGACGATCTGCTTGGCGATCTCCGTGGGCAACAGGTTGCTCGTGACTTTGGTGAGGTCCAACCCCTGCAACGCCAGTCCGTAGGCCACGGCGAAGCTCAAAAGCTGTTCGCGGAAGGCGGGTTGCTCAGCTACGGCCGAAGGAACGATGTTCTTGAACACCTCGGGCCGGTCGACGGTCATGCCCAGGTTCTGCTGCAGGTACTTTTGCAGGCCGGGCAGGAGGAAGGCGTTGCCCACGCCGATCACCTTCTCGACCTTGGTGTCGCGATGGGTCGTGGAGTAGAACCCGATGGAGCGCTGCAACTCCTGCACCAAGTCGGCGAAGATGGGGCGCATGGCTTGGAAAATCTGGCGAGCGTATTTGCTGGTCGCGGCGGTGCGCTTGAGGTTCTCCGCCTTGGAAAACGATAGCTTGAAGGACTTCACCAACGCCTCGGTGAAGCTGTTGCCGCCCATGGGGACGGTTCGCGTCCACAGGCCGTCAGGGGTGGCCACGACCAGGTCGGTGTTTTCGGCCCCGATATCGAGCAGGATGGTCGTATCCTTGCCCAGCAGCCCGTCGAAGTGGGCCATGTTGTAGACCGCCAGCGGGCCGGATTGCACGCCGATCGGCTCGATCCCCGCCTGCTCAAAATGCAGCAGGTGCTCGCGGATCAACTCGCGCTTCATCGCGAAAATGCCGACCTCCAAATCGGGCAGACCTTCCTGCTGGAACGTCTGGTAGTCCCAGATGACCTCATCCATGTCGAAGGGAATCTGTTGGTCGGCCTCGTAGCGCACGATGTCGGGGATGCGCTTCGCAGCGACCGGGGGGAGCTTCGTGAACCTCGCCAGGGTGTGTTGGCCAGGTACGCTGACCACGATCTGGTCCTTGGAGGTATCGTTGTGGGAGAGGAATTTCTCGAGCGCCGCACCGATCAAGGCGTGCCGGTCCGCATCCGGTTGGGAGAGGATTTTGGCGTGCTCGACGTAGTCGTGGGCGACGATCTCGACTTTGCCGTCGGCCGCGACGCGGAGCTTGATGGCCTTGAGGGCGCATCGCCCCACGTCAATGCCCCAAACCGCTTGTGTACCGGCCATCAATCGGCCTCCCGGTGACGGCAACCGCTGAACCGGAACGGCGCCATCAGAGCCGCGAACGGAAGTGAGCGGATTTCTGAGCGTCGTTGCATGGTCCAGGATCGCGGTCTACAGTCCGTACGCATGGTTGCGAAGTATCGGCTGACCACCTTGGGCTGTAAAGTCAATCAGTACGAGTCCCAACAGCTCCGCGAAGTCGTGGAGTCGTTCGGCCTGCGTCCGGCGCGGTCGAACGAACTGCCCGACGTCGCGGTGGTGAACACCTGCGCGGTCACCGCGTCCGCGGCGCGAAAAAACCGTCAGGCCGTCCGCCGCGTTGCCCGCGGCGGGCGGACTTCCGTGATCGTCGTCGGGTGCGGCGCCTCCGCCGATGCGCAAGGTCTTCGCGCGCTGGACGGCGTGGCCGCGGTCTGGGGGCACGATACCGACGTCTGTGCCGAGCTGCGGAAGCTACTCGCTCAACGGTTGGAGTCTTCGACGCTCGGGTCGGTCAACCAAGGCGGCGTCGTCCACGACGCGCCGGACCGATCGTCGGGTGCCGGGCGGGATGAAATACGGATGAAGCCGGTCGCCTCACGGCACCCTCGCCGGACGAATGCAACGCAGCACTCGTCCGCGTCGACAAACATTCTTTCCGTCGCCCTGCCCGTTGTCAAGAGCGAGAGCGCATTAGTGGGTCGAATTGAAGCCTTCGCCGGACACCAACGGGCGTTTCTCAAGGTTCAGGATGGATGCGACGCCTACTGCACCTATTGCATCATCCCGCAACTTCGGCCTGTGCTTCGTTCCAAACCGATCGAGGTGGCTGTCGCCGAGGCCCGGACGCTGGTGCACGCCGGGCACAGGGAGATCATCCTCACGGGGATCTTTCTGGGGGCCTACGGGCGTTCGACGGCGATCCGAAAGCGGTTTACCGCGGCGCGATCCCCTTTCGCGAGTCTGGTGGAAGCGCTCGCCCGGGTAGAGGGACTGGAGCGGCTGCGCCTTTCGAGTCTCGAACCGGGTGATGTCGATGACTCGCTGCTCGGAATCCTGGCCACCCATCGGACTTGCGTACCCCACCTGCACCTCCCTTTGCAATCGGGAAGCGCGCGGGTTCTCCACCGGATGAACCGGCAGTACACCATCGAAGCCTTCGTGGAGATGATCGGGCGCGTCCGCCGGTCCCTCGACCGTCCGGCGATCTCGACGGACATCATCGTCGGTTTTCCGGGGGAGACGGAGGCCGACTTTGAGGCCTCGGTCGAGGTCGCTCGGTCCGCGGAGTTCTGCAAGATTCACGCCTTCCCCTTCAGCCCGCGAGAGAAGACGGCGGCCGCGCGTTGGCAAAAGGAGTTCGTACCTTCGCCTGTGGTGCATGAACGAATGCAGCGATTGGCCGAGGTTGAGAGGGAGTGTTCGACGGCCTATCGCCGGCAACTTCTCGGATGCGTTGAACGTGTCATCGTCGAACCGTCCGACGGTTTGTCGGACGATTCAGAGCCTATGTCGAAGACAAGTGTGGCACGGGCTTCCAGCCCGTGGAAACGCCGGCAAGATGCCGGTGCCACACAATCATGGGATAGATACTCAGACGGGGTCGGGATTCGCCACGGCCGGGCCGATCGTTATTTCGAGATTCATTTCGAGGCCGATCGGACGGTCCGCACCGGCGACCTCGTCAGTGTTCGGATCGATCGAATTACGCCGACGCGCACGCACGGGACTCACCTCAACCCCCGCGTCGCCGATTATCCGTTGCCGGTCATGGCCGCGGCCATCGAAGTCTTCCCCAACCCGCATCCGATGCGCGACTATCTCATCGAGCATCACGCCGGTGAGTTCACCAGCCTTTGTCCCTAGACCGGACAGCCCGATGTCGCGACCATTACCATTCGCTATGGTGGCGTAAATAAATAAGGGTTGCAGCAATAGGGCGGCACGCGTATGATCTCGGGGCATGAAGACTTTCTCGGAACTTCAGGCGAAGCTGGTCGGCGTATGGGCGCTGCTGGACGAGCGGATGCGCCGGCTCCTGGCGGCCAACGAAGCACGCGCCTTGGGTCGCGGCGGGATATCGGAAGTGAGCCGTGCGTGC
>JAZDHF010000046.1:0-3655 GCA_043806315.1 Planctomycetota bacterium | reverse complement strand
CATGTCGGCGCCGAGTTGCGTGGTCGTGCCGCCGCTTGCGACGAGCCTGCGGGTGCGGACGAGTTGTCCGAGGCTGTTGTAGAAGCTGCTGACAATATTCGTTCCGCCGCCGAACGCGGGACGTTCCGTCCGAACTGCCCGGCCGAGCAGATCGGACGTGGCCTTCTCCCATACGGGCGAGTTTGTGCCCAGCGGGCCGAGGTACGTGGCGGACCACTGGCTGCCGTCGGGATTGACACCGTAGAGGTGCGTTTCTTCCGTCAGACCGATGCCGGTACGGCTACGGGTGTGGCCATCAAGATAGTTGTCGGATGTCTCCGTCGTCGAATCGGGGTGCGTGATCGTCGTCGTGCGGCCGCCGCCGGCATACGCGTATTCCGTGGCGAGTCCCGCGGTATCGATTTGACGGACCGTGCGCCCGGCCCCGTCAAACGTCCATCGCTGGGACAAGGACACCGAGCCGCCGCTCATGGTTTCATTCGTGCGGCGTCCGGCGGCGTCGTAGGCGTAACTGGTTACGATATCGGGCTGGTTGGACCAGGAACCGCCGGAGTAGCCGAGCTTCGTCATGCTCGTTACGCGACGAAGGGCGTCATACGTGTAGAGCGTGGCGATACCCTGCTCATTGGTTTCCGATACGGTTCCGCAGCAATCCCAGGCCTTTCCGCTCTGAGCGCCATCCGACCGGGTCACGCCCGCCTGTCGACCGAACGCGTCCAGCGTGTAGGCGCTCCAACTCATGACGGAGTAGGCGCCGGGTGAGGTGCAGACCAATTCCTGGTCGAAGACCGAGCGGCCCAGTGGGTCCCGGACGCTCTCGCGGCGGGTGGTCTTCAGGGCCACGCCGCTGGGCGAGCCCTGCGTGCCGCTGGTTTGAGTCGTGCGCAGGAATTTCCCGAGCGACGACGGCGTAAAGATCGGGGGCAAAACGCTGGTATTGAATGTGCCGCGGTTATAGGCATAGGTTTCCGTCCGGCCGTCGGGGTAGACAACGCTCTGGAGGCGGCCTGCGGTCGCGGCATCGTTCGTTGCGGCCATGTACGTCCAGACCGTGCGAAGGTTGCCGGTTGCGCCGTACGCGGAGGCGGCGGAGATGGCCTGCTCCTCAATTTCGGTGCGGACGCCCGTCACCGGGTTCACGGCGTAGACGTGGTAGGTCTTTCGCGTCACGACGCCGAGGATTTCCTCGCGCACGGTCCGCGGATTCAGACCATCGAGCGGATGCTGGGTATCGAAGGCATCCACAGGCGCGTAGTCGTAGTAAACGGCCTTGGCGGATGAAGCCGGCGCGGTCGATGGCGCGTCCAGCCATGCGCTGATTTCCTGGATGACATTGCCTGACGTGTTGTATTCGTAACGCGTCCAACTGCCGTCCGGATTGACCTGCCGTTTGAGACGTCCTGTGCCGGGACCGGTCGTGTGATAATCCAGGATGGTGGCAAGCGCCGCGCCATTCGGGTCCTCAACTTCCGACACGACGGACTCGCCCCATGCGAAAGTCCGGAAGGCGATGCTTCGCTTTGCGTCGACCCGGCCGGACACGTCTTCCGTTGTCCAAGTCACGACGCGATCACCTGCAACGTTGACGGAAGATGCCCGTTGGCGCGTCACAGGCTGAATTCCGTCCAGCGAGGCCAGGATCCAGTCGGCACCGCTGCGGGAGTATTCGTAGGCTCGGGTGACACCATCCTTGGTGCCGGTGACGCGCAATCCGCTGATGCTGGTTGTACTGGCCGATGTATTTTCCACGCGCCAGGTTGCAAAGGGACTTGCTGAGCCGCTGATGACCAGTGTTCCATCCGCGTTCGTGCCCGTGGCGGCGGCAGGCCGGTAGAAGCGGGCTTCGTACGTGTAGCCGTTGAGGGCAGCGATATCGACGATGTTCGAGGGCGTGACCACCTGGCGAAGGACGTTTGCGGCCGAGTAGATGGGCATGACATCGTTGCGCAACGTCGAGAATTCGAGCGCGCCCGGCGTGGCCATATCCGGGGTAAGGCTGGAGCCGGTCAGCACCAGCCATCCGGCCTCCGCGCCATCCTGTGCGGAACCGAGACTGATCCGAACGTCAACGCTGTGGAGTTGGACCAGCGCGCTGGCTTCTTCCTTGGGGCATTGCCCGTCGGTGCTGCAGGACGAGCACCCAACGTGGGCCCGGGCTTCGGCATAACAATTGGTGCATTCAACGTCGGTGGCCCGGATTCGTATCCATCCCGAGCCGGACTCCGTGCGCACGGTGATGACGCCCGTGACCGGGTGTATGGCCGCAAGCACGAGACGACCGGGGCCGTTCGTCTCTTCGACTTCCATGCTCCACGTCACGACGCGCCCGGTCGGCATGGTGGAAACCAGCGCCTGGACTGCGCTGCCAACAGGGATCGGCGGCACCTTCTCCTTCGCCTGCCCCAAGGCCTGGAGATCGATAGGGCCGATCTTGACGGCCTGCAAATCCACCTGGTGGCTGACTTCCTCGGCGTCCAGCACGCCGTTGGCATTGGCGTCGCAACCGGCCTTCACAGAATATGCGCGAGAGGCATCCGTGGTGCCCGGCTGCAAGACGATACTCTGGGCGGCGTTGAAGTTTCCGTTTGAAGGCACGGCATTCGTCCCCTCGATCTTCCAGAGGAAAGATACGCCTGTTGTCAGGTTGGACGGGATCGTCGTTATGCCAAGCGAAAGGTTGACGTTCCCGGACATCTGCTCGCAGACGACCATGTTGGTTGCGACCGGATTCGTCACGGATTCGCCTGTTCCGATGTCGGTGACTTTCAGCGTGCTCATGCCGGCAACGGTCAGCGCGATGCGATCAGGCGAGAATCCGGGCGCGGTCGCGGTCAGCAGGACGTCGCCCTGCGAAGCACTGACCTGAACACCCTCCACCCACAGCGACCGCGGCAATTGTGCGAACGGGAACTTCTCCGTACCGCCGGCAAAAGCTAGAGGAAGCCCACCGGAAGCGCTGCTGTAGACCCTGATCTTGTGACCGTTGGTCGTGAGCTTCAGTGTGACCTCGCCGACGTGCTGCCCGACGATCGACTGTATCTTGATCTCACGCCTGCACGTGGCGCAGTTGTTCGTGTTCAGGCAGATGAATCCGCCGGGGGATTCTTCTTTCGGCTCCGTCACGCCAACGATATCCAAGTCGAGCCTGGTAGCGGCGGGAAACACGTCGATTTGCGAGAGATACCCGAGTGGAACGAGCAGGAATTGGGCATGAACACCCACCACGCGGAAATCCTCTGGTGACAGGCCATAGTAAGCGGCAACGAGTTCCGGTGTTTCGGCCCCTGCGTCGAGCAGTTCCTGCGTTCGCAGCGCACGAGAAATATCCAGGTGCTTGGCGTACGTGACAACGCCGTACCACAGTGAATCGACGGCAGGCTGAATGATATTGGCGATCGACTGGTTGCACATGATTTCGGACAGGAAGAACTCGCCGCTCGGGTCTATGCCGTTGACGGGGTCGTTCGCGGTGTAGACGTATTTGTGCAGGGTGTCCGGACGGGCGTTCACTCCGGCGATCCGGTCCATGGTCAGGAAGCGGCCGCGGTCGGGGTCCATGTAGCGGGCTACAAGGCGAACCGACACGTAAATCGTAACGGTAGGTTCGGTTTCCTGATGCGATTCAACAGGTTGCGCGCCGATTTTCCCGGCGCGG
>JAZDHF010000045.1:0-6441 GCA_043806315.1 Planctomycetota bacterium | reverse complement strand
GGCATTCCCCGCCTCCTCCACTCCGCCGAACGCGGCGTAGCCTACCACCTCCCGCCGCATTCCCTACGCAACCTGCCACCAACCTCTGTTTTCGGCTCAACCAGCATCGACTCGCAACACTTGGTGAGAAATGCGGGCTAGTGCCTCGACACAGCCGATTCTTCGGGTGGCATGGCCAAGCGCAGCGCCGCCATGCCGAGGAACGACATGCCGGCGCCCGCCTTCGGCGGGCTTGGGCATGCCACCCTCAATCCGTCAATTCATCGCTGACGGAGCACTAACCTTTCGCATGGCAGAGGGCGGGAACCGCGGCGACGACTTGTTCGATCGCGGCGTCGATTTCTCGCTCGGTGGTCGGCCGACCGAGGCTGAAGCGCACCGCGCCGAAGGCGATTTCTTCGGGCACCTTCATCGCGGTCAGCGTCGCGGACCGTCCGGGGCGATCCGAGTGGCACGCAGCCCCCGTGGTCGCACAGAGGTCGGGACAAGCGGCGAGCACTTCCGCCCCGATCCGCCCGCGGAAGCCGACGCATAACGTATTCGGCAGCCGTTCCGCGGGATGCCCAAGCAGGACGACGTCATCGCCGAGCGCTCGCTTCAACCCCGCGTGGAGTCGGTCCCTCAACGTGGTCGCGCGCGCCGCCCAGTCGTGTCGCAGCGCAAGCTCAGCCGCGGCTCCCAACCCGGCGATCAAGGCCGACGGCTCCGTGCCCGAACGCTGCCCGTGCTGATGACCGGCGCCATGGTTCAGGGGTTCGAGCGTCACGCCGCGGCGGATGTACATGGCGCCGATTCCCTGTGGGGCGTAGAGCTTATGTCCCACGATGGTGAGGAAATCCACACCGAGGCGGTCGACGCGGGTTTCGATCTTGCCGCACGACTGGGCCGCGTCGGTGTACATGAGCACGCCGCCTTCGCGGGCGATTTCCGCGATCTCGGCGATCGGCTGGATCGTGCCGACCTCGTTGTTGGCGTGCATGATCGCAATCAGGATCGTGTCGGGCCGAACCTCGTTGACGACAGACTCGGGATCGACCCGACCGGTGGAGTCCACGCCGACGTACGTGACCTCGTAACCCTGTTCCTCCAGGAATCGGCACGAATTAAGCACCGCAGCGTGCTCGATGGCGGAGGTGATGATGTGCTTGCCGCGGTCACGCAGCGCGTAGCCCACGCCCTTGATGACGTGGTTGCAGCCTTCCGTTCCGCCGGAGTTGAAGACGATCTCCTCCGGCGACGCGCCCAGCAGGGACGCGACCTGACCTCGCGCTTTTTCGACGGCCTCACGGATCGCACGACCCATCGCGTGGGAGCTGGACGCGTTTCCATACGTCCGTCCCAGGTACGGCAACATGGCCTCGCGCACGGACTCATCCACCGGCGTGGATGCGTTGTAGTCGAGATAAATCATGGTCGCGGTCTCCGGTCCCGATCGTCCGGTCCCATCATATCACTCGCGGGAATGCGTGAGGAGGGGTCGCGTGAACCTTGCCGCGCGGGATTGGGCACGCCCTGGCCGGGGTTGGATTTGTTCAACCGCGCCGCGGGTCCGGTCGATGCTTCGATCAAGACCGCGCCGGGTCTGCTTTGGGGGATTGGCCGCGCCGGGGTTATGGGACAGTCGCAGCGATCGAAGGAGTCCACCGATGACGATGGTCGATACGGATCAACTGGTCGAAACGGTTCAAGGATTGCGGGAGGCGTCGCAAAGCGCTCTGGCCCATGAATCCGCCGAGGATTTCGAGGCCTTCGAACGCTATCTCAACGAGGTGGAGGCCTTCGTCCGCGAGACCCAGCAGTCCCTCTGGGCCAACGAGGCCCGCGCCACCATCCGCCGCCTGGAGAAGGGCGACGCGCTCAACGACAACGACCACGACCTGATCCGCACGTTCCTCATCTCCGACGCCCAGAAATACCTGGCCCACGAGAACAACTACGGCCACTGGCTGAATGAACTGCAGAGGCTGATCGACGACCTGTGCACACGGGTCAACACCGTGGACCGGGACACCATCGCCGACCTCCGCGGCGTGCTCAAGGACGCCGTCCGCCTCGTGCCCGACATCCGCAACTATCTCGAGGAGAAGCGCCGGGTGGAGAAGTTCGAGCAGGCCCTTGGGACGCTGGATACGTCCTCCCGCGAGATGCTCGTTCGCGTCCTACGCGAACAACTCCGCGCCCACAATCGCTAGCCCCGCCCTGCAGACCCCCACTCCCTTCCAGGGAGAGGGTCGGGGTGAGGGTTACGTCCTCGGGCCCATCCATCACGGATTTGGCATTCTCCATACGCCCGGTTATCATCCCGCGTTCGTGCCCGCCGTCGCGACGGGCCGTCGAGAGTAACCGTACGGGGACACCGATGCCACGACCGACCAAAGCGTTCAAACGCCAGAAGATCAACGCCGCCGCCGCCTGGAAAAAGGGGGAGCGGAAGGAAGCCTACGAGCTATGGGAAAAGGCCGCCAAGGGGATGCACGCGCACCGCGAGAAGAAGCGCAACAAGAACAAGCCCGCCACGGAGCCCCCGGCCGCGCCCGAAGCGACGGCCTAAGAGACCAACAGGGCAGTTGTCTTATCTGCCCTATACCGTCTTCAGTCGGAGTTTGCTCTCATGCGGTATCAGATCGTTCTGCGCCCAGAACCCGAGGGAGGGTATACTGTCTTCGTTCCCACGCTGCCGGGCTGCATCACCTGGGGACGGACGCTGCGCCAGGCCCGGAAGATGGCCGCCGATGCGATCGCCGGATACCTCGAGAGCCTACTGAAACACGGCGAGCACGGCATATCCCGCGGCAACCCTCGTTAGACGGCGGCTCGTTTGCGCTTCTCTTTTTTGGTCTGCGGCTTGGACGTGAAGATATAGGCGTGCCGGAGGTGCAACCCATCGAATGTGCAATTCACGACCTCGGTGATCGGGTGCTCCGTCTGCACTCCACGGTGAACCGCGCGGAGAATCGGGTTTTCTTGTTCAAGCACAACGAACCGTGATAGCATTAGAAACTCGCCTGCCGCGAGGTGCGAACGAACCTTCTTTATCAGGTAGGCCAAGCCTGCTTGTTTGTCCCGGTCGAGCCATGTGGCCGACGCGACCAAATCCCATACGTCCGGCGCGTCATCGCGCAGAAACAGGGCGAAGAGAACGAACGGACCTTTTTCAGACGCGATCTCGCGCTCCGCGGCGACCAGTTTTGGGAGAATCTGTTTCACAGTGCTGCCAGGAGGCGCGACGCGGAATCAATCATCAGCTTCGCGCCCTCTTTCGTTGCGCTCCCGACCGGCTGGTACCGCACCTCGGGTTCCCAGCTCGCCACCGCCGACCACTCGGGAGACAGACCGGTCTTTATCTTCTCTTCGGCACCCGACAGTTTGAGCAATACGTCCAAGTTATGAGTCCGAAAGGTTTGAAAGTCCTGAAACTCCCTTCTTGTCGATGGATAGCCCTTCCACTTCAAGGTTCGACAAATCTTGGCCTTTAGTGCAAGTTCGACGGCGTATCCGCAAACATAGATCGCACCATGATACCGCTGTGAGTTGACGAGCACGTCCGCGTCCTTGAGCCGCGTTCGCGCAATGTCCCAAAGCTCCGATCGACTCAGCATGGCTTCCGCAAGCGCTCACCAACTGTAGTGCACCGTATATCGCATCGTCACCTCGCCGTCCTTGTCTACCTCGACCGGGAAGTGAATCGTCCGCGAGTCGATCTTCTCGAACTCGTGGGTCTTCTTGGTGATCTGCCAGTTCGTCCAGCGGTAGAGGTTTTCCTTGACGATGACCTTGACCTTCTCCTCCTTGTGGTTGCGGACCTTGATCTCGATGGTCTCGTCCATCCAGTTGCGATTGCTGTCCACGGCGAAGTCGGTCTGCTTGCGTTCCCCGACCACGTCGAAGGCGCTGCCCATCTTGATGAGGACTTGCTCGTCCTTGGGGGTATGGTCGATGCTGTCCTCGCCAATGAACTCCAAGGTCTCGTCGGCCGGGTCCAGCTTGCTCACTCGAATGCGTCCCGACGGAAGCGGCATGCCCATGCCGATGGCCTTTTCGTTCTTGAATTTCAGGTAGATGTCCACCTTCGGGTTGGACTGGAGACCGAAATTGCGGTCCGTCATCGGACTGCCGTAGGCCGGGTAGCGCGAAGCCAACCCGTAATACACCATGACCTTCTCGCACGGCACCTTCCTGGCCGTGGGGAACAGCTCAATCTGCTTGGTGGAGTTGTCCGGCAGTGTCGTGGGGCGGCCCAGCGTGTAGAGGTGGTACTCGAAGAACGCCTTCTCCTCGAAGCCGGCGTCGGCCCCCGCGAGTGCCATTTCGGCCAGCGCCCGCTTCGCCATCATAGGCCGCGCGGGAGGCGGCGTCGGCGCGCGATGTACGTCGCCGGCGATCAACTTCAGCTTGGCGTCGGGATAGGTCGCCCCGGACTGATTGATGATGCTCACCCAAGCCCCGATGTCGAGGACACCGCTGTTGGCGTCCTTGCCCTCCGCGAAAACGATGTTGTAGTCGGCCCACCAAGTCATGGCCTTGGTTTCGTAGGTGACGCGCGTGCGGTGGTCGCCGGGTTTTTCGGTGAAGACGTCCCACACCAGCGTCGGCTTGGTGATGAGTCCGCCGGGCAGTTCCGGGAATCGGACGTTGGAATAACCGTTGATGACCTGCACGCCGCCGTCGGCCCCTTTGAGCAACAACCCACCGGCCGTGCTGAGCAGCGTACCCGTGAAGGTCTCGAGCTTGTCGCCGTGGGCCTGTTCAACCGTAATGGGCCGATCGAGGTAGCGCTGCATGAGCTTTTCGGTGCTGACCAGATCGAACTCGTAGTTCTGCTCGAGCACGTGGGTGCCCGTCGGATCGGTGATCGAGGCGAACGCGACCGTCGTCGGCTCGATCTGGGAGGCCACATCGGTGAACCGAATCGTGCTTCGCCCTTGACCGAGCTTGAAGGGGCGCTCTTGTTTGACGATGGCATAGCCGGGGATTTGCTGCCGCCACTGCACCCCATAGACGGCCTGCTGCATCCCCGGTTGGTACATCTCCGGCGGAACGGAGCCGGGCGTCGCGGTGCTGTAGATGGTCAGGGCGGTCGATTCCTGAGTTGCGTCCGCGCCCAGAGTGGGGGCGGCCAGCGATCCGAGGAAAAGGATGAGGGCGAGTTCTTTGTAATAGGAGGTCGTAAGTCTCATCGGTTCGTTTCCTTTTGCTGTGTTCCTTGAGTGCGTTTCCCTGTAGCGTCACCCCTTGTGGGTGACGCATGGGGCTCTCCATGTTTGACACACAACTTGCATTGCGGTTCCAACATTCCGCGCCGCATGGTTGTTCGTTATTCCTCAGCCAGCACGTCCCGCATCGAATACAGACCGGGCGGCCTCCCGACCACCCACGCGGCCGCACGCAGCGCTCCCGCGGCGAACGTCTCCCGCGACTGTGCCGTGTGGCGGATCGTGATCGTCTCGCCGGGTCCGCTAAAGTGGATTTCGTGCTGCCCAACAACCTCGCCCATTCGCACGGCGTGGACGCCGATCTGGCCCTTGGGTCGCTCGCCGACTCTGCCGTGCCGTCCGAAGACCACCTGTGACGCGGTCGAATCCGAACCCCGAGCGCGAGCGAGCGGGTCGACGCCCGGCCCGTCGCTTGCGCTCCGGGTTCGGAGTGTGCGCCCCTCGACGATCCGCTCAACGATGGTCAGCGCGGTCCCGCTGGGGGCGTCGATCTTGTGGCGATGATGCGTCTCGACGATCTCGATGTCGTATTCTTCGCCCAGCTCCTTGGCGATCCTCCCCACGGCGTTCAGGACGACCTGCATCCCGATGCTGAAGTTGGCGGCCTTGACGATGGGGATGACTTCGGCGGCCTGCGCGATTCGCGCGAACTGTAACTCATCGTGTCCCGTCGCGCCGATGACCGTCGAAACCCGCCGCCTCTCGCACATGTCAATCCACGCCATGGTGCCGTCGGCATCCGTGAAGTCGATTAGTACGTCACACGCCGGGAAAATCCGCTCGGCGTCCCGGTCGATCGCCGCGGCGATCTCGAAGCGCGGGTCGCGCGAGGCGAGTTCAAGCACGCATCGTCCCATCCGCCCCGCCGCGCCCGCCACCGCTAGTCGGATCATGCGTGCAACACCTCAATAAGGCCGGACGCTGGGCCGCAGTCGGGGGCCATGCACTGTCGAAATGCGACCTCGGTCATACGTCCATGTTCCGACCGGCGGCGTCGTGATGCAACCCCCCGTGTCGTCCTCCAGGCGTTGCGTGCTGGCGTCAACGATGCGATAATGTGGTGTCCGCCGGCGCAGCTTCCCGGCGGGTGTGTTGCTTCAGACGGAAATGGAGTTTTCCGCCGTGTTGGTTAGTGTAGTCCCGAACGGAGGAAAACGAGATGAGCAGCGTGAAGGAACGGCGACATTTCACAGGCCAGGAGAAGGTGGCGATTTTGCGGCGGCACCTG
>JAZDHF010000044.1:0-62363 GCA_043806315.1 Planctomycetota bacterium | reverse complement strand
CAATCCGCTGCGCGCAGAATCTCCGTCATCGGTGAACCTCCTGTTCAGAACTCCTTCACAGCTCGTTCGCGCGAACAGCGACATTCTTTATTCGGTCCCCGGACCGCAGAAACTCCAAAAGTTATGGGTAAGGGTGAGGGTCGATCCCCTGGGAACGGCGCCGGCATGATCGTGCCACCGATCTTTTGATCATCTGCGGGCGATCGTGAAGGACGACGAGCAGTTCGCGGAGGCGATTCGACGAATGACGCGGCCAACGCCGAGGACCCGCGAACCGACGTGGCGGGCGGATGCGTAGAGCAGACTCCGGTCCGTGCCCTCGACCCGAGCCGCCCCATTGATGGGCGGGGCATACACACCCGCGGCATGAATGCCGCGGCTCGGATCAACTCCGTGAATCGCCCTGGGCGTCGCCTCCAGAAGAGAATCGTCGGACTTTTTCGTCGGTGACGAGCATATCGACGTGACGATCGAGTGGTCCAACGGGGACGGCCGGGGTCATCTGAGCCTCGAAGGCCAAGGCGCAGGCGACGCCGTGAAACTCCGAATGCGAAAGGAACCGATCGTAGAACCCCCGCCCCCGGCCCAGGCGGTTTCCGAACTCGTCGAAACCCAGACCGGGTACGATGACCAGATCGATCAACGATATCGGGAACGGAATGCCCGACACCGGCTCGCGGATGCCCATCGTGGAGACGACCAGGTCCTCGGTAAGCGAGCGGATTTCCACGGGCAACATTCGCCGTTGGCTCCAACTGACCTTCGGGGCGAGCATCCGCTTTCGATCCTGCCAGCCGCGAAGGACGATGGGGGCGGTTTCGATCTCGGTGGGCAGGGAGAGAAACACCATGATGACCTCGGCCCCGAGATACTCGGGTTGCTCAAAGAGCCGGTGACAGGCGCGGAGCGACCGTGCGCCGAGCTCGTCGGGCGGGATGCCGGCCAGGACCTTCCGAAGCCGTTGGCGTAGTTCCGTTTTCACGTCGTACGGGTTCGCCCGGAACGGGAACGATTCATCCTCATAGCTCGTCGGCGCCGGCCGATCCGTCAGGGCCGAGGCTACGTCCGCCAGTATAGCGTCCAGCCCGTCGCGACGCGACCGTCCTCACTGGAGCGATCGGCGGCGCTGCTTGATTCGGGCACGCAGCGTCGCTCGCTGATGCTCGACGGCCACGGACCGTCCTTCACGCGTGGCGGCTTGGTTGCGACGAGGCGGCACGCCGGGCGTGTACTCCTCGCGGCACTGCCGACACCGGCGTGGGATGACCCGCTCGATTCCGTTCACGACGACCGGAAACCCGCAGTACGGGCAATGGGCATACAGAGGCGTCATGTTCCGTCCCCCCAAGGCCGGTGAACCGACCGGCCGACGGCTCCGCGATGCCTCAAATGGTTCTGCGGGAAGCGAGTTACGAGTTACGAATTACGAGTTACGAATTACAGATTACAGACAGGCGGTCGGCCATTCATTTTTCGTAATTTGTAATTCGTAATTCTCTTTACGTTGCGTCGCGCGGTCCGACGATTTCGTCCAGCAGGAGCACGCCGTCCTGCGTGCCGATGGGCATAATGTCGGTGGACAAGGGCGCCTCTTTGAACTCCTGGTCGTCCAGGAAGGCGTCCGCGGGCGATTGATCGTCCATCAGATCTAGATCATCGTCTGTATGGTTCAATCCCAACAAGTGCCCGGCCTCGTGCGCACCTACGTTGCCGATCGCGGTCCCGAGTTCGACGGCCGTCGGCACGCCTGTAAAGACGGACGGGGTGAAGGACTCGGTAAAGATGATGGCATCGTCACAGCGATCGATGTCGTACAGGTCCACGTCCTCCGACAGGCCGAAGGCGCTGCGGTCGAAGCCTCCGAAAAAGATCGTCGAATAAACCGTGCCCGGCGGCGGAGGCGGATCGTCGGTGGTGAGGATGATCACATTGAAGCGCTCGTAGTTCTGATCAAACACGTCACGGATGCGGTCCTTGACCGTTTGGGTCGTCCCCTGATACACGGGGGCGATGGCGGCCGCGTCGAAGGGCAGGAGCGTCATCTGACCGAGCATGGGCGAGTTCACCACCGCACCGTCAAAGTCGAGCAACAAGGTCTGAACGGCCGGCGGCGGCACGTCGAACCCCGATTTCGCGGTGATATCCACCCGGTAACTTCCGATCAACATGTTGCTGGAGGCGAAGGGTGAACGGGTTACCGCCAAGTAGTAGGGATTACCCGCATGGCGGACGACAAAGTCGATGTAGGCGTCAAGCGACGTCGGGGGCTGAATGTCCTGTCCGCAGGAGGTTTGAGCTTGACGGTCGTCGTTGTTGTACACTAGGCGGCTCTGGTCGTCGAACAGGGCAATGGTGACGTCCAAGGGGGAGCCATTGGCGTAGGCGTCCACGATGATCCGATCACCGGGCGACATTCGTCCGAGCAGATAAACGTCAAGGTCGTCCACGGTCTCCACCGTCCCCTGCAACCGGGCCGTGCCGGTCGAATCAAAGACCGCGACGACCGGGTCGCTGAATGCGTCGTTCGGCTCGCCGGAGGTCTTTCCGAGGGTGCTGGTCACGGAGGTATCCCGATTGCCGTCCACGATCGGCCCGCCGCCGTCGGGCGGAACCACGATCGACGGGCAGCCGCCCACCCAGATAACAACGATGAACCAACCGATCAGGCCGACGCGACCCCGCACGGGAAGACCCTCGTGCGACTCCGCTTGGCCAAACACAGCCTTCATGAGTCCATTCCTCATCCGAGACACTCTCCGTTCCGCCGGTCTCGGCATAGTTATAGGTCGGAGGCCGATGGATGCAACCTATATCGGCGTGTTCCATCCTGCGACGCCGATCCGAACCGGGAGCGCAAGCGACCGGCCCTCACCCCCCTTTTGTCCCCCCTCGGAGAGGGGGGATGCCAGCCCCGCGCTTGCGCCTTGGGGTTCGGAGAGCTGTTGCACAATCACGCGCGGTCGTTTAGTGCCCGTGCAACCCGCAGCCGCTCAACATGCTGGACGCCCGCGCCGGCGGCAACCAGGGTCGATCGCGGACCTGCACTCTCGAACGATCGCGCTCCTGGCTCTTTTGATGAGCAAGTTCCTCATCGCCGCCCAGGGCATCGAGCAACGATTGGACCGAATCTTGATTACCCAACGGAAACACGGCGGAGTAGAGCGGCGACTTCGCGAAATCCTGGTCGAGCAGCAGCTCGCTCAGGCTCGCGGTGACGTCCATCAGATCGTCGGCGTTGTTGGTGTGGACCAAGCCGAGTAGATGCCCGATTTCGTGGCTGGCGACGTTGGCGACGGCTTGGGCCATGTCGGCGACCGACGGGGCGAGCGGCATGAACGCGGAAAACGTATCCGTGAAGACGATCGCTTCTTGAGCGCCGGCGGCGTTGAACTCGTCCACGCCCTCCGCGACGCCTAGCAACGCCGGATCGAACGTGCCGAAATGGATCCGGCTCATCTTCCCATCGTATGCCGCACCCTCGCTGGTGGACACGATGGTCACGTCGTAGGCGACGAAGTCCTCACGCACGCGGGCGACGATCCGGGCGATCATATCGTCGGTGCTTCCCTGGTAGGCGGAAGAAATGTTGGCGGCGTCGAAGGCAGGCACGTCGATGACCGGACGGCTGCCGATGCGCAGGTTCTTCTCGCGGGCGAAGTCCAACAGGATCACGTCCGGTCGCGGGTCGGGGATCGGCGTGGGGAATTCGTCGACCGCGGTGAGAACATAGTCGCCCGTCGAGGCGTACCCCGGCGTCGAGGCGAGAGCGACGAAGGACGACTGCGACGGGCGGCGGATGACCACGTCGATGAAGGGTCCATATCGCCCGAGATAAACGTTGCGATGGTCGTTGATGAGCAAGGCCGCCCCGGCATCGTCAAAAAGGGCCATCGCCGCCGTCAGCGAGTCGTCGGCGGTGATGTTGACGACGATGTGGTCCCCCGGCTCGACCGGGCCCAGGTCATAGACGTCCACATCGTCGGCGCTGCTGATGCTGCCGCGGATGGCCTGCGGCTCTCCCGTCACGGCGATGGATTGCGCGAGATCCAACAGGTTGTTGGCGTCGTTCTCGTAGAACGTGGGGATGGCGTCGAGATTCAGCGTGGAGAGCGTAGAGGTCGACGGCGATCCGTCGCTCGGTGGAGAGCCGACGTTGACGCCGCACCCGTTTAGGACTAACGCAAGGCTCGGGGCGATCAAGGCGCGAGCCACGAGACCGGCGAGGCGCGCGGCCCCACCGTCCGCCATTTTTCGGACGCACACAGCTTCTTCCCCCCTTAGTCTTTGGCCGGCTTCCCCACCAACGCTTCCGGTTGATGGCGGCCGCTCAGGGCTGATTCAGTCGCGGACAACCTGCTGGGGCCGTCGTCGACGCCGCGTCTCTTGCGGCGTCCCACAACGGAGTACCCCGCGACCCACTGTGCTTCGTCCCCTCCGAACGACTCTACGATACGAAGGCGGAGGCCGAGGCCCGGGTCAGGTGAGAAACGCAGCGACATGGTGGGATCGGGACCTTTCTCGGACGGCGAAAAACCGCGATCGTCCGCGCGACTCGACGGTCCAACGACGGACCGTTATCATCCCTCCGATCTGCCGGCACCGTGCCCCGTAGGGGCACTTGAGAATAGCCCAGCGATTTATCGCTGGGATGGCAACGGCGAACAACGGCAGCGATCGGCGGTCAGCATGAGCATTCTGGTCAATCGCGATACGACGGTGATCTGTCAGGGCATCACCGGCAAGGCCGGGGCGTTCCACACCGCGGGGTGTCTGGAATACGGCACGAAGATGGTCGGCGGGGTCTCGCCCGGCAAGGGAGGGACGAAGTCGGAGCACGGGTTGCCGGTGTTCGACACCTGTCACGACGCGGTCGCGGCCACCGGCGCCGACGTGTCGATGATGTTCGTGCCCGCGCCGTTCGCCGCCGACGCCGCGATGGAGGCCGCCGACGCCGGATGCTCGCTCATCGTGCTCATTACCGAGGGGATTCCGACGCTCGACATGGTTCGCATTCGGCAGTTCCTCGATGAGAAGAAAACGTTCCTGATCGGCCCAAACTGCCCGGGGATCATCACGCCCGGTGAGTGCAAGATCGGGATCATGCCCGGCTACATCCACAAGCCGACCGACGGGAAGTGCAAGAGCGTAGGCATCATCTCCCGTAGCGGGACGCTCACCTACGAGGCCGTCTGGCAATGCACGACGCGGGGCTTCGCCCAATCCACCTGCATCGGCATCGGCGGCGACCCGGTGAAGGGGCTGAACTTCATTGAGCTGCTGGAGATGTTTGAGAAGGACCCCAAAACGGACGCCATCGTGATGATCGGCGAGATCGGCGGGACCGACGAGGAGGAAGCGGCCAAGTACATCCTGCACAACGTGACCAAACCGATCGTCGCCTTCATCGCCGGTCAGACGGCCCCGCCCGGCAAGCGCATGGGCCACGCCGGGGCCATCATCAGCGGCGGGGAGGGCACGGCGAAATCCAAAATCGCCGCCTTGAAGGAGGCCGGGGTCACCGTCGCCGATTCGCCCGCGAAAATCGGCGAAACCGTCGCGGCGCTGCTGTAAGTCGGGGTGGCATGGCCAAGCTCGATGGGGTGGCATGGCCAAGCTCGCCGAAGGCGAGCGCCGCCATGCGGCATGAGTTGCATGCGAACGACGGATTCCCTGCCATGCTTGTGGGACCATCGCGCCAGGGCCGTGATACGCGAAAACGCAAGACCTGCCATCGAGAAAACACTCCCGGCCATGCACATGCGCTGACGTTCAGTTGTTTCAGGAATCGCCCGTTCTTAAATGGCGACCGGTCGCGGCGATGGCTTCTCGATGCACTCGCCAAGGCACGTGACAAACATGGCTTCGAACTGTGGGGCTATGTGCTCATGCCCGAGCATGTTCATCTCCTGATCTATCCGCTCCGCGACGAGTACTCGATTAGCGGAATCCTTCTGGATATGAAGCGACCCGTGGCCCGCCAAGCCGTCCGATTCGTTCGGGCGCAGGCGCCTGGCTTTTTGAAGATGATGCGAGACGAACAACCGAATGGAGAAGTCGCGTACCGCTTCCGGCAGCGTGGCGGTGGGTATGACAGGAACTTGGTAAACACGAAAACCGTTCACGCCACAATCGACTACATCCATGCGAACCCCGTCCGGCGCGGATTAGCCGATACCCCCGAGGATTGGCCTTGGTCAAGCGCTCGTTTCTTTGCGGGTCGGGACGATTATGTCCTCGCGCCAGATGTGGGTTCGATGCCACCGCGCGATCAGTGGCAACGTTAGAGCATGGCGGCGCTTCGCTTGGCCATGCCACCCTACAGAGTACCCGTTGCGTTGTGGCGAAAGCTCATGAAAATGGGCGGTCTGTGACCTCCTCTCCATCGGAGACTGACGCGTTGGACCAAGTCCCTGCGACGATTCCCGTCGCTCGACCGATCGCGTTGGACTTCGCCGAACCACTTCCATCGCCGCTTTCGGAGTTCCTTCTGCTCCAACAGACGCCCCGCTCGGCCTGGGCGGACATCGGCTGGCTGGTGCTCTTCGTCATCGCGTTCGAGTTCTTCACCGCCGGTTTGGTCCATCTTGCCACCGGATTCCCGCTGGAGGTCGGCGCTCAATCGCCCGGAGACCAAGCCGCCGAAATTCGGCAGGCGATGCTGCTTCCGACCATCTCGTTGCGCGCGCTGGGGGCGATCGTCATCATCGCGGCTCTGGTCCTACGACGCGGTCAAACCGCTCGCTCGGTGGGTCTCTCTTGGCTCGAAATGCCGCTCAACGTGGTGATCGGTCTGGCGGCGCTCTTGGTCGTGTATGGGGCGATCTTCGTGGTGATGGCGCTACTTTGGCTTTTCTGGCCCGATGTGGTGCGAGAAGAGATGAACGAGAACGCGCGGCGCATCATGGAGCTCGTTCCGAAATTGCGCCCCGCGGAGTTCGTGCCCTTAACCGCCATCATCGGCATCTACGAGGAACTTGTCTTTCGTGGGTTCCTGATGACTCGATTACGACGGGGGACGGGGAGTTGGACGGTCGCCGTGGCGTTGAGCACGGTGGTTTTCACCTCGCTCCACGCGTTCGACCAAACCCGTTCGGCGCTGGTGGTGGTTGCCATTCTCTCGTTGGTGTTCAGCTTGGCGACGATCTGGCGGCGATCCATCATCCCGGCGATCATCGCCCACGCCTTGTTCGACTTGTCGCAGCTTCTGCTGCTGTACGTACAAGCGGGGGACTCCTGGACGTGAGCGCGTTGCACACCCCAACTCCGTTCACTATCCGTCGGGCGGTCGCGGCGGACTACGACGCGCTCGTCGAACTTTGGATGGTGAGCGGTGGGGATCTTGAGATCCAAGGCCGCGAAAGCCGAGCGGCGTTTCTCAAGCAACTTGAACAGTTCCCCGACCTGTATTTGGTGGCCACGGAGGGGGAGCGGATCGTCGGCGTCGTCCTGGGCACGCACGACGGGCGGAAGGGCTGGATCAACCGCCTGGCCGTCCAGCCTGACCATCGGCGGCAAGGAATCGCCGCCGCTCTAGTGACAGCCTGTGACACGGCCATCCGCGGCCACGGCATCGGGATCGTGGCCGCCCTGGTCGAATCGGACAACGCGGCCTCCGCGGCCTTGTTCGAGGCGTTGGGCTACCGGGCCGACGTTCCCGTTCGCTACTTTCGCAAGACGGACCCGCTCGACGGCTAACCCGCCCAACGAATGCCACCGTCGCGCGGTCGAAGCGACAAGCATGTGGTAGTAACGCTCGTAACGCCGAACAACTTGCTCAAAGTTGTAGCTTTGGGCACGCGCTCGCGCCGCGGCCCCCAGGCGGCGGCGAAGATCGGGTGCGAACACAAGCGCCCGCAGGGCTTGAGCGAGGGCCGTCGCTGAATGGGGCTCGATGATCAGGCCCTCCCGATGGTTTCGTATCATCACCGCATTGTCGCCAACGTCCGTCGTCACGATCGGCAGGCCGGCGGCCATGGCCTCCAACACCGCATTGCTCATCCCCTCCGAGGCGCTGCTGCATACATAGGCGTCCATCGCGGAGAGGAGCGTGGGAACGTCCTCGCGCCATCCGGTGAAACAGACGCGGTCGGCGATGCCGACCTCAAGCGCCTGCTGCGCTAAGCTCTCGCGCAGCGGACCGTCCCCGACGATGAGAAGGCGAACGTCCACCCTCGCCTTCGTAAGTTGCGCGACGGCGCTGATCAGCAGGGCCTGATTCTTGACCGCCGTGAGTGAGCCGACCGTCCCGACAACGAACGCCGAATCGGGCAGCAACAGAGGTGCTCGAACGCTGCGCCGTGCTTCGATGCCGACGTCCAAGAACCGTTCGAGCCGCACGCCGTTCTCCAAAACGTCGATCCGCTCCGCGGGAATGTGAGCCTCAGCTTGTAGCTGGCGGCGCCCGGCCTCCGATACGCTCGTGAATCGCGCTCCCCAGTGCATTCCCCACTTGGCGCTCCGCCGTGGACCGCAGCCCAAACACGACGCGGACTCCAGGCCGTGGAACCCCAGCACCAATCGCGCGCCGGGCGTGAGCATCTTGGCAACCACAGCGTCGTTCCAACACCCGGTGTTTCGCGCGTGAAGGACCGCGGGCCGCAGCGCTCGTGCAATCAGCCCCAGCCGAAGCCCGGTCGCCCACGATCGCCCGCGCGCCCCCATCGCCACGCACGGGACGTGGTCGGGCAACGCCGACGCCAACGCCCCCGCCGTTCGCTGCGTGACCACGGCATGGCGAAAAAGCGCCGCATCACCCGCCCTCAGCAGGTCGACGAGAACCCGTTCGGTTCCCCCTCCCTCGAGAGAGTGAATGACGTGCAACACCAACGGTCTGTCCACGTCACGGCGATTGCAGTTGACCGACAACGCGCATCTCCTCGTTCCCGGCCGGTGACGCGACCGGGGCTGGAATCCCCACGCGCGCGTCCGCCTCCGCAAGCACGGCGCGGTAGAGGCACAGGGGCAGCGCCAACACCCACCAAAACGATTCACAATAGAATCGCTGCGTCCCCAGTGCTGTGGTGAAATAGGTCACCAGTGCGATAAGAAAACCGTACGCCAACATCTTCGTTTCGAGCGGCTTATCACTCAGTCCTGCTAATTTGGAACTGCGATGCAATAGCCGCACAGACAGGGCCACCATCGAAAGGAACACTATTCCCCCTTGCACGCCCAACTCCGCGAAGCACACAATGAGCGAATTATGGCTGGACCGTTGGTTATGGCGGGGGTCATAGTCGCCAATGACGCGCGTGAAGTTCCCGACGCCGATCCCCAAGGGATGGTCCGCAATGATCTGCAACGACGCCAGCCAAATCTCCTTTCGGCTTACCGTCGCCAGGTCCGTCTCGAGCACCTCCTGGTCCGCCAATGTCCCCATTCGCGCCCAGAAATGGTCGTCCGTCAATCCGAAGGCCACGACGCCGCCGGCGAAAAGGAGCGCGTGAATGCGATAACGCCTGACGCGGGGTGCGACGAGAAACGCGGCCAAGAGCCCGACGACCAAGCCTATGAATGCCGATCGCGTCCGACACATGATGACCGCGTTCACCGTCAATGCCCCAGAGACGCCCGCCAACAGCTTCCATTTCCAGTGCTTGGCCGCCAGGAATGCCGTCCCAATGATGGGAAGCATGGCGCTGAGGTGCGCGGCGGCTCCGGAGCTGGTTGAAAAATCCGGTCCGCCGAACGTCTCCAACCGTCCGAGCAAAAAGGCCCAGGATGGCGCGGTGTATGCGTCATATCCAAGATAAAGGCAGCCGATGACGAGCGCCCACATCACCATCAGAAGATTTTTGCGAACGCTCGCCAAGCGGGTCAGGATGAGCGTGAATAGAAGCACTTTCCAGAACTTCTCGAACTCCCTCCTTGCGCTGGCTCCGAACTCCGCCCCAATCACGATGTTGAGAGATGCAATGACGAAGAGCGCGAGAACTCCCCATTCCCACGCGGAAAAGGCGGGGCGGACGTCCGGTACGTGTTTGCGACCCAGCAACAGCCCCAACACAGTCGAGCCGGCTGCAAGCAAGGAAAACCTCATCCCCAGTTCGGCCAGAGGCCGCCCCCACCAGGTGTTCGTCGGATCGGTCTGATACACGACCATGTAGTTGAGCACGCCCCAGATGGGGTTGGCCAGAGCCATCACGCATGCTATCCAAAACACACCGAAGTAAAGAATGCTTTTCAGCGGCCACACACGCTCATCCCTCCTCCAAGGCGGGTGTTTGCAGAATCATAGGCATCCGCTGAACCACGGACGGGTACGCGAGATTTGCCGACATCACCCTGATGGCTTAGCGCACCGCGAGCCATGACAGCGTATATGAACCCGGCGCCGATCCCGAGTAATGCGGCGGCCAGGCTCACCAACAGCTTCGGTTCCTCCAACACAAGAGGACGCGCAATGGTGTAAAGCGCGTCGTCATCGTTGCGGACCAGGAAATCGCCCAAGATACGCGTCAGACCGTTTTTCTCCCAGTTCATGCAACTGGCGTGCGAGTACACAGCCGACACGCGGTTGTAGTAGTGGATCGGATGCGACCGCGGTCGCTCGGCGCACAACGTGTCCAGGCGATGCGGGAGAATAGTTGCATCTCTTCGCAAGTCCAACAAACCGTAGTAACCGCGTTGTTCAGGCCGTGGGAAGAAAAGGTCATACACCGGATCTACGACCATATCCGTACCTGGAGCAATAACGGCAACGACGATGGTGTGAGTCGAATGGCCGGTTCGCGGATCAAAGCACATGGCCATGCTCGCGGGAACCCCCACCTCCCGCAGCAGGGCGCTCAGCAACCGCGATTTGTCGGCGCAGTCTCCGCCTGTTTCAAGCACCTGGCACGGCGTCGCTCGGAGCCGGGGAAAGAGAAAATAACGCGGGTTTTCCTTGGTGGACTGATTGGCAAAGACCCAATGCAGGAGGGCGATCACACGGTCCGCGGGTGATTCTGCTCCGGCTACCACGAGTTGTGCCGTCGCTTTGAGCCGCGCGCAGTCGCGGCGGTAGTCGATGTAGCATCCCGTTGCGGCGCCGATGGAACCCAGCATGAGCAATGCGAACCAGCGGCGCACTCGCCGATCCCGTTGGGAACTGGATCGGCGCGATTCACCTGCGTCGTCGTCGCTGCGGACAGTCATGACGGCCCCTGACCGGATAGCGTGTTCGCACTGAGCTGGACTCGGATCGGCGCACCAGTGCGGGGCATGGGAATGTCGAAGTAATCGACCTGACGGGTCAACGGTTGGGTGAGTTCGTATACGTCAACCGCGCTCGCAAACCGGCAGGAATGGGGAACCGCATCGAGGGCCTGCGTGGAGATCCGCTCGTAGTCGCCGCTCTCGGAAAGATAACGGCGTAAGAGATCGTCCTCGACTGTGCCGACTTTGTTTTCTCGCTCAATGAATACATATTCAAACGCAAAACGGCGCATCAATGCGGCCAAGGCGTCGGAGGAAGCAGCAAAGGAGACGAGGTCGAGGTTCGGACCCGCCGTACAGGTATAGAGAAGTTTGCTCCCGCGAACCACGACCGCACGGCGCCAGGGGATGTGTTCACGCACTGCAAACACAAAATCGCCGTCCCGTAATCCGGTGAACAAGACGGCGCGTCCCTCGATTTGATTGCGGTGGGCCGCGACCAATGGTCCGTAGTCAGGGGCGTGCTGAATGGGTCGGGCATAGGCGAAGGCCCCCATACACGCGGCGACGCCGGCGGTGAGCACTGCGCGAGTCGCCGGTTTCGGCACGAGGAAGACGAGGCGATTCATACCGAGCGCCGTCCATATTGCCAGGGGGAACACGCCGACGTAGTAGAACCGTGGGACTTTCAGGCTTGCCGCCGTTACCATGAGGTAGGCCATGACGGCCCAACCCAGAAGGAAAAACCAGTGAACTCCCAATGAGCGCCGACTCACTGCGAAGCCCAAGACAGCTAGAGCCAAGAATAGGGAACCCGTCAGGTAGGGAAGCGCCCGCAGATAGAAAGTCAGTGCGCCAAGGCACCACGGGTCAGGGTATGTGTCGTACCCGGACAAGGTCTTGAAGCAAGCGTCATCGAAGGACAAGACCACTAAGAGTAGGGCGACAACGGCGACGGCCGTCGCTGCAAGGGCATGTGCAACGCGGACGACCTTAGCGATTGCACATACTATTAAGGTCATGGCTACCGCGCAGACCAGGAACACGCCTGTCTGCTTGAACAGGATGGCTCCAAGGGAGACGGCAAGGAGTACGCTGAGCCGTCGGTTCGACGGATTGCGAAGGTACCACGAGAACGTGACCGCGCCCCACGCAAGAGCGGCGAGGGTCGGTACTTCCAGCATGGTCTGGCGGCCCCACAACGTCGTCGCGGGCATGGCCAGCAACGTCATTGCGGCTAGAGAGCCGGCGCCGCGCCCGGCAAGATCACGCACGAACACGAACGTCCCGGTGATTGCGATCAGACCGAAGAAAAGAATGCACAGTCGGGCGGAGACGGCGGATATGCCGAAGGTCGCGAAGAACGCGGCCTCGACAATGGCGAAGCCCGGCGGATAGTGTCGTCCGATTCCGAGTGTCGGATAGTGGCCGTATTGCTGTCGGGCGAACTCCATCGGCGACCGCCATGCGGAAGGTCCGGCCATGACCCAGTCGTGGATGAGCACGCCGTCCATGGCGTGCGCCGCGGAGTCAGCGTCGGCGAGTCCGCCCAAGGCAATGTCCTTGCCGAGAACCACCGCCGTCGCGGCCCAAAGCGCGGCCAAGAGAGCGCAGTCCGCAACGGTGATCCGCCCAGCGGACGAGGCCGGCTGCGCCTTGATGAAGTTCATCAACGCTCTGGGCACGGAATCTCTCCGCCCTCAGCACGAGGGTCCGTGGGTGCAATGCAGCTTCGGAAGGCTTATCGGACATGTAGGAACGACGATTCAGCAAGCGAGGCCGCACGTCTCGGAGGGCACGTCATAGACGGGTCGGCATCGCCGCGGTACGCTCGATCGTCTGAAAACGGGGTCGGCCGGGTGGATTCCGAGCCGGATTGCTCATCGGAGCCGTGCGTAAGACGGAGTGACCGACATGGCGCAATCGTTGGACGAGGCGGCCGTGAGGCATGTCGCCCGTCTTGCACGCCTCAAAATCACAGACACGGAAGCTGCGTTGTTCGCATCGCAACTGTCGAAGGTGCTGGACTACGTCGAACAGCTTAACGGGCTGGACACACGGGACGTCGAGCCGACCGCCCACGCGCTACCGGCGTCGAACGTGTTCCGAGAAGACGTGGTTCGCGCGTGTTGGACTCCGGACCAGGCCCTCCACAACGCCCCGGATCGCCATGAAGGCTTCTTCCGCGTTCCCAAAGTTCTCGATCAGGAAAGCTCCTAGCCGGTGACCGCCAACGGCACAGTGACCGACATTGCCGCGGCCGTACGCAGGGGCGACTATTCGGCTGGAGAGGCCGTGCGGAGGAGCCTCGATCGGCTCGATGCCTTGCAGAGCCGGCACCATTCCTTCCTCAGCCACGACCGCGAACGGGCGCTTTCGGCCGCCACGCAGATCGACCGAAGCCGAGCGCAGGGGGAGAAGCTCGGCCCGCTCGCTGGCGTGCCTGTCGCCGTCAAGGACAACATGTGTACGACGTTCGGGGCGACGACCTGCGGCTCGCGAATCCTGGAGTCATTCCAATCGCGCTACAACGCCCATGTGATCGACCGGTTGGAATCCGCCGGGGCCGTCGTGATCGGCAAGACGAACCTCGACGAGTTCGCCATGGGCAGCAGCACCGAGAACAGTGCATACGCCACCACGCTCAATCCGTGGGACACGGCCCGCGTGGCGGGCGGCTCCTCCGGCGGGTCGTGCGCGGCGGTGGCAGCGAGGATCGTGCCTGCGGCGCTCGGCAGCGACACCGGCGGATCGATCCGCCAACCGGCGGCGTTCTGCGGCGTGGTTGGGCTGAAACCGAGCTACGGGCGAGTTTCCCGGTACGGACTGGTCGCCTTCGGCAGCAGTCTCGATCAGATCGGGCCGATCGCCACGGACGTTCGCGACGTCGCCCTGCTTCTGAGCGTCATAGCGGGGCAGGATGAGCGGGACTCCACCAGCGTCGACCGACCGGTCCCGGATTATCTGTCCGGACTCGACCGACCCGTGAAAGGAGTTCGAATCGGGGTCAGCGATGAATACTTCGCCGAGGGACTCGACGGCGAGGTGCGGCGGGCTGTCGAGGCGGCCATCGAATTGATGGCGAGGGGAGGCGCCGAAGTTGTGCCGATCCGCCTGTCACACATGAAATACGGAATCGCCTGTTACTATCTGGTGGCGACGGCCGAGGCGTCGAGCAACCTCGCCCGGTTCGACGGGGTACACTACGGTTACCGAACGCCGAGGCCGACCGACATCATCGACCTGTACGAATCGTCGCGCGGAGAGGGCTTAGGGGCGGAGGTCAAACGGCGGATCATGCTGGGGACGTACGCGCTGTCGAGCGGATACTACGACGCATACTATCTGAAGGCCCTGAAGGTGCGGACGCTCATTAAAGGTGATTTCGACCAGGCTTTCGAGCGCGTGGACGTGATCGCCTCGCCGGTCGCGCCGACGACGGCCTTCCGCGTCGGCGAGAAATCAAACGACCCGCTGACGATGTATTTGAGCGACATCTACACCATCTCGGCCAATCTAGCGGGAATCTGTGCGATCAGCGTTCCGTGCGGGTTCGATTCCAACGGCCTGCCGATCGGACTGCAACTGATGGGCCCGGCGTTCGGTGAAGAAGGTCTTCTCGCCGCCGCCCATCACTATCAGAAGTCGACCGATTGGCATGCATGCACGCCCGCGGCGGTTTTAATCTGATTTTCGGGGACGACGAAGTAAGAACGCGTAGTCGGCGCGCAACAACAGGTTCCATCCGGGCCCCCCTTTTTACCCCAGGCACGGCGGATGGAACCTGTTTTTCGCGTTGCGGACCTAATCCGAGTACGAACTCGGGTCTACAGCCCGAGGCTGAAACTCAGGGCGGCGATGGTCACCGTTCCGTCGATCGGCGAGGTGACCTCGATGCACAGGCTGAACTCGCCGCCGTTGATCAGGTCGATCGTGTTCTGGCTGAGCGTCACGCTTGACGGATCGACGGACACCGGTTGGTAGTTGACGTCCAGCGCGATATCGAACGGGCCGTACTTCTCGCCGCTCTCGCACACCGTATCGACCGCATCGGCCGAGGCGATTGAAGCGCTGACCACCAGGGTCCCGCCGGCTTGCAGGTTCACCGTCCCCTTGCCGCCGCCGCCATTGGCCGGCGTGATGGTGATGTTGGACGGGTCGATCTTCATCGTGGCACTTCCGATGTTGATCTGCGTATCAGCCAGCGACCCCGTCCCGCGGTTCTGAGTCGGCTCGCCAGCCGTCACGGCGAACGTCCCCAGACCTCCCGCTAAACTGAACTCCACGGGAATCCGAACCTGCGGGCAACCGGCCAACGGAAGGCACGCAATGGCCATAAGCCCCATCGTCGTCAATGTCTTCGTACGCATTTAGTTTCTCCCACTCGAAAAGACCCTCGCGAGATCGTCCGGGGGACAACCTCCCCCGACCGTTCGGCGCCACGTTGGTCGCCAGTCCGCAAGGGTAACACGCCCGCTCGAAACTCGCCAGCCCATGAGCGGTCAGGGCGCCCCGGCTGCCCTCCCCCGCCCGTTTGACGGCCGGAGGGGTGGGCGACATGCTCCCGGAGGCCTCGCCTCGCCGTAAGTTCCGGCCCTAAATCTTGGCCGACACGTATCCGACCAGGCAATCGGCCACGTCGCGCAGGACGCCCAGCGGCGGCTGGTCCGCGTTGACCCGGGCGAGCAGCTTCTTCGGATACGCATCGAGCACGGGGTGCGTCTCGCGTTCGTACACCAGGATGCGGTTCTCGATCACCGCACGATCGGCGTCGTCGGGGCGGTTCGATTTCGCCGCCCGCTTGGCCAGCCGGGCGATGAGCGCATCGCGGTCCTCGATCATAAGATAAACGACGCGTTTCACCTCGATTACGTCGGCCAGCAACTCGACCTGACGCAGCGTGCGCGGAATCCCGTCGAGGATCAACGTGTGGTACGCCGGGTCGATCCGGCCCGCGGCGATAAGTTGTTCGACGTGTTGCCGGAAGACCCGCACGGTCAGTTCGTCGGGGACCAGCAGGCCCTTCGTGGAGAAGGAAAGGAACTCCTTGCCGATCTCCGAGGTCTTATCCAGCCCGCGGAAGATGTCGCCCATGGCCAGGTGCACTAGGTTCGGCATGGCCCCCAGCGCCACCCCCTGCGTGCCCTTACCCGAGCCTGGACATCCGAACATCAAGATCGACGGATAGCGCTTCGCTTCAGCCACGGAGTCCTCCTTCTTCGGTCGAAAGTCCGCCCGCAGCCCATCGTTGCGTCGGCGGTGTGACGCGGGCCTCCAGCCCGTGTTCTCACCGGCTGGAAGCCGGTGCCACAACCAAGTGGATCGGCTGTATGATTCCCGCAGCGACCGGTCTTGGCAACCCTTGTCCTGAGTCTCGAAGGACCGGAGCCCCGTCATCCCCGACCCGGACCTGTCCTGACCCTTCGCCGCTCAGGTCTCGAAGGAACGGTGGACGGTTGAAATCGCTCGCGACTTCACTAATAATGAGGCGGCAGCGTGGCACGGGCTTCCAGCCCGTGTTCTCACCGGCTGGAAGCCGGCGCCACAACCCAGTGGAGCGTCCGTCCGAAACTCGTCCTGAGTCTCGAAGGAGAGGTCGGCCATGAGCAACGGCTACGGCGCGGTTTGCGACGACTTCTACGTCAGCAGTCGCCTCTTCCTCAAGCTCGAGATGAGCCTTGAGCCGGAGGCGGTGTTACACTTTTTCGACCGCATCCGCAAGGAGTACCCGACGCTGCGCAAGCTGCGGCGTCGAGAGGCGGGCGCGTTCACCCTGGAAGACGAGGCCGATGAGCACGGCTCGCGCCGCTGGATCCGGCTGGACGCGAGCAGCCTGCGCTTCGGGCACTTCGCCCCGCCCGACCTGGACGCCGTCCGCCGGTTCGGCGGGTTGATCCTCGCCCAAGCGCCGTATCACCTGACCTTCAGCGACCTGGCCTACGACCACCTTGAGTTGATCTACGGGTTCGACCTGCGCTATCGCGGCAACCATGACCAGCTTGTGGCCGAGACGCTCTGCGGCGAGCACGCAGCCGCGGGCCTCTTGTTCGGCGACCAGGCGACGCACATCATCGACGCTCAGCCCTACTTCGGCATCGCTCTTACGCCGGAGTGCGACTTGCAGGCCTACGTCGAAGTGAAGTCGCGCACCTCCACCTTCGAGGTCCGCAGCGGCAACTTCGACGGCGAGCCGATCAGCGTCTTCCTGACCCTCCGCAAGTATTGGGGCATGAACGGGGCCTCGTCGCCGGCGGACGTGCTGCCCTCGTTGTTCGACACCGCCGACGAGCTCGCCACCGACAAGGTGGTCCCCAGCTTCGTGAACCCGCTCGCGGCGGCCATCGCCAGCCGGTCGTAACCGCACGCAGCGGATTCGCGCGCTGACCGGCGGGCGGCCTCTTCGACGGCTGCGCGAACCCGCCGGCATCCCATACTTCGTCCCGGCTGTTTCGTCCACGATTCGCAGGTTTTCCATTTGCCTAATATGCCACACTTGTGGCATCAGTGACAAGTACAGGTCGGGCCTTGCCGGCCTGCCGTTTAAGGCCGTCGCCCTCGGGTCCTCGCCCCACCGGGAGAGGCCGCAAGGCCCTTGGGACCCGAGGCGTAAGGCCGGCGGCATAGCCGCGTTCCAACGCAGGCCGGCCTCGCACAACGGCCCCTGTCGTGTCGGCCCGCGAGTTACTACCGTACCCCCGATGTGGAACGTCTATGCCCTGCTTGCGGCCACGACACTGATCGCCGGCTTGACGCCGATCGCGGCCCGGATGGCGACGGCGGAGCTGCCCCCGCTGACGCTGGCCTTTTGCCGGTTCGGATCGGCCGGGGTGCTGCTGCTGTTGACCGGCCGGGCGATGGGACTGCGGTGGTCGATTACGCCCTCCCAACGGCGCGTGCTCATCGTCCTCGGGGCGCTTTGTGTGCCGATCAACCAGACCGGCTTTCTGTTTGGGATCAAACTGGCCGGCGCCTCCCACGCCGCGATCGCCTACGCCCTTGTGCCGCTGTTGGTGTTTTGGATTTCCCTCGCTCTGCGGCGCACGACGCTGAGCCTGCGGATGACCTTGGCCTCGTTGTCGGCCTTTGCGGGCGCGACGGTGGTGGACCTGTCCACCGGACCGGCCGTCTCCCAACCCGCGCGATTGGGGTTCAGTCTGATCATCGGGGACGGCCTGCTCCTCTCGGCGGCGGTGAGTTGGTCGGTCTTCGCGGTCCTCAGTCAGCCGCTGGTCAGGGAGCTGGGGGCCGTCCAAACCCTGACGGCCGTGTTCGTGATCGGAACCGTCTGGCAAATCCCCCTGGTCGTCGCGGACGGTCTGTGGTTCGATCTATCGACGTTCGATATCGCTCGCGTGACGTGGCGGGGGTGGACGGGCTTCGGCTTCATCACCCTCCTTACCGCCTACACGAACTACCTTCTGTGGTATCTCGTCACGGCCCGATACGACGTCACCCGCTCGTCGGTGGTGACCAACGCCCACTTCCTCATCACCGTCCTGGTGGAGGCGGCTTGGTTTCAACAGCGCCTCAGCGGATGGGTGGCCGTCGGGTCGGCGCTGCTGATCGTCGGGATCGTTCTCGCCACCTCCAGGCCGGACGCGGGACGCGAGCTGAAGACAAGGGGGCCGAGTGAATGACCGTTTCCGACCCGCAGGCGTTGGGCTGCGCCGCGGGTCGCGAGACCTGGACGTTGCCGCTCACGCCCCGATGTCTTGTGCGGGTTCACTCCGTTTGGTGATTCGTTAGGCACGCGACAAATCGGAAGATTCCATTGGTGGGGAAGAAGCGTCGCGCGGAACTCAGCGGAGTGGATTGATCACTTTTCACTTGTTTTTGGGCCTACTTACCCTCGCACCCGGCACCGCGAAACTCATCTTGCGCGGCGCGCCGTGACTTGCCCACGCTCGGGCCATGTACTCTCTGTCGCGGCGTGAACACGACCCCACTCGCTGTTTCGAGGGTGCCGCCCGACAACAAACTGTCGGCTCAACTTTCCGAGGTTACGCCGATGGATGGAGTTTTCGCCAACGCCGCGTTTGGTACCAGTTGAAGATGACGGGAAGCAGCAGGTCAATCACTTCGTCTGCGACCAACAAGCCGCCGAGCACCGGGGCCGCCATCGGCCTCATAATCTCAGCACCCACGCCCGTGGCCCAGAGCATGGGCAGCAGGCCGATGATCGTGGTTCCCTCGGTCATGTGTTGCGGTCGCAGTCGATGTACGCCCTGAGGCTACGTCAGAATATGATGTCTGTTGTTTGCGTGGCGAACCTGAGGATGACGGCTGGTTGCAGCATGTGGAAAAGGCGACGTCCCATCAGCGCCGAGCGATCGGGATTGATCTTCACCCACGGGCTCTCGTCCCACTTCAACACGCACCTGACGTTCACCGGAGAGGGCGGATAACGCGCGGGACCGGCAGCTGGCACTAGCCCGATGAGGAGGAGCTTCCAGAAGTACCAGTACTCCATATCCAGATGGCGGCCGCGCTGCGGGACGTCCGTGGACAGGATCTCGATCAAAGCACAAGACTCCAATCGACCGAGGTCGAAAAAATCGATACCGGCACCCGTATCAAAATCCGCGGTCCAACTGAGAGCCGAATCGTCCGAGCGTATCGCAATTTTCACTGTAGGGTAGGTGTCGCCCGGATTCTCTGTTCTGGACCAGGGTGAAGAGTTTTCCTCAACCAGCAAGCGACGATCGTCCGTGAATATGAAAGGGAATTTGCCTCTCCGCTGGCAAATCTGCAATACAGCGGCCTCCTGAGGATACTCGTCGATATCAGTCGAGGATCCTACTACTTCCCCATCGACTACCATGAACCATGCGGCACCCGTCTGTTGGAATGTCTGCTGGATCCACTCCCTGTTCGCCTCCAGCACATCAAGTTGTAGGTCGAGCTTCTGCTGCTGGGTCAAGGCGATGTACTCTGTGAGCGTCAAGTTCTGCCCGACGAACCCGGTCGACGGACGGGCCCGCTTGGGAATTTTCCCGCGAACAAACCGATCTCTTGCGGGAGGGAGCTCGTAGCTTGGAATGTTACGGTCAGAGTAATCCTCGTAGTCGAATACACCCGTGGAACCGCTTGGCAGGTCGAGCTTCCTGGCTCTCCACACATTGCCACGGTCTAGCTCGCGCGCTACGCCAGCCGGAACCCTTGACGGTTCTGAAGGTTCCAATCCTGTCGAACGCTTCCATCGGGCGTAATTCTCCAACGCCAGGAACCCAACAAGGTCCACGCCAGACGGAAGCGCCTGCACTTCCTGAGTTTTTTCGAATCCGCCCGACCGGGTCTTAGTGTTCTTCTTCCTACGGGCAGTGGGATCTTGACGAATATCGGATGAAAGCATATCAACTGCCCTGATTCTTCAGCGTTAATTGGGTGGCGGCAGCGATCTTCTCAAGCCGTTCCACGCATTGGTTTGCCTGCGCAACACTCGTATTGCTGAAAAGCCCTGTCACGTTCACGAACGCCTTTGAGTGCGGCTCAGCCGCGAGGGGCTCAACGCGAAGACGAACGTCCTCATCACGGCTGCCGAGGTCACTCAAGAACAGCTTCAACCCCGCTGCTCTCGCGGTCTCGCCCTCCGGCGTAAGCCTGCTCAGCCAATCGGCTTTTATCGCGTTCTCGAGATGCGCCGACGAGGTAGCATCTGGAAAATCGACCTCGAGATCAACATCAAGGTAAAGCTGGAATACTTCGACGTCGGCATCCCAATTATACACGGTACAAAGCTGACGAATGAATGCGGTCACGACAGTAGCTGCCTTTCCCCATGGCCACCCCTTGAGCCGGACGTGCGCGGTGCCGTCTTCTTGTAGGATCATCTGACCGCCGGCGAACGATAATATCCTCGCTTCTTTCCGCCGTCCGATGTCATAGCCATCTTTGTCCAGTTGAAGCGATTCGACGAACTCCGCTAGCCTGGCTTCGTCGAGTTCGCTTAGAGGCGTTCGCCTGCGAAAGTCAACTAGCGCATCAAAGGACTTAGTTCGCTCTTCCATTGCACCATCTCAACACACCTTGGATCGTACCCGAGCATCACAGGAGCCGCGCCCAGTGCGCTCTTGGCGCGGTCACGCCCCTTGCACTAGCGCAGCGCGCCAAGCCAAACCCGGTTGGACGGGCTTGAACATCTTCCAATGCGCTCCCGATCATAAGCTAACTCCGATGAGGGGTCAAGGGACTACTGCGTGTAAGCGGCGCCAACGGCGGCTCTGGTACCAATTGAACACGACCGGCAGTAGCAGATCGATGACCTCGTCCGCCACCAACAGGCCACCTAGCACCGGGGCCGCCATCGGTTTCATGACTTCCGCCCCGACCCCCGTGGCCCAGAGCATGGGCATCAGGCCGACGATGGCCACGCCCTCGGTCATGAGTTTCGGGCGAAGCCGGTGGACCGCTCCGCTGATGATCGCATTGGTGAGTTCGCTTGGGGTCGCGATCTTCGCAAGCCCGCCGCGGGAGTTGATCGCATCGTGCAAGTACACGAGCATGACGATGCCGGTCTGTGTCGCCTCCCCGAAACAGGCAATGTAGCCGACCCAGACGGCCACGCTGAAATTGAAGCCGAAGAGGCTCTGAAAGATGACGCCGCCGATCAGGGCCCCGGGCACGGAGAGCATGATAAGCAGCGCATCGCGGACGTCGTTGAAAGTCATGTAGAGGATGACGAACATCAACAGCACGACCATCGGAAAGATGACCTGGAGCGTTTTCTTCGCCCGGACCTGGTGCTCAAATTGGCCGCTCCATTCGATGAAGAAACCGGTGGGAAGTTTGACCTGTTCCGCGACGGCGCGCTGGGCCTCTTCGACGAAACCGACGATGTCGCGGTCGCGAACGTTCAGTTGCACATAGGAGCGCAACATGCCGTTTTCGCTCTTGATGACGCTCGGGCCTTCGACGACGTTGATGTCGGCCACTTCGCTGATGGGTATCTGGAAGACCTCGCCGCCGGCCATCGCGGCGGAGTTATCCCTACCCATAGAAGCGGGCGACGTCGTGCTTCCGGTTGCGATTCTTTCGGCGCTCGCCCCTCGTCTACCGGTAACCAGCACCCGTCGAAGGGCGTCCTCGGTCTGCCAGAAATCGCGGGCGTAGCGGACGCGAACGGGGAACCGTCGTCGCCCCTCGACGGTGGTCGTGATCGTCTTTCCCCCCATCGCCACCTCGATCGCTTCCTCGATCTCCGACACATTGACGCCGTAGCGGGCCGCTTTCTCACGATCGATGTCGATCTGCAGGTAGCTGCGGCCGACGATTTGGTCGGGGAAAACGTCCACGGCACCGCGGATGCCGCGGAGCACGGCGGCGAGCTCGTTGGCGATGGACTGAATACCCTTCTCCTTCACGACCTCCCGCGCGACGCCGTTCTCGACGGTGTTCTCCGTAAGATCCTCCTGGCGGGGACCGAAGACCTTGACGCCGATCATGGTGCGCACGCCGGTGGCGAGCATATCCACGCGGTTGATGATGGGCTGCGTCCAGATGTTGCCCCAGCCGGGCATCTGCAGTTCGCTGTCCATTTCCTTGACGATGTCGCTCTTGAGCTTGTGCCAGAGGAAGATGCGTTTGCGAAAACTCGCTTCCTCTGTTGCGCGGATGGCCTGGAGGTCGGCGTCGCTCGGATTACGGGCGATCTGACCGGTTGCTTCGGCATGTCCTCGTAGGACGGTGAGCAGCGACCAGACCATGCCGCCGCCGGCCTGGTCCTCTAGCTCCCAATTCAGCACCCTGACGCGTTCGACCCAACCGTCGTGAAGTCGCTGTTGCCAGCGTTCGAACAAGTCGCCGACGAGCGTCAGTTTTTCGCCGCCCAGGGCCGTGAGGACCGCGTCGCGCAGATCCGTCCAGAACAAGGCTCGCGGCAGAAGCAGCTCCGGCGTCCTGTCCACGGCGCCGAGATCGGAAAGACGCTGGGCGATCGAATCAACGAGCTTAGTTATTTCCTCCTGCCGCGGCACTTCGACGAGAAGCAAGCCGTGTTCCTTGACGAGCGGCGCGATCATCGGACCGAGGTCCGCCGTCGCCGGCTCGTGTTTGAGGACGCCCTTCGTTCGGAAAAGTCGTAGGAGGTCGTCGACGGTCCCACGAACCAGACGCTCGGCGAGCACCGGCTCGAACTCCAACTGCCTCCGGAGGGCGAGATCGCGCATCGCGCGGTCGAACTCCACCGTCGCATCCATCGCCGCGTTGTTGGCCAGCGTCTCGATCGCGTCCTTGGCGAGATCCTCTTTCAGTTGACCTTTCTCCTGAAGGACGGCGATCAATCGTCGGGCTTCGTCAAGGGCGTCATTGAACTGCAGCTTACGCTTGGGCCACCACTCCTTGGGTCGCAAAGTGACCACCGTCTCGACCATGTCGATGCCGGACGGGTCGGTGGGTGTGTCGGCCCGACCGACCTTGCCGACGACCTGGTCCACTTCCGGGAAGCCGCGCATGACCGCATCGCGTACGCGGATGTCGTCGGCCGCTTGAGTGATCGAGACTCGCGGGACGGTCACGGGCATGTCGAGAACGCTCCCCTCGTCCAGGGGAGGCATGAACTCGCGTCCCAGCTTCGGGAATCCCCACGCCCACACCGCGGTCGCGAACAGCAGAACGAACGCCAGCCCCTTACTCCACGCCCGTCGAAAGAACACGCTGCCGAAAAACAACGACAGGGCGAGCATGCCCAGAAAAAGCGAACGGCTCCCAATGAACCCGGTCCCGACGATGAACAAAAAACCCATGAACCAGATGCCCGCGGCGGGCACGTGCATGAGCCAAGTCAGGACCGGCTTGTAGATGTTGATGAAAGTGCGGACGAACCAGTTGTCCTCTTCGCGCTGGAGGCGGCCCCTGACGAAGATCGGAATCATCGCCGGCACGAATGTCACGGCCATGATGGCCACGCCGATCATGGCAAACGTCTTGGTGAACGCGAGCGGATGGAACATCTTTCCTTCCGTGCCGCCCAGTGCAAAGACGGGAATGAACGAGACCAGCATGATCAGCATGGCGAAAAAGATGGGTGCGCCGACCAACCGGCAGGCGCGGACCACCGCTTCCGTTGTGTCGCCGCGAATCCGGGCCGATCCATGCTCTTTGGTCAACTGGTGGATCGTGTTCTCGACCATCACCACGGCGGCATCCACGAAAAGACCGATGGAAATGGCGATGCCGGACAGGGACATGATGTTGCTGGGCACGCCCAGGTAATACATGAAAATGAACGCCACGAGCACGGCCATCGGCAGGGTGCTGCACACGACGATCGCGCTGCGGAAATGAGCCAGGATCAGCAGAATCGCAATGCTGGCTACGATCAGTTCTTGCGTGAGCGTGCTGACGAGGGTGTGGATGGCGCCATCGATTAGACGGGTACGGTCGTAGAAGGGAACGATGCGAACGCCGGGTGGGAGCCCCGCCTGCAATTGCTCGATGCGTTCCTTGATGGACTGGGTGACGGCCAGCGGGTTCTCGCCAAAGCGCATCATCACCACGCCGCCGACGGCCTCGCGGTCGTTCTTCTCCAACATGCTGCGGCGGTATTCGGGACCGAGTTGCACCGCGGCGAGGTTGCGAATGTAGATCGGCACGCCCTTGCGCTCGGCGACGACGACGTTTTCCAGGTCGTGGACGCCGCGAAGCCAGCCCACGCCGCGGATCAGGTACTCGGCGTTGTTCTCGAAATAGACCTTGCCGCCGACGGCGATGTTGCTGCGGGCGACGGCGTCGAAGACGGTGCTGAGCGGAATCTCGAACGCCCGCAGCTTGTCGGGGTCCACGTCGATCTGGTACTCCCGGACGAACCCTCCGACGCTGGACACCTGGGCTACGCCCGGAACGTAAAGCTGGTAGCGGACATACCAGTCCTGAACGGCACGCAGCTCGTCGATGCTGTAGCCGTCGCCTTCCACCGTATACCAAAAGATTTGTCCCAGCGCCGTCGCATCAGGGGCGAGGTAGGGCACTGCCCCCGCGGGCAGGAAGGTGCCGGCGATGTTCAACCGTTCGAGGACCCGCGTGCGAGCGAAGTAGAAGTCCGTGTGCTCGTCGAAGATGATGTTGATCATCGAGAAGTTGAATTCGCTCGCCGAGCGGATGGCCTTCACGCCCGCGAGGCCTTGCAAGTTCACCGACAGCGGATAGGTGATCTGGTCGTCGATTTCCTGCGGCGCCCGACCCATCCAATCGGTGAAGACGATGACCTGGTTTTCGGAAAGGTCGGGAATGGCGTCGATCGGCGTCTTGAGCACGCAATAGACGCCCCACACGGCCACACCGGCCATGATCATGAGCACGATGAAGCGGTTGCGGATGCAGTATTCGATGATCCTTGGGACCATGTCCGCCCTCGCGGCTGGCGGCGCCGACTAATGTTTGTCCTGCTGACCGCTTTGCGGTCCGCCGCTGGCGCCGAAGTACTGGGCGCTCGCGGCGGGATTCAAACGATTCTCGGCGTCGACGAGAAAGGCCCCGGCCGTCGCCACGCGATCACCTTCCTTCAGGCCCGTAACCACGGGATAGAATTCGCCCGCCCGGTTGCCCGCTTCAATCTCGAGCATATCGAAGGTGCCGGGAGCGCTCTCGCGGTAGACGACTTTCCGCTTGCCCGTGTTCACAATCGCGGATGCGGGAACAGCAAGAACCCTCTCCACCCTGGCCGGTTTCAACGGAAACTTGTCCAGTGGGCAGGTTTCCGGTTTCTCGTAAAGCCGATCGGGAAAAACCGGGCAGTAGTAACCCACCGCGAACCGCGGGTCCTGTCCGCCGGCGGCGTGTTCAATGGAGCCGGTCACTTCACCGCAGTAGGCCATCTCCGGTCCGTAATAGGGATTGTTGATTCCCTTCCGCGATTGCAGCCAGTCAGCCGGGACCATCGGGCAGTGCACGACGTACAGGGTGACCTGGGCGGGGGGATTCTTCCGTAGCAGCTCGATGGCGTGAGCGCTGAGGGACTTGAGCTGTTTGCGTTGCTCGGCGAGGGGCTTGCCGGTCATGGCGACGGCGCTTTCGAAAATGGCGCCTGAGTGTGCGGCGGCTTCGCCGGTGAGACGCTGTTTGAGGGTTTCGGCCTCGGAACGCAGCTTGGCGAGGGCCGCCTCGTCCGTCTTGTCGTTAAAGAACGCGGCGACGAGATCGAGGTACGCGGCCGTCAGGACGTCCGTCGATGTGGCGGAAGGTTTCGCAGCCTGGGGCGCCAAGGCGGCTTTCGCCTCCTCCTCCGTTAGTACGGTCACTTTGCCGACCGGCAGTCGAATGTAGGCCTGGGCGTACATGCCCGGTTTCAGTTTGTAGTCTGGGTTATCGACTTCCACCCGGGCCGCCACGGTTCGGGTCGTGGGGTCTACCGTGTACGCGACGAACGCGATCCGCCCGGCGAAGATTTCATTGGGGTAGGCCGTGCTCCTGGTTTCCACCGCGCTGCCGACATCGACGCCGGCCATCTCGTCTTCAAAGATTTTCGCCTGCATCCAAACTCGACTGAGATCCGCGATCGTATAAAGGTCTCCGCCTGCCTCCACATAATGGCCCTCAAGCACGTTCTTCTCCGTCACAATGCCGGCCATCGGTGAGTAGATGACGAGGTGAGTCTGTGACGTGCCGCGGGCGAGGATTTCGTCGATTTGCCGTTCGGTAATGCCCCAGAGGATCAGTCTTTTCTTGGCGTCCTCGACCAATGATTCCTGGGCGGCGAGGTCGGAGCTGTTGCCGGCCCGCATCTGCTGAAGTCGGCGGTATTCAACCAGTAGACCTTCCTGCGTCGTGAGCAGGTCCGGACTGTATATCCAAGCCAGAGGGTCGCCCTTCTCGACGTGCTGTCCTTCATAATTCACGAACAGCTTGTCGATGCGCCCCTTGATACGAGCGGCGATGAAGGCGCGACGGGTCTCATCGTAATCCACAATGCCGACGGTACGGATTTCCCGCGCCAGCAGGCGATACTCGATGGGCGAGGTAGCGATGCCCCCCAGCGCTACCCTGTAAGGGCTCAGTTGCTGGCGTGCCAGAACACCCTCCGGCAATTGCGCCGCGGCCGTCTTGGACCGCTTCGACAGCGGCATCCCGCAGATCGGGCATTGGCTCGGCTCGGAACGCACGATGTTGGGATGCATCGCGCAGTAGTATTCGATCTCTTCGGCTTGGACAGCCGCAACGACGGTTTCCGGTCTCGTCCATCGGTCGTAGTAGTTCATGACGGTTTCCCAGTAGCCGACGAGCAGGCCCACGAGGAGCATCAGGAAGATGAATCGAAGTCGGACGTTCATGATCCGAACGAACGTCCACAGACGGCCGAGGACGGATGTCCCCTGCTCTCCGACTGAGTTACTCGATGGCGACGGCATGGCAGCGATCCTGAAAAGTCGGGTCAGTTATCGTTGTTCTTTTCTCCGCCCTCCGGCAGCGCGGACGGCGACGCAGTTTCGGCAGGTTGAAGCAAAAAGTCCGGGATTTGACCGGCGAGCTGGCGTTCGAGGTTGGCCGAACTGACTGCAAGATCGCGCTCCGCCGCCGCGGCGCTGAGCTGCGAACGGATGAGCGCTTCCTGCGCCAGAAGAACGGTCAGGATGTTTTCCTGACCGGCCTGGTATGATTTCTCCGCGAAGCGCAGGTTCGCGTCCTGCTGGGGAAGGAGGGATTCCTTGAACACCCGGACCCGCTCTTGCGCCAGTCGATAGGTGTACAGTGCGGTACGCACGCCCTCGACGACGCGCTGCTCGATCTCTTCATAACGCTGCTTTAACTCCCGCGCCCGAGCCTGTGCTTTGGCGACCTGGGCCTGGTTCTGGTCGAAGATCGGCAACGGAACCTCGATCGAGGGACCGAGGACGGCGTCGATCTCCTGGCTGCGTTCGCGACGGCGCTCAGCGCGGGACTGGATATCCGGCGCCGTCAGCGCTCCGTTTGCCGCTGAGGCTCTGGCTGTGTCCGCCAAGAGTTTGCGTCCCGGCGTCGCCCGACGTTCGGGTCGTTCCGCCGACAGCCCCAGCCCCAATGAAGGAAACAGGCGGAGGCGCTGCTGCTCCACGTCGGCCGCGGCGGTCTCGACCTCCCACCACGCCGCCTGCACATCCAGTCGCCGTTCCAAGGCCGTGTTTTCCACGACGGATTCGTCTTCCGCGACGGTAAGACGCGGCGGCTCGATTGGCTGGAATCTCCATTCGCCGGGAAACGCGGCGACGCCCATCATACGCAACAGCGTGCGCTGCGAAGTCCCGTATTCGGTTCGAAGCGCCAGAAGCTCCAACTGCGCCTCGATGAGCCGACTTCGCGTCAGGTTCACGTCGAGCTGGCTCGTATCGCCGGCGCGGAACCTCGCCTGAGCCAGTTCCACCGTCTCCTGCAAGACCCGGATGTTCCGATTCTGCAACTCGATCGCCGTAGTCTGATAGCCAACCGTGTAGTAAGTCGTCTTCACTTCGTTGACCAGGGCGACGGCCGAATCCGTGAACGACAGGATCGTGCGCTGGAGCATCCGCTGCGCGGCCCGTTTGCGGCTGGGGATCAACCACAGTTCCGCAATGTCTTTCGAAAGACCGAAATCGAGACTCGCCCGCCCGCCGCCCTCCGGGAAACGCGCCATCACCGAAAGCATCGGATTCGACAGGAGTCCGGCCTGTACGAGATCCGCCTTGGCCGACGCGATCGTTTCCAGATCCGCGCGAAGGGACCGGTTGTTGCGTAGAGCCAGCACGACGGCGCGATCCAGGGGGAGCACGTCGCCGTCGTCCAGCGTCAAGTCCTGCGGCTCGGCGCCGTCGCCCCACGGTGGTTCCAGGCCCGACGCCGTCTTCATCTGTCCGGCCGCCTGACGAAACTCCGCCGTGTGGTCCACCCGCGCGCACGAACAGGTCAAGCCGGCCAGCAACACGACACACGATCTCCCACTCATCTTGCGCACTATCATAGCATTTTCCGTTGCGGATCCAATCGCCAACGCGGACCCGTACCGAACATGTCCCGAAATCCAAGGCCACTCCGAATCGGGTCTGGGGCTCTCTCGTGTGGCCGCCCGTCAGCCATCTCCCTCATCGGACGTGGGCCCCGGTCATCGTTAATGTCCCCCGTGCTCGGCCTCATGGTCGACGTGCGACTTGGCGTCCTTGAGGTCCATGCCGCACTTGGGGCATTTTCCGGGCTTGTCGTAGCTCTTCTCGCCCTCACACTTCATCGGGCACTGACAAACCTTTGGCGCGTACTTCGCCAGCGTTGCCGCCAGCTTCACCATGTCATCGTACACCTTCTTCGTTCCCGCCGCGTCGCCGCCGTCAGACCCTGCAAGCCTCGGGCCGTTCCCAGACCCAGCATCTTCCGCAGCACCAAACTCAGATTGAATCCGGCGACGTGAATCAGCAGTCGTTTGAGAATGTTGGGGTGTTCACGCAAATGCCTCCGACGCATGTGCTGGTTCAGCGTGAGATGGAGTCTATGTCGTTCTGAGTTCGCTACGTCCGGGAGACCGCCTCCCGGAGTTTTCACACTGGGAACTCGCGGCTGCGCCGCGAGGGATTTTCCGCTTGGGCGCCAATCCCGAAGAGGGGAAAGACGGGCGACCGAGCCGGCCGCCCGCCCTTCGGTCTTGGCCCCCGGGTCGGCGCCTTAGGTTTACCCACATCTCGGGTACATTATGAGTAGCCGCCGGAGTGGATTCCTGCGGACGGGTTTCAGATACAAGGCCTGCCCTGAGCCGCGAAGGGAAGGAGCGTGGGGCATGGAGGCCCTGCAAGGCGAGGCGGTCAGTTTGGGGATGGAGCATTTCGGGAAAGCGCAATTGGGTGACCGGCGGCGAACGCGTCGGCTGGTTCAGACGGTCGATCGGATGCTCAGCCGACCTGGAGGGACATTGCCGGACAAACTGCGAGGTTGTGTGGGGGACGCTTTCCAGGGGTCGCGTGTGGTGTGGCAAGGCGGGGCGGAAGGTTGAAGGGTTCAAGGGCGGAAGGTTGAAAGGTGTAAAGGGGGAGAGGGGTTCAAGGGTTTGAAGAGTGGGAGGAGTTCAAGGGTTTGAAGAGTGGGAAGGGTTCAAGGGTTGAAAAGTTGAAGGCACTCGCGGACGAGCTGCGAGTGGCACCCGTTTTTACACGGCGGCGGGCAGGCCGCAGAGGCGAGCGGCGATTGCGGCGGACAGCAGGTTTTCGGGATACGGATAACGGGCCGATGGGCAGGCTTCGGCGTCGCCGATGCGCTCGACGGTTCCGTCGATGTTCGTCCAGATCGCCCCGTCGGCGAGCCAGGCCCCGCGATCGACGGCTTGCTTGCGCGAGACGAAGAAAGTGCGGCCATGGTGCTTACGGGAGAGCGTCCGCAGTCGCTCGTCGTCGAAGGGAAGAATGAGGATATCGTCGGGCCGGTGGTTCATGAAGATGCGGCTCTTGATGCGGATGTACTCGGCGATGGAGCGGTGGCGGTCGAGATGGGCCTCGTCGATGTTGAGGAGAATGGCGATGTGCGGACGAAAATGGACCACGGTCTCCAATTGGAAACTTGAGACCGCGAGGGCAATAGGGTCGGAAGCGGTGACCCCCCTCTTTCCCCCCTTTGTAAGGGGGGATTCAGGGGGGTCCTCGCGGTCGAGAAGTAGTGCGGATAGGGGTAACCCGCGATTGCCGCCGATGGTCAGCGTCCGACCCGCGCACTTGAACAATGACTGCAGAAGCTCGACCGTGGTGCGCTTGCCGATCGTGCCGGTGACGGCGATCAGATCGCGCGGGCAGAGCTGGAAGGCCATTTCCAGTTCGCTCATCACCGGGACGCCGCGACGGTGAAGCTCGTCGCGGATCGGACTGTCCTCGCGGACGCCGGGGCTGGCGACGACGAGGTCGCAGCCCTGCAGAAAATCAAGGGTATGACCGCCGGTCTCGACCCCATCGACGACCAGACCTCGCTCCAGGGTGAGGCTTCCGATATCGGAGATACGGACACGGTGGCCGTGCTTGCTCAGCAGAGCCGACGCAGATCGACCCGTCTCGCCGTAACCCAGGACCCCCACCAACAACGACTCGCCCTTCTCCAAGGGCGAGGGGGTGATCTGGCGGCGGATGTTCTCGAGCATCCGAACACTGGCGGAAAGCTTTAGGCCATCGACAGTCGCTTCCCGACGGTGGGTGACGCCGTCCACGGCACCACCCGATTGCACGACGCGAACAATGTCCTTCACGCAGTCCTCGGCCGAGGGCAGCAAATCACGGCCTGTAAGCACGGACAACGCCCCGGCCAGCCCGTACGCCCCCCAGTTCGACACCCCGGCGGCGATGCAAAAGTCGGTGGCCACAGTGCTGGCGATGTCCGCTCCGTGGTCGATGGTCGAAAGAGCTTCGGCGAACACCTTGCCCATGCCGATCTCGTTGCCGCCATCGCCGATGCCGATGGTGGTCAATCCCCGCCGTCCTGCCTCCAAGAACAGTTCGTCGAGCGGCACAGTGGTCGCGGAAATGTCGAGGCCCCGCATGTTGCGATACCGTCCGTCGCGGCCCCGACCGGCGCGCTCGACGGCGACCAGGTGCGTGGGCTGTACTCGCGTCACGTAGTCGTGCGGTTCGAGAAGCGGTTCGATGTCAAGGGCGCGAAACAGCGGTTCGTTCCAGCGGTCAGTGATGTAATCCACTTCGATGCCGAGGGCGCGAAGGGCGTCGCCGACGACTTTTGCGCCCGGCGGGCCGTCAGTCTCGCCGGCGCCTGCCTGCGGAATATAGAACCCGCTCACAATGCCCACACGCCTGCCCAACCGCAACGACTGGGCAGCGAGCCGAAGCTGATCCGCGACGACCAGACCGAAGACGTTCCGCCCGCCTGGGTCGGAGGCAATGAGGTTCTCCATGGATGTGATGCGCGGGTTCACGAGGCGATGCGTCCGTCTGATGTTTTCGCCAACCCTCACAAACTACGTCGAAGTTCAAAGTTCAAAGTTCAAAAGGTCTCTTTCGCACTTCGCACTCCGAGCCTCGAACTTCACTTTCCCCCATGCGCCGCCGCCCGGGGTCTCGATAGTCAATCGGTCGCCCGCATGAACGGAAATACTAACGATCGGCGGAAGTTCCACATCGGCGTCAGTTCCCACTCGACGGAGTATGTTTCGCCCGCGTTGGCCGTCGCCGCCGCCGTGCAATCCATACGGCGCGGTGGTACGACGCTGACTGATGATCGACACTTCCAGCGGCTCCAAGAACTCGATCTCCCGAATGACTCCGCATCCGCCGCGGTATCGCCCGGCCCCGCCCGATCCTCGGCGGATGGCAAAACGCACCAGGCGCACCGGATACCGCGATTCGAGGACTTCCGGGTCGGTGAGCCGTGTATTCGTCATGTGCGTGTGCACCGCATCCGCGCCGTCGAAGCCCGGTCCTGCGCCGGCTCCGCCGCAGATTGTCTCATAGTACCCGAATCGCTCGTTGCCCATCAGTACATTGTTCATCGTACCCTGGCCGGCGGCCACAGTGCCCAACGCCCCGAAGATGCAATCGACCACCCGTTGGGAGGTCTCGACGTTGCCGCCGACGACGGCCGGACACTGCAACGGATCGGGCGAACCCCGCGGATTCAAGAAACATTCCGGCAAGATGACCGTAATTGGGGCGAGTACGCCGCTGTTGAGGGGAATGTCCTCGTCGATCAGACACCGGAGGCAGTAGAGCACCGCACTCGTGACGATCGCCCGGTTGGCGTTGAGATTGCCCTTGAGCACGGGGCCGGTGCCGGTGAAGTCGAGTGTGGCGCAGTCGCCCTCGACCGCGACTGCCAGCCGGATCGCCGAGCCGTCGTCCAGCCGGTCCTCAAACCGATGCACGCCTTCGGGCAGTTTGCGGATCGCGGATCGCATCTTCCGCTCGGCCGCGTCTTGGATATGGTGCATGTAACCGTGAACCACATCGACGCCGTAGCGGGCGACCATTTCCATCAAACCGTGCACGCCCCTTTGGTTGGCCGCGACTTGGGCGGCGATGTCCGCGAGATTCTCGTCCGGCGTACGTGACGGATACGGAGGCGCAGTGAGCAACGCTCGTAGACGTTCCTGTTGCGGCTTCCCGTCCACGATCCAACGGAACGCGCGGATCAGAACGCCCTCGTGGGCGAGGCAAGTCGAGTCGGGCGGCATGGAGCCGGGCCGGGTGCCGCCGATCTCCGCGTGGTGGGCGCGACTGGCGACGAAAAACAAGATACGCTCGCCGCGATCATCGTGGGTCGGCGTGATCACTGTGACGTCATTGAGATGCGAACCGCCGCGGAAGGGATCGTTGGTGATGTACACGTCGCCGGGCTCGAACGCCGCGACATCCTGCATCAATGCCTTGATGCAGTCGCTCATTCCGCCGAGATGCACGGGAATGTGCGGGGCATTGGCGACCAGATCGCCGCCGGGGGTAAAGACGGCGCAGGAAAAGTCCAGCCGCTCCTTGACGTTTACCGAAAGCGCCGTTCGTCGCAGGGTCGCGCCCATCTGCTCGGCCACTGCGGCGAACTGGTTGTGGAACAGTTCGAGGCGGATGGGATCGACGCGGGCGGAAACCACTTCATCGTCCGTCGCGGTCGCGGCGTCGGTGAGCAGGATGTCACCGGCATCGGTCACCGTGGCCTCCCAACCGGGGTCCACCACGATCGTACTGGTGTCCTCAATCACAATGGCCGGGCCGAGCAACCGATCTCCCGGTGAAAGCCGTCCGCGAAGATAGAGGCGTACCGGTCGGCGGATTCCCTTGACGACCATTTCATGCTCGACCCAATCTGCGGGCGCCGTTCGGTCGCGCCCCCGAGTCGCGGGGCGCAGCCCGCGCGGACTCTCGCGCTCCGAACGCGCGGTCAACTCGACGCGCACTACGCGGATGTCAATATCTCGCCCCTCGTGACAGTAGCCGTAAAGCTGTCGATGAAGATGCTCGAAGCGCTCGCGCGTCTGGTCGGAGGGCGCGGCCGGAACCGTAATCAGACTCGCTTGCCCGACGTAACAGACATCCATTGCTCGTGCCGCCGGTCCCGTCGCCGCTGACGCAATCTCCTCCTCGATCAGCGAACGACGAAGTTCCTCCGCGATCGCCTGGAACACCGGCTCAAGAACGCGTGTCGATTCGGCGTCGAGCCGGACATGGACGCTTCGCTGGCCGATGCGCTTCACGTCGGCCACGCCCAGCCCCAGGGCACTGAGAACTCCGGCGAAGGGACTGCAGAGGATCCGTGTGATGCCCAGCGTCCGGGCGAGGGCGCAGGCGTGCTGCGCGCCGGCGCCGCCGAAGGTTGTCAGGACGTAATGTGCGGGATCATAGCCCTTGGCGAGGGAAATCCGCTTGATGGCGGCGGCCATGTTGGCGTTGGCGATCTTGATGAAGCCGTCGGCCAGTTCGAAAGGAGAAAGCGATGAGCCGGTCGCGGCGTTGACTTCGGCACAGAGACCCGCCAGACGGCGCTGGACGATCTCGCGGTCCAGGCGGAAGGGAAAGTGATCGGCCACGATGCGCCCGAGCGCCAGATTCATATCGGTGATGGTGAGCGGTCCGCCTCGGCCGTAGCAGGCGGGACCGGGGTCGGCGCCGGCGCTGTGCGGGCCGACGGTGAGCTTCTGCCCGTCGAAGGCGCAGATACTGCCGCCGCCCGCGGCGACGGTCTCCACCGCGATCATCGGTGCCATGATTCTGACACCGGCTTTGACTGTTTCGTGCTGATACTCGAAGGAGTCCGGCGGCGGTTCGATGCGGCAGACGTCGGTGCTGGTGCCCCCCATGTCAAAGCCGATGGCACGGTCAAAGCCCGCCGCGTACGTCACGTGGGCACAGCCGACGGCGCCGCCCGCCGGACCGCTGAGGATCGTGTCCTTGCCGGACGCGAGGGCGGCGTCGATGAGCCCGCCGCTGCTGGTCATCAGGCGGATGCGGGCCTGCGGCATAGAGCGGCGGAGCGAGGCGACGTACGAGCGGGTGACCCCGCTGAGGTAGGCGTCGACGACGGTGGTGTCGCCGCGCGGCACTATCCGTTCGAGACGCATCAAGCGCGAGGAGACGGAAACGTGCGAAAACCCGACGGATTCGGCGATGCCCGCGACGAGTTCTTCGTGGATCGGATTGACGTGCGAATGGAGGAAGCAAATCGCGACGGCTTCGACCCCGGAGGCCTTCGCTTCTTCGAGTTGGCGGCGGACGACCCGTGCGTCAGGCGTGCGCAGGACTTCGCCGCCGGCGGAAAGTCGCTCGTCGATTTCGATGACCGATTGGGCAAGTTCCTCGCGCTTGCGGATGTTCAGTTCGAACAACGACGGTCGATCCTGATAACCGATCTTGAGGATGTCGCCGAAGCCCTTGGTGGTGATGAAAGCGACGTTCGCTCCTTTGCGTTCCAGCAGGGCGTTGGTGGCGCGGGTGGTGCCCAGACGCACGTCGATCTCACCGATGGTGTCGGTGAGCTTCAGGTCCATGAGTAAACGAATCGCGACGACCGGGGCTTCCTCGTCGGATTCAAGCTCGTAGGACATGGCGACTGAGGGAGGGACCTCCAGGAACGGGTCCACGTGGAGGCGACCGGTACGCGGATCGAAACGCGCAACGTTCGTCGAGGAGGAAACCGGTCGCTTGCGCTCCCGGCTCTGATGCACGACATCGAGAACGGTTACTCGATATCCGACCCAGAGGTCGTCGGGTTCGCCGATGCGGCGGGAGTCGATGATGCAGTCGGTGGTCGAACCTTCCCCGCACTGGCCGCGGATGACGCCGGAGCTAAGAAGCTTGTAGGTAACCAACTCCCCGTCGGGGCGGCGGGCGACGATGTCCGTGAACGTGCCGCCCACGTCGATGAAGAACTGCCACGCCGCTTCGCGCATACGAAACGAATTACGAATTACAAATTACGAATTACAAATTACGAAAGCGGAGCCTGAGTGCCGGGCGGCGGAGGGAAAGACACCTGCTTCGTAATTCGTAATTTGTAATTCGTAATTCCCTAGTTTCCTTTGCCGTGGCATTGCTTGAACTTCTTGCCGCTGCCGCAGGGGCAGGGAGCATTGCGGCCGACCTTGGGTTGTTCGCGGCGGATGGTTTCGACTTTGCCCTCGACGCCCTGGGCGCGCATGGCTGCTTGCTGGTCGGCGGAGGTAAACCCGGCGCCGGTGGCGTCGGCGTGCCTGAAAGCCAGCGCCCGCGGTCCGGGTTGGGCCTCGCCTCGACCGTCGCCTTCGGGTCCGGCGGTCGCGCGGACCTTGAAGACGATATCGGTGACGCGGCCGGCGATGCGCCCCCACATCTGGGTGAAGAGGTCGCGGCCCTCGATGGCGTACTGGCTTTGGGGATGGGTCTGGTCGCCGCCGAGGGGGCGCTGCATGATCGCGGTCTTGAGGTGGTCCATTTCCAGCAGGTGATCTTTCCAGGCCTGGTCGTAAATACGCAGGAGGACGAACTGTTCGAGGCGGGTGAGCTCCCAGCGCAACATCTCACGGCCCTGGGCGAGCAATGCGTCCTTGAGCTCGCCATTGAAGCGATCAAAACGCTGTTGGTTCCACGCGCGTCCGAAGCGGTTCTTGGCCCATTCCACGGCGGGCTCGCGCTCCTTGCCGGCAATGCCCTGTTCGATCTCGCGATCAAGCCGCCCGTTCAAAAACTCCTCGTTGAGCTTGACCAGGGTCTCGTGCAATTCGGCGGGCGACTGACTTTGGACATCCTCCAGTTTCCATTCGACGTTGAACTTTCCGTTGGCCCAAGCGGCGATCGCCGCCGCGGCGGCGGCATTGTCGGCCGTCTCCCCGGCCAATGCCCGTTCCAGGCACCACTCGACGGGGTAGACGATCTCCCGTTGGCGATAGGCCTCTCGAACGCGGCGGTCGAACAGCTCACGGATTTCCTCTTGCGGACGGTCGAGCAACTCCTCCATCTCGACCTTGATGTTGAACTTGGTGCGGGCCCATTCGCTGAGGGCGCGATAGGGATATTGCGGATCGAGGTACATGGCGATGCCGGACAGGTCCACGTCGTCGTAGAGGGCTTCGGCGGCTTTGCAGATGACGTCCTCGATATCACGCGGTTCCATCTTTCGAAGTTGGTTTTGGGTGAGCGTGGAGAGCTTGAAGACCCGCCGCGCCCATTGCAGCAATCCGCCCACGTCCCATTCGCTCGGCGGCTCTTCGGCGTCGATGTACTCGCCGAGGGAGGTGCGGATCATGTCGTAGGCTTCGTCTTTGGCCTTGGTGCGGATGCTGGCCTGAGCGGACTCCAGGTAGTTCATGTCGATCGCGTCTTCGTCGAGGGTCAGGTCGAGGTGCGTGCGGCACCACTCGACGATGCAGGCCCGGTTGTAGCGCCCGCTGAGGTATTGCTTGAGCGTGGTGTCGATGGCGTTGTCGATGGTGGCGAGGATCAGCTCGGGGAGATCGCGCTCCTCCAGGATGCGTTGCCGAGCCGTGTAGAACTCCTTCCGTTGGAAGTCCATCGGCTCGTCCCATTCGAGAAGGTGCTTGCGGGTGGAGAAGTTGCGCTCCTCGACCTTCCGTTGGGCGCGCTCGATGCCTTTGTTGAGCCGCTTGTCCTCCAGACTCGTGCCCTCGGTGAAGCCCAGGCGCTCCATCATCTTCAGCATCCAGTCGGACATGAACAGCTTGAGCAGATCGTCCTGCAAGGAGAGGGAGAACCGCGATGAGCCGGGGTCGCCCTGCCGGCCCGATCGACCGCGAAGCTGATTGTCAATGCGGCGGGCCTCGTGCCGCTCGGTGCCGATGATGTGCAGCCCGCAGGGGACGGCGACCGTGCAAACCTTGCGACCCAGGGCCGGGAAACGCGGGTCGATCTTGGGTTTGTAGCAATGGGCACAGTTGGTGGCCGGGTCGTACTCCTCGCAGTGTACGCAGCATTTCGTGACGCCGGAGGGGAACAAGGGACTGTGCCTAGCGCCGTCCGGTAGCTTATCCGGCACCTTGCACTTGGCATAGACGACGCCGGGGCCGAGCTTGATGTCCGTACCCCGACCGGCCATATTCGTGGCGATCGTGACGTGGCCGCGGAGCGTCTTGTCGTTGCCCAGCACCGGCAGCGAGCAAAACCCCGCCTTGGCGACGATCTCCGCCTCGCGGGCGTGGTTCTTGGCGTTGAGCACCTCGTGCTCGATCCCGTAGCGGTGTTCGAGAAGGCGAGAGAGCTTCTCCGAGTTTTCGACGCTGGTCGTGCCCACCAGGATCGGGCGCCCGCGGGCGAGGTCGCCCATCACCTCGTCGTAGGTGTCGAGCATGAAGCCGATGACTTTCTTGTCGCCGTACTCGGCCGAGTTGAAGCGGCGCAGGGCCTCATCCACCTTGGCGGTCTCTTTGCCTTGACGTTCCAGAATCGGCCTTATCGCCCGAAAGACGTCGGCGAGCAGGAAGGGGTCCGCCGGTCGGCCGCGGCGGTGCATCTCGAAGATTTCCTCAACGATGGCGCCGTACTTCTGCTCGGCGTCGCGGTACATCTTGTCGTTGTGATCGACGCGGTTGATGGGGCGATTGGTGGGAATTTCGACCACGTCGAGCTTGTAGATCTTGTCGAACTCGTTGGCCTCGGTGAGGGCGGTTCCGGTCATGCCCGCCCGGATGCGATAGAGCTTGACGAAGTTCTGGATGGTGATGGTGGCGAGGGTCTGGGTCTCCTCTTTGACGCGGACGCCTTCCTTGGCCTCCACGGACTGGTGCAGTCCGTCGGACCACTGCCGACCGTGCATCAGACGGCCGGTGAAGGGATCCACGATGATGATCTGACCGTTCTGGACGACGTAATCCTTATCGCGCAGGTACACCTTGTGGGCACGAAGGGAGTTTTCGATGAGATGAGGCCATTCCATGTTCGCCCCGCCGTAGAGGCTCCCCACATCCAGCAATTCCTGGGCGATGGTGACGCCGTCGTGCGTCACGGCGGCCTGCTTGCGTTCCATCTGGACAATGAAGAACCGCCGATACTGCTCCGGCTGGGGGACCTTGAGGTGCTCGGCCTCATAATATTGAATGGCCTCGACCTGATCGTCGGTCAGAAAGTCGGGACCGAGCGTGGCTTGGCTTTCCGGCGAAGGTTCCGCCGCCGGGTCATCGGCGTCATCCGGTGGGACGGTGACGGCGACCTTGGCGGATTTGGCCTTTTTTTCCTTGTAGCCCAGGATGGACATGGCATCCTTCAGCTTGGGGATGTTGTGGTCGTCGCCGTCGAACTTCGCAACCGTGCCCATGACGCGGCGATCCCACGCCACCTGCCGACGGACCAGTTCCGCGGCGACCTTGTCCGCTCGCGGATAGCGGGTCACGTCGTCCTGCGTCGGCCCGGAAATAATCAGGGGCGTGCGGGCCTCGTCGATCAGAATCGAGTCCACCTCGTCGACGATCACGTAGTCGAGAGGCCCCTGGACCTGTTCGTCCAGCGCCGACTTCATGTTGTCGCGCAGGTAGTCGAACCCGAACTCGCTGTTCGTGCCGTAGGTGATGTTGCAACCATAGGCATGTTGGCGGATGCCTTCGCGCCCGCCGGGATCGAGCTGGGCCTGGATGTATCCGACGGTCATGCCCACCAACTCGAAGATGGGCGTGGCGAACTCCGCGTCGCGTTTCACGAGATAGTCGTTGACCGTGATGATGTGGACTTTGCGGCTGGCGAGCACGTTGAGAAAGGCCGCAAGGTGGCAGACGATGGTCTTGCCCTCGCCGGTCCGCATCTCTGCGATCTTGCCCTCGTAGAGGACGCGACCGCCGATGAGTTGACAGTCGAAATGGCGGTGGTTCTGGGCGCGGCGTGAGGCCTCACGCAGGACGGCGAAGCCCTCCTGATTGACTCCCGCGCGGTCCAGGGTCTCGATGATCTTCGCGTTGCGCTTGCGGTATTCGTCGTGGTAATAGTGTTCCAACCGTTGGGCGGGCGTGAGCGTCTGCCACCAGCGTTCGAGCGGTCCATAGTGTTCCCACGTCCGCTCGCGGAGCGACTCCGTCCGCCGATGGAGATCCTCGCTGAGTTCGACGCGGATGCGCCGGGTCGCGGGTTCGCGCTCCTCCTCGGGCAGCTCCGCGATGCGCTCCTCGGCGCAGCGGCGGGTGAATCGTTCGTCATAGTCGCCGCGTAGCTCGGGTTCAAAGGCGTTGATCGGTCCGACCTGACGCTGATAAACCTTCAGCAAGCGTTCGTTGCGCGAGCCGAAAACCTTGCGCGGCAGGTTGGTGACGCCCTTCACCACCGATGAAGTCAGTTCACTGACGGACATAATCGGGCCGATTATACGCGCGGGCGGTCAGGAAGCGAGAGGAGTGCTCCGTCACCGTTTCAAACACATACGAAACGTCGCGTGAAGTCGAACGATCAGAGCCGCGGGCGCAAGCCCGCGGACCCGTCCGACCCGAAGATGCAGGTGCGTCGAACCCCTAGCGTTCGGTGATGGGGACGTACGGTTGGTCGTGTCCCCCGACGTAACGCTGCGTCGGCCGGAAGATCCGATTGTTCTCAAGCTGCTGCAACCAGTGGGCAAGCCGGCCCGAAACGCGAGCCATTGCGAAAAAAGAGGTGAAACACACGGCCGGAATGCCTAGTGCTCTGTCGCAGCCAAACCCCCGGGTTCGGTGTTTTGTGGCACAGCGGCCCTCCGCTGTGCCCTATGGCCCAGCCGAGGGCGGCTGGGCCATACCTACTCGCAGAATTAGGTGCGATGGGGCACTAGTTCGGCGCCTTTGCGGCCCGAACCGGCCCCGTCTTCCCTTTCAACGTCAACGCGGTAGCCCGGCCGTCCGCACCGACCTCGAACCGTATCTCAGTGCTCATTCCCGAACCGAGTTCGAAGGACACGAACTCGGTCTCCGAAAGAGGCACCAGCGTTTCGGGGGCCGCGTTCGGCTCGGCGTCGATCCCCGCCAGGACGCCCTTTCGCCATTGGAACTTGTTGAAGACCGAACGGTCCGCGAAATCCAATCGGACGGTGGTCGACAGCACCCCGTCGCGAGCCGGGATGGTGCCAAGGACCTGGCAGTCCTTGTACCGGCCGAACATCTGCCGCCGCTGCTCCCACATCTCACGCTCCATGGCCTCGATACGCCCCAGCGGCATCCGCCCGCCGAAAGCCTCGTGCACGGGACGAAAGTTGCCCCTGGCGCCTTCTTGGACGATCCGTCCGGATCGCTCGTTCAAATCCGCCGCCACTTGGGGATCGACTTGCTCGCCCGCGAACAACAGACTGAACGCGTCTTGACCGTCGGGCCTGAGCGCGAGCCGGGATCCCTCGGCCGATGCGACGAACTTCCCCCCGGACGACAAGGCGTACGTCCCCGCATAGCGATCGAGGACTTTCGGGTCGATCTTGGCGACCTTCGGCGGCATCGAGTACTCGTCGCCGAAAACGATCCGTTCCAGGAGCGGAGCGACGCGGATGAAGTGCAGGTCCGCGTCGTTGCTCATACCGAGAATGACCACACCGTTGTCCTTGTAGCGGCGAAAGTCGGCCATGAAGATTCCGTCGCCCCCGTTGTGGCTGACCCGCGGTCGATGCGGAGCGGTCCAGGTCACCCATCCGTAGCCGTAGAATGAGTCGCCGCTGCCTTCGTCGACGTGCGGGGCGAAGTACTTCTTCTTGGCCTCCGCTGACAGGACGCTGTCACCTTCCAACGCGAGATGCCACTTGTACATGTCGCCGATCGTCGAGTGGATCCCCCCGTTGGCGCGGAGGTTCCAGTACGGCCCGTCCGCCGCCCAAGGGCGCTCGAGGATCGTGCCCCAACGCTCTCCGCCCCGATACCCTTGGGCGATTCGGTCGGAACTCCAGTTGGGCAGCTTGTATCCCGTGTCCGGCATCCCCGCCGGCTTGAACAGGTTCTCGCGCAGGTACGCTTCGTACGACTGCCCGGACACGAGCTCAACGATCGCCCCCAACAGGCTATACCCGGCGTTGGAATAGTGGTGCTGTCCGCCAGGCGCGGATCGTAACGGGCCGCTCATCGCCCGCTGAATGATTTCGTCGCGCGACACCTCCTCGAAATCGCTCGTGCCGTAGTCGCACTCCAACCCCGCCGTATGCGTCAGCAGTTGATGCAAAGTGATCCCGGCTTTGTCGGGCGGCACATCCTTGAAAAACTTGGTGATCGGGTCCTCAACCTTGAGCTTCCCCTGCATTTCGAGTTTGAGGATAGCCGCCCCGGTGAACTGCTTGGTGATCGAGCCGATGGGAAGGACGGTCGCGGGCGTGACCGGCCTGCCCGTCTGCCGATCCGCGAAACCATAACCCTTGGACAGAATCACCGAGCCGTCCTTGGCCGCCAGAACCGAGCCCGAAAAGCCCAAGTCGGCGAGTCGAGTCAGGTATTCATCGAGCTTTGTCCCAAGCTCCGTGCGGACGACCGGTCGATCCGAGGTCTCGTCGGCGAAGGCGCCGGCCGCCGTCCCGATTCCCATGATCCCGGTCGTCGCCAGAAACCACGAAACCATTACGGGTGTCTTCATTGCAACTCTCTCTTAGGAACGCCTCGGTAGTCGAACATCCTCACCTGAGCCTAGACGATCGGCGTCGACGCAGCCACTCAAAAAATCGCTCCTTCCCCCGCTTTCTCGCCGGACACAAGTCCGCGGACATCGGGTAGGATTCCACCATGTGGATGATGAGTAAAGGCGCCGTGAGTCAAGTCACGCGTCTGTCGCGCTCGTTGGTCGAGCTGGTCTATCCGGCGCGATGCCTGGCGTGCCGGACTTGGCGGAACTTGGGGTCCAGCTCGCTATGCGCCGAGTGTACGGAGGTCATCGAGCGCGAGCGGGGAGGGGCAACTTGTCCGACCTGCGCCGCCGGGGTGGCTCCGTACGAAGTCTCGCTCGAGCGATGCGGGCAGTGTCGCGGCAGGTCTCTGCGCATCGCGGCGACGGTCCGCGTCGGCATCTACCGCACGCTGCTGAGCCAACTTCTCCGGGCGTACAAGTATGAAGGCCGCGAGGAGCTTCAAACGCTGCTGGGCGGCTGGTTGGCCGAGGCGATCCACAACGCTCCGTGGCGAGACCGCATCGAGGCCGTCGTCTCCGTCCCCACGCACTGGAAGCGGCGGTTCAATCGCCCGTTCCACGCCGCCGATGCCCTGGCTGCTCATGTCGCCGGAAGAATCGGTCGACCCAACGTGTCCGTTCTGCGCCGCGTCCGCGCCGGCCCGCATCAGATCGGCCTATCTCCCGCCGAGCGAACGGCCAACGTCCGCGGTGCGTTCGCGCTTCGAAAGGGGGTGACGCTTCGCGACGCCCGCGTGCTTCTGGTCGACGACGTAAAGACGACCGGCGCGACGTTGGAAGAGTGCGCCAAGGTATTACGCCGCGGCGGGGCCGCGGAAGTCTACGCCGCTGTCGTACTCCGCGTCGGGTGGGCGTACCACACGAGCAAAGTTTTGTCGCAGATCTGAGTCTGTGTCGCCCGAGCCGCGACCTTGATACGACGGCGCTACGTACTGATCAGAGCCGCAGGCGCAAGCCCGCGGTCCAGTCACCGGGCTTGCGCCCGGTGCTCTGTTGACTCGCGTCGCATGAATGCGGCAGCTCGTATATCGCATCAAACACGTTGGATCAGAATAGGCACGGTCCCATGTGAAGTGCGGTGGGCGACGTAGTCGGGCGGAAGTTCGCCGAAAAGCACGTAGCAGGATTGCTCGTACCAGTCCCGGCCCCAGCAATGACGACCGTGCAGGAGCATCGCCGCCGCCGCCACGGGGGCGACCGGGGCCGAGCGCCGCAAGAACGGTACGATCGCCTCCGGTTCATCGTGGACCGTCTCCCAACCGGTGTGTTCCTGATCGGGCGAGGCCGGATCGAACCGGGCCGTGAGCGCCGCGCGAGTCAACGTGAGCGTCGCCTCAAAGAGCAGCTCGGGTTGGAGGATCATTCGATCACGTACGAGTCCCGCGACGACGACCTCGGCGATCTCGTCCCCGCTGACGCGAAGCTCCTCGCAGAGTTCCCGGACCGCGGCCGCAAACACGTCCAATCGCCGGTCTGCGTCTCGATCGGACGGTTCGAGCAATCCGCCGAAGGCGTGCAGATGCCCGGCATGAAACGCGACTCGCGAACCACGCCGCCCGAAGACCAGGAACCCATCGCGGGTCATCACCGTGGAGCTGATTCCGACCGGGTTGGAAAGATGATCTTCGCCGATGCGCAGCACCGTCGCGGTGTTGTACAGATTCGTTCCCAGGAAATCGCGGTAGCACGTCGGGCCTAATTCCAGATGCAATTCCGTCGGCGTCGCCCGCGACCGCACCAGACGAATCAGATCGCCGTTGTATAGCATCCGCTCGCCTTCGCGCGCCAGGGCTAACTCCGTCTCCCAAACCCGCCCGATGCATTCCTCAATGACCGGCGTCGTCAGTCGAGGCGCCGGGTTCCAGTTCTGCGTGAGATGGTCCTTCGAATAGCGTTGCGCAAACTCCACGGCGAAAGGCGCGGAGCAGGAATCGCCGGTCGCACTCGCTCCGCGCCGTCCCGCGCCTGCGCCCGCGAGTGAACTCCCGGGTGGGCGAAACGCGACCAAGCGCAATACAAGCAGCGCACCTCCCGGCATCGCCAACAACATCGCCAGGACGGAATACTCCAGAACGCCGTTGATTTGCACTCCGCGGACGACGCGCGGGGTCGGGACCGCGTCGAATACGTTCCTCGCCCCCAGCATGGCAAGGACGATCGAAAGATAACCCGCGAACCGCAGGATCTCCGCGAGCGAACGAGGTCGCATCGGCCAGTGACCCGCGTTAAGCAACGCCTGCACGCCCAGGGCCAGGTGCCCGCCCGCGGCGGTCAGCACGGCCAACACCGCGAGAGCATCCCAAAGGGAAAGCCCCCGGAGATAACGCATGAGACTCGCCAGGGCGACGAGTGATCCGACGCCCACGAGCAACGCCGTCACCGCGAGGCCGAGCCGCCGGGCATGACCGGCCTCCGCCTTCATCGTCACCAAGGCGTCGACGTCGACCTCCCACCCGCACCACGGACACCGATCGCCCGGCGCGCCGGTCAGGTTGTAGTCGCACTCCGGACAATGCAGGTCGATCTCGACCGGCTTGGACGGCGGTTCAGTCACGGCTCATCGCTCGACACGCCCCGTTGCGTCGGAGGCTCATTGTCGATGGCCGACGGCCGATTGTCGATTGACCCAATCTCGAATATAACACGTGGTGGGTTGGGGGCGCCGGAATCCACGAGTTGCGACGGGTGTACGGGGTTCGTAAGGAGACAGACTTGGTTCTGGGGAGCCTGCGTCGGTACGATGTGCAAGCCAAGTACGCCTTGGGGCTGGTGATCGTTTCGATCGCGCCGTGCCTGGCGGCCCTGTGGCTCGGCTGGGCGCGGTTCGATGCCGTTCTGGGCCGGATTGTCTACGGAATGCAGGGGCAGTTCGTGGCGGCGTTCTTCGGTTGCGTCCTGCTATCCATGACGCCGGCTGCGGTGGGGTTCTTCATGGGTTGGAACAGTGCGGGCCAGCGCCGCAACGATCAGTCCACCCGCTCGTGGATCGCCTTTTTCCTCGGCGGCGGCGTGCTCACGCTGGATGTCGTGTTGCTCATCGCCTTCTTCATGCTTCATCTGCCCGTGTAGCGGTTCCCGGTCCGGGTTGTCTCCGGGCGGTTCCAGGCTACAATCTACCCCATGCGGAGAAGGCCGCTGGTATCGCGCTGCTAGCTCAATTGGATAGAGCATCGGTCTACGGAACCGAAGGTTGCTGGTTCGAATCCAGCGCGGCGCAGTGACGTAAAACAGGCTGAATTGCAGGAGTTTCTGCAATACCCGCGGTGACGCGGCGCGGCCATTACCAAGGTGAAACGCGGGTAGTCCTACCCGCCTACTTTGGAGGCTGTGCCGTGAAGATAGCTAAACCCAACGTCGTCCCACCGTTTCGAGTCCACAAAGCTACCGGCCAAGGCTATGTCAACCTGAATGGCCGTCGGGTCTACCTTGGCCGTGCCGACACGCCGGAAGCGAAGCAGCGCTACGCCCGCGTGATCGCCGAATGGACGGCCAACGGCGGCAACGGCCGCGCGGTCGCAGGGGGGGGGTGTGTGTTTGCACGTCCGCCGCTACCCTACGCAGCAGGTATGCCCGAGAAACAATCCGACATCAACGACCTGGTCCGGGGCTTCGCCCGGAACCTCAAGCAGCTCAAGACCCCACAATACAACGAGTCCCGAGTCCGACTCGACTATATTGACCCCTTCTGGCGATTACTCGGTTGGGACGTGGAGAACCAAGCGCAGCGTCCCCCGCAGGACGTGGAAGTCGTCATCGAGCCGTCGATGGACACGGTCGACGAAAGTGGGTTTCACACACGCAACCCCGACTACCTCTTCCGCGTGAACGGCTTCGCCCGTTTCACCGTCGAAGCGAAAAAACCGTTCGTCGATATTGACACCGACCGAAAGGCGATTTTCCAGGCCAAGCGCTACGCGTGGAGTGCGGTGATCCCGTTCGCGGTCCTGACGAATTTCGACCAGTTTCGTCTGTTCGACACGACGCTGAAGCCTGTTCTTAACGAGCCCGGTCGTGGACAGGTACCGGACTTCGTACTCGACCACCAAAAGTACGCCACCCAATGGGACGTGCTCCTCGCCACCTTCGGGCGCGACGCCGTCGCCGGCGGCTCGCTCGAACGCCTTCGCGCCCAAATCCGAAAGGTGTCTCCCACCCGCCGACTGCGCACCGTCGATCGCATGTTGATCGACCTAAAAGGGGACGAGCCGGTCGATCGCGAGTTCCTTTCCTGTCTCGACCTGCGCCGCAGACACTTCGCCCGTCAGATTTACCGGGACAACCGCAAGCTCTTCCCGGAGGCCGATACCCTCCACGGTGCCGCGAAGCTAACCGAGGCCGTGCAGCGATTGATGGATCGACTCGTGTTCATGCGCGTCTGCGAAGATCGGGGGATCGCCGAGTGGGGCGGGTTGCGGAAGACGCTCGAGCGAATCGGGACCGAAGGCGGTGACCTTCACGCCGCTCTGTGTGCCGAGTTTCGCGACCTCGACCGCGCCTACAACGGCTACCTCTTCAAACCGCACTTCTCCGAGGAGTTGACGGTTGACGGCGGCGTGCTTTCCGACTTCATTCGCGAGTTGTACCCCCCGGACGGGCCGTGGGACTTCTCCGCGATCGCCGACGACATCCTCGGCATCGTCTATGAGCGATTTCTCGGCAACGTCGTCACCGTCAAGAAGCACCAGGCCGAGGTGGAGGAAAAGCCGGAAGTCCGCCACGCGGGCGGCGTTTATTACACGCCGCGTTTTGTGGTCGATACCATCATCCGCCGCGTCGTCGGACCCAAGATCGCGGGCAAGACGCCCACCGAATTACTGGACGTGAAGATCCTCGACCCCGCCTGCGGGTCCGGCTCGTTTCTCGTTACGGCTTTCCAGTACCTCATTGACCACTGCGCGCGCGCCGTGAGCGAAGACCCGTCGCTCGCCTCGATTCCCGCGTCACCCAAGGCGCGGAAAAAACGGAAGGAGATCGCCTTCAAGGATCGCAAGGGGCACTGGCACATCGCCCCCGACTTCAAGGCCGTCCTACTCACCAACTGCCTGCACGGCGTGGATATCGACCAGCAGGCCGTCGAGGTCACGGTCATGTCCCTTTACCTGAAAATGCTCGAAGGCGAGCTCCCGCCTCTCTGGCAGCGTGAATGGCTCGAAAACGAGCTCCTTCCGCCGCTCGACAACAACGTCCGCTGCGGCAACTCGCTTATCGACTCCATCGACTTCGCCCGCTGGTGCGAGGAGGAAAACGGCACCCTGTTCCCCCTCGACGACGAGGACGTGCGCTTCCGCATCAACCGCTTCGACTGGACCAGCCGCACGCGCGGCTTCGGGCGAATTCTCGACCCGCAGGCCGTAGGGCAGCGCGGGCGCGCCGGCTTCGATTGCATCATCGGTAACCCCCCTTACATCCGCGTGCAGGAGTTGAACAAGTGGGCCCCCGAGGAATGCAAGTTCTACAAATGGCGATACAAGAGCGCGGCCAAGGGCAACTACGACATTTACGTCGTCTTCACCGAAAAGGCCCTCAGTCTCCTCGCCCCCGACGGCCTCCTCGGCTTCATCATGCCCCACAAGTTCTGGCAGGCCAAATACGGCCAGGGGCTTCGGAAGATCATCGCCGACGGGAAGCATCTTAAGTCCGTCGTGGACTTCGGCGATCAGCAGGTTTTCCAGGGAGTTACGACATATACAGCTATCCACGTACTTTCCAAGACGAGGAGCACATCGACTGTCGACTACGGGCGATTTTCGGAGTTGAACGACGGCGTTGCGCAATGCCGATTGCTAGATGCAAGCCGCACTCGGCAGGGAGCTGGAGTCACGCGACATGCACTGATCCACCCGACTCCGGGACCGGGACCGTTCCGCTTCGGTCTCCCGTTCCCATCAATGATTGCAGAAAACACAAGTGCCCTTCACCAAGTCGCCGACCTCGCACAGGGTTTCAAGACGGGAGCCGACAAGGTTTTTGTGGTTGAGTTCGTTAGGGCAAAGGATCGAGTTTCCATCGTCAAGTCTCAGGAGACAGGGCATACGCATGAGGTCGAAACCTCCGCACTTCGGATGCTTGTCAAGAGCGAACATATGAAGGCGTTCGAGGTTCGTTCAAGCCAACTGCGCTTGATCTTTCCGTACGTGCGGGATTCCGCAAAGTGGCGACTACTGACTCCGGCGGAGATGCAGTCCCGCTTTCCAAAGCTCTGGAAAGGGTACTTGGTGCCCTTGAGGTCGGCGCTGGCTAAACGCGAGAAAGGACGGTGGGACGGCGAAACGTTTTACCAGTACTCGAGGGCGCAGAATTTCGAGCCCTTATCTCAGGCAAAGATCATGAACCCGGATATTTGTGAACGTCCCCAAATGTGCTGGGACGCCACCGGCAACTGTGTGTTCTCGGGAGGTGCTGCAGGTGGCGTTGCAATTGTCCCCTATCGCGGCGTTAATCCCTTCCTGCTTCTCGGCATCCTGAACAGTAAGCTCGCCGCCCACTTCATCCGAACATTTAGCACACCATTCCGCGGTGGATATCTCAACTGCGAAATCCGGTTCATTCGTGACATCCCTATCAAGCTCCCTAGAACGAAGGACGAAAAGAAGCTCGCCTCTCGAATCGTCGCATCCGTTCGCGAGATTATGGACGCGAAAGTGAAGCTCCGTGACATCATGCTCTCCGACCGCGAGCGCGAACAACTCGAACGCGAGGTCGAAGCCGACGAGCGCCGCATCGACGAGGCCGTCTTCGCCCTCTACGGCGTCAATGGCCTCCCCGAGGGTTGACGCCGGCGTCCCCCTTCCGAGCGAGCGCCACAGTCGGCCCGCAGCTCTACTCGCTGGAAGCGCAGCGGACGTGCGAAGTCAAAACTGATGGGCCGGCGGTTCCATGCCCTCGTCGATGTGCTGCTGGGTGGATTGTTCACCGTCGAAGCTGAACAGGATCGGCTCGTCGTCGATGCGGGCGTTCAGGTGCACGGGCCGCTTCCACACCTTGTGCAGCCGTTTGAGCGTCTCCACGGCGTGCTTGATCTCGATGTCCGCCCCGGTATGGCGATGCGTCAGGTACAATTCGCCGCGATTGCGGTAGTTGCCGTCCATGACATAGATGTACGGCTGAGCGTGGTTCGTCAGCATGAAGAGGAGTTGCTGTTTGATCTTGTCGAAGTCGCGGTTGACCACGACCATCTTGCCCGTCGCCGGGTCGAGGCGATAGTGGTAGAGCTTCTGATCGTCCACGAATTCGGGCGTCAAGAACTCATCCAGGAAAGTCACGTCGTTGTACAACGCCCGCACCTCGAAGATTTTCTCCCGTCCCGGCGACCCCTTTCCCACGACGCGTCCCTTTGGGGCCTTGTCTTTCCCCCATTCCCGTCGGACGGTCATGTCGTCGCAGGCATCATACTTCGGGCCGTATCGGCCGGTGTTCCAACGCCGCTCAATATCACGAAGCAGTTCAATCCCCAACTTGTAGGGGTTCAATTGGCCTGGGGAGGTCGCCAGCGTTCCCGCGTGGTGCTCACAGTAGTCGATCAATTCGTGGTCGCCGAGAATGTAATTGGTCATGAGCGTGGAGTGCCAGTAGCTGGCCCACCCCTCATTCATGATCTTGGTCTGCCCCTGGGGCGCGAAATAGTAAGCCTCCTCCCGGATGAGCGACAACAGGTCGCCCTCCCAGTCCTCCAACGGGGCCTGTTGCAGCAGAAAAAGCAGAACGTCGCGCACCGGCTTTTCCGGGAAGCGCTGCTTGTCCCGGACGACCTCCGCCTGCTTCGCCGCTCGGTCGCTGGCCATGCGCGACGGCGGGTTGATGTACCGATCCATGTAGCTCTTCGCCGGAAAACGGGTGACCTCCTCGTCGGCCCGTCTTTTCCGCTCTTCCGTCGAAACGTTGTTCCCCTCGCGGCGCATGAAGGCGGAGTGCGGGTCGATCAGGTTCTCCAAGGACAGGAACGTATCGATCCGTTCCTCGACCTCATCCATCCCAAACTGCTCGACGTAGCGCCGGATGCGGGTGCCGTGGTTCGCCATTTCGTCGATCATTTTGCGGTTGGTGCGGCTGAACCAGATGTTGTTCTTGAAGAAATCACAGTGCGCATACACATGCGCGATCACCGTCTTGTGATCGACCGGCATGTTGTCGCTCAGGAGATACGCATAACACGGATTGTTGTTAATGACCATCTCATAGATGCGTCCCAACCCGTATTTGTGCTGCTTCCGCAGGCGTTCATATTCCATCCCGAACCGCCAATGGGGATAACGCTTGGGAAACCCGCCATAGGCCGCGACTTGCGACATCTGCTCGGACGTCAACAGCTCGAACACCGTGGGATAGAAGTCCAACCCCTCGCGCCGCGCATGGTCGGCGATCATTTCACCCTGCTTCGCAATCTCTCTAGGCAAAATCGAGTTCATGGGCAGGCGCTACACACCGCGTGCTACGATCAAGTTGTCGGACTCGGGCGCGAACCGGGACAAACGCAAGGCTCCTTATCTTCCCGCCGAAAAGAACGTCTTGATGCTGTCGTAAATATCGTCCTTGGTATTGACCCGGCTGGTCAACACCGCGTCAGTCCCGGAAAGGTGTTCATGCACTACGTTGATGAAGTTCCCGCTTCCGTACGCGCTGGCGACCTGGCAATAGCCGAATAAGTTCAGCACCGGCAGCAGATGCTCGCGCATGATCGCGCAGCACTCCCGACTGTCGGATTCACTGCTGTTGTCGCCGTCGGAAAAGTGAAACAGGTAAACATTCCACTCCGACGGGGCGTAGCGATGCTCGATGAGTTCACGGGCGAGGCGGAAGGCACTGCTGATCCGCGTCCCGCCGTCCTCGCGAATACGGAAGAACGTCTCGCGGTCCACCTCGGCCGCCCGGACGTCGTGGACGATGTACCGGCTTTCAATACCGTGGTAATTCCTCCGCAGCCAGGCGTCGATCCAGAACGCCTCCAGTCGCACGAGCTCCTTCTGTTCGTCACCCATGGAGCCGGAGACGTCCATCATGTAAATGATCACCGCGTTGGACTGCGGGTTGAGAATGGTCTTCCAACTGCGATACACTTTGTCGCGCCGCTCAAAAATGATCCGCGGAGCGTCGGGATTATAGAGGCCGGACATAATCTGGCGACGCAAAGCTCTGCGAAACGTCCTCTTGAAATGCCGCAACGACTCGGGTCCGGACTGGCGAACCCCGCTGTAGCGATCCCGCTCGGCCGTAAGGCGATGCTTACCCTTGGGCTGGATGCGGGGGAGCTTCAGCTCCTCGCCGAGGATTTCCGCCAGTTCGTCGAGACTGACCTCGACTTCGAGGATGTGCTGCCCTTCCTGTTCGCCGCCGGGCCCGGCGCCTCCGTCTCCACTGACGGCGTCCCCCGCTTTTCCGTCTCCCCGCCCCACGCCGGAGTCGTTGTTGTCCCCATACCGGAAATGGGGAATGTCCACTCCGCGAATGGGAATGCTGATGTACTTCCTCCCCTCGCGGCCCAGAAGCTCGCTGCGCGTCAGGAACTTGCGAAGGTCCTCGCGGATTTTGCCCTTGACAATCCGGCGAAAGCGCTGATGATCCTTGTCGATCTGTAGAACCATAACCCACCCACCCACGGATCGTAATCCGCGGGCGTCACCCGACGGACGGACGTCGCTGCCCTTCGCCCCATCGACACGTTATTTCTTCTTCTCCTCCTTCGCATCCCCGCGGGCGAAGATGCTGGCCACGTAGTTGAGGACGTCCGTCGCACTGGTCTCATTGTATCCAAAGTACTTGATGAGCCGCTGCTTCACGACGTCGATCTTCGCTTGCGTCTCGTCATCCACCACCCCCGACACGACGTTCTTGAGCTTGATCGTATCGCGCTGGTCCTCAAACAGCTTCAACTCCAACGCCTTATGCAGCCGGGCGTTGGTGCTGTATTCGAACTTCTTTCCGTCCAACGCCAGCGACCCGATGTAGTTCATGATTTCCTGTCGGAAATCATCCTTCCGGCTTTCGGGAATATCGATTTTCTCCTCGATGGAGCGCATGAGCCGCTCGTCGGGGTTCTCGTCCTTGCCGGTGTACCGATTGCGCACGCGTTCATGCTGAGTATAGGCGCGAACGTTCTCGATGTAGTTGGAGCACAACCGCGTGACGGCATCCTCGTCGGCGCTGATGGCTCGTTGGACCTCCGATTTGAGGATATCCTCATACTCTTCTCGGACCAACGCGAGGAGTTCCCGATAACGGTTCTTCAGTTCCTCATCGGTAATAAGGCTGTGGTGGGCCATCCCGGCCTCCAGCTCGTTCATTACCATAAACGGGTTGATGCACTTCTCCTGAATGGCCTGGTCGCTGACCAGAGAATTGGAGAGCTTGTCCTGGATGTATCGCGGGCTGATGCCCTGCATTCCCTCTCGCGGGGCCTCGTCGCGCAGTTCGCGCACCGAGTCTTCGGTGAAATTGGGAATGCTCTTGCCGTTGTAGAGCTTGAGTTTCTGCATCAACGTCAGACCGGCTTTTTTCGGTTCTTCAAGACGGGTGAGCACCGCCCACATCGCGGCCATCTCGATGGTGTGCGGGGCGATGTGGATCCCACGAATGCGCTCCTTGTTGAAGTCCTTGTGATAAATCGCGATCTCGTCGTCCAGACGAATGTTGTAGGGAATGTCGATCTTGATGGTTCGGTCGCGGAAGGCTTCCATCAGTTCATTGGACTGCAGTTTCTTGTACTCGGGTTCGTTGGTATGCCCCACAATGACCTCGTCGATATGCGTCTGAGCGAACTTCTTGGGCTTGATGACGTGTTCCTGCGACGCTCCCAGTAAATCATAGAGGAAGGCCACGTCCAGCTTGAGCACTTCGATGAACTCCACCATCCCGCGGTTGGCGATATTCAGTTCGCCGTCGAAGTTGAACGCCCGCGGGTCGCTGTCGCTGCCGTATTCAGCGATCTTGCGATAGTTGATGTCGCCGGTCAGTTCGGTCGAATCCTGGTTTTTTTCGTCCTTGGGTTGGAAGGTCCCGATGCCCACGCGGTCTTTTTCGCTCAGGATCAGTCGCCGTACCCGGATGTGCTCCATGACTTTCCGCCAGTCGCCGTCGTTGCGGACCAACAGGTCCTCGAACATCCGCCGGCAGAACGGGTCGAGCGAGCCGTCGATCCGCAGTTGCGAGCCCTCATCGAGTTCCTGGTTGATTTTCGCCAGGACGGCCCTGCGGGCTTCGGGAGGAATGAGCTTCAGCGGTTCCTCGTGCATCGGGCACGTATGAACCATTGTCTTTCCATGTTCATCGGGAATATGCCACGCGAACGTGTACAGTGCGCCCTCGTCGAGCTTGGAGTAGTATTCGAGTCCCTTCTTCAGCAGTCGCGCAATGGTGCTCTTCGACGACCCGACCGGGCCGTGCAGCAGGAGGATCCGTCGCTCCGTGCCATACTGGTGCGACGCCGACTTGAAGAAGTCGACCAGGTTCATCAGTGCCCGGTCCAGTCCGTAGATCGCGTCGGCGCCGTTGTCGATCGGATCGGAGAAGAAGTTGTAGCGCTGCAACTCCTGGCGCAGGGACGTATAACGCTTGCACCCGAAGTACATGATCATGTCATAGATGCGCTGGAAAGCGTTGCGCGCCACGCGCGGGTTGGCCGCCACCAACTCCAGGTAGTCCGAGAACGCGCCTTCCCAATGCTGCTCCCGAAACCGATTGGGGTTCAAATGCTGTTCGACGACGGAAACAATGTCAGCCGCGTTTCCCATGACCGCAGTTCTCCATGCGGAGCTCGGACTCCACCTTCTGCCCAAAGTCCGGTCGGTTACAATCGTGTCGTCGGGACGTGCGTGCGATGGATCTCAGCGCGCCTGTCCGATCGCCGACACGCAAGTCCACTGGCGTCGACCGGCACCGTCAAAGCCGCTTCCGATAACTCAGTCAATGTTAGGACCGCATCCGTGTCGAGTCAATGCTGCACCGGCGCCCGATTCCGACCGGCGACTCGTCCTGCGCGAAATATCGGCGCAGACCGCGACTTTGTCGACGGCTTCCTATGGATATCGACCGCGAGGCCGGAACCCTGTTGGAATTGTGATGACCCATCCGCGGGTTACGTCCGCTTTTCTTTCGCGGAGGGACCGTCGGCCGCTTCCCCCGCGCGATCCATGACGTCCCGCAGGCAATGCGCGGCCGCGGTCACGTCCGGCTGGGCGATCACCGCCTGGCAAACGCAGAGGCAACACGGGGCAGCGGCGAGAACCGTCGTCGCGTTCTCCGCCGTAATTCCCCCGATGGCGACCAGCGGCAACGCGGTCTGGGCCCGCGCCGCCGCGAGCGTCGCCGGCCCGGCGATGTGCGTTTGCGGTTTGGTCGGCGACTCGAACATCGGCCCGACGGCGATGTAGTCGGGGGCCTGATCCGCCGCAGCGCACACTTGCTCGATCGTATGCGTGCTCACGCCGACGATACACGACGCCCGCACCGTCCGTCGCACCGCGGCCACCGGCAGGTCCTCCTGCCCCAGGTGCACGCCGTGTGCGCCGCTCGCCACGGCGATGTCAGGCCGATCGTTGACGATGAACATGGCCTCATGCTCTCGACACAAGGCGTTTAACCGTTTGGCCCGTTCGAGCAACTCCCGGTCGAGCAGCCTCTTCTCACGAAGCTGTAGACAATCGGCCCCACCGCGAAGCGCCGCCCGGGCGGTCTCGAACCAATCTCCGCGACATAGCTCCTCGGTCACGACCACGTACAGCCGCACCTGCCCGAAGCGTTGCCGGGCCTGGGTGGCGAGGGTCAATCGCCGCTCAAGCTCGTAGCCCCGGTACCGGATCTTCTCGATCGTCGCGGCGAGAGTCGGATCGAGGACCTTGCCGTACTCCTCGATCGCCCGCAAGGCTTCGCTCAGCCGCTTACCGGCCGCGACGGCGACCGCCGCCGCATCCGTGCGCTCATACTCACTTCGGGTCGCGATCTCCCGCCCTACATCGCCGATGATGTCCCGGTGGGCGATGACCGAGCCGCCGGCTTGAACTCGCGCGACCATCTCCTCGACCTCATGCGTCAGGGCGTGCCGTGCTTCCTTGATGGCCGCCGTCAACCCCGCGTCGTCGAGCACGAAGCGGGCGTACTCCTCCATGACCCGCAGGGCCTCGCGGGCTCGGTTGAAGTTGGCGTCGAGAATCCGAAAGCATCGAGTTTCCAACATGGGGTCCCCATGCCGCTGCGGCCGCGGTGGTTGCGGCGGCGGAACGGGTTGGCCATCGGCGGTCATGCGATCGAGCGGTAGTAGTCGATCGCGCGGCCCAGACCGTCCTCGAAGGACACCTTCGGGACGTATCCCAGAAGCGTCGTTGCCAAACGCACATCGGCGCACGAATGTCGCACGTCGCCGGGTCGTGGATCGACGTATCGCGGTCGGATGTTGGTCCCCAGCGCCTTGTTGATGGCCGCGATCACCTGGTTCACGGTGATCTGCCCGCCGCACGCGACGTTCACCACCTCGCCGCACGCCTTTCCTTCGAGACTCGGGACAAGCTTCGCGGACATCGCGAGGACGTTCCCGTCGACCACGTTGTCGATATAGGTGAAGTCCCGCGACTGCTCGCCATCGCCATATACGGTGGGCGCTTGTCCGTGCAATATCGCACTGACGAAGGCGGGGATCGCCGCCGCGTATTGGCTCTTAGGATCCTGCCTCGGCCCGAACACGTTGAAATATCGCAGCGTGATCGTTTCCAACCCGTAACAAACATGAAACGCCCGGGCGTACTCCTCGCCGGTGAGCTTCTGCACGGCGTAGGGGCTCAGCGGTCGCGGGCGCATTCCTTCATGCTTGGGCGATTCGTCCGTGTCGCCATAGGCCGAACTGCTCCCCGCGTAGATGAAGCGGCGGACTTTTTGTCCTACCGCGGCCCGAAGAATGTTGAACGTCCCGTTGATGTTTACGTCATGGCTGGTCTGCGGGTCCTCGACGGACTTGGGTACGGACCCAAGCGCGGCTTCATGGAAGACGAACTCGATCCCCTCGCATGCTTTCAAGCACGCCGCCGCATCGCGCAAGTCCGCCTCGATCAATTCGACCTGCCCGCCCAGGTGTGACAGGTTGGATCGGTGTCCCGTCGAGAAATTGTCGAAGACGCGGACCCGGTGGCCGAGCTCGACAAAACGCGTCGCCAGGTGCGATCCGATGAATCCCGCTCCGCCGGTTACCAAGATGTCGGCCATGTCGCCCCGAAAGCCGTCACCCTGAGCGCAGCGATGTCATTCTGAGCGCAGCGAAGAATCTTCTTACGCTTCTAGATGCTTCGCTTCGCTCAGAATGACAAACGCTTCGCTCAGAATGACAAAACAATCCTGCGCTCCGTCCGTTCGCGACTTCCACGAGCCGCGTTGTTGACAAGTTCTAACACAGCGTCCCCGACTTGTCCCGTCCGTAGTCGGATTGGGCTTCCCGCCTTGTCCTGAGCGGCGAAGGATCGGTTATCGACACGGCGTGGGGCAGTCCTTACACTGCTCGGCCTAGGACGCGGTCGGTCGCCGCACGCCTTGCCTTTTACGTACCGGGTGGTTGTTTCTCGCGTACGCGCCCATTCATAGAAGGATGACGCTTGTCCTGAGGCTCGAAGGAACCGTGGAAAACGGACGTAACAGCCGGTCGGTCCGCGGCCTCTTTGTACTCCTGGCTCTTGTCCTGAGCCTCGAAGGATCAGTCGGGCTCACCGACCATTCGGTCCGGGCGGACTTTGAGACGCCCATCGCACTCACGGGCGTGAAGATCGTCACGGGGACCGGTGCGACGATCGAGTCGGGCACGATTGTCATGCTTGAGGGTCGCATCGTCGCCGTCGGGACCGACGTCGGCATCCCGCCGGAGGCCGAACGCATCGACGGGTCCGGCCTTATCGCCTACCCGGGGTTCCTCGACGCCCACACCAACCTCGGCATCCCCGAAAAGGAGCGGACCAAGGAAGAACGCGAACGAACGGAGGACCTCAATCCCGACCCGCGCGAGGGGCCGCTGCCGGCCACCCGTTTTGCGGACCGCCGAGGCATCCGCCCGCAAATCCGGGCCATCGAGCAGTATGTTCCGGACGACAAGCAGCGCGAGGCCCGTCGCGCCGTCGGATTTGCCGCCGCTCTCGTCGCCCCGCGCGACGGCCTTCTCGGCGGAAGCAGCGACCTGGTGAGTCTCTCAAACGATCCGATCCGCCGTGCCGTGCTCCGTTCCGACGTGGCCCAACACGGGTCGTTCACCATCGGCGAGCCGGGCGAGTATCCAGAGACCATCCTCGGCGCGTTCGCCCAGTTCCGGCAGGTTCTTCTCGATGCCCGCCGACATGCAAAGTTGCAAAAGTATTTCGAGCGTCATCCGACGAATGGGACGCGGCCGCCGACCGACGCCGCCCTGGATGCGCTCCAGCCGATGCTGGGGAGGTCGCAGCGCATCTTCTTTGAGGCCAACACGGACAACGAAATCCTCCGCGCCTTGAACCTGACCGCCGAGTTCAAGCTTGACGTGGCGATCACCGGAGCGAAGGAGGCGTGGAAAGTGGTTGATCGCCTCAAGGGCGATCGAGTGCCGGTCGTCGTCAGCCTCAAGTTCGACGAGGAGCCGGAGTTCGGCAAAAAGAAGCCCAAATCGGAGGTCAAGAAGCCCGACGCCAAAGCGCCCGACTCGGCGGAGGCCGCGGCTGAGTCGAAGGAAGGCGCCGAGGCGAAGGAATCCAAAAAGGAAGAGAAAGAAGAGAAGATTTACGAACCCCTGAGGCTTCGCAAGGAACAACGCCGGCTCTGGGAAGAACAAGTGGCCAACGTGATTCGCCTGCATGAGGCCGGCGTGCCGTTTGCGTTTACCACTCGTCCGTTCAAGAAAGTATCAGAGTTCATGGACAGCCTGCGGATGGTGATTGAAAAAGGCCTGCCGGAGGAGGCGGCGATTGCGGCGCTTATGACGAACGCGGCGGAAATACTGGGCATGAAGGGCCAACTCGGCGCGATCGCACCCGGTTACGTCGCCAACGTGACGGTGATGACCAAGCCACTGTCGGATAAGGCCGGCAAGGTGAAGTTCGTTTTCATCGACGGCAAGAAGATCGAGATCGAAGCCGAGGACGAGAAGGAGAAGGGAGACAAGGATCGAAAAGCTGACGAGGGCGAGAGCGGCAAATCCGGCGGGGTCACTATCGCCGACGAGAAAGAGGACAAGGGGCCGACCTGGACCGTCGAACTCAAGGACGATCGGATTCCGAAAACGAAGACCGGCGGCAGCGTGCTGGTGAAGAACGCGACGATCATACCTGTGTCGGGTCCGACGATTCCGAACGGGTCGGTGTTGATCCGCAACGGGAAGATCGCGGCCGTCGGGACCGACGTGGCGGCCCCGACGGGTGTAACCGTCATCGACGCCGCGGGACGATTCGTCATGCCCGGGATCGTCGATCCGCACTCGCACTTGGCGATCGACGGAGTGAACGAAGGGACGTTGGCGATCAGTGCGGAAGTGCGCGTCGCCGACACCATCGATCCGCACGACATCGGCATGTACCGCGCGCTTGCGGGCGGCGCGACGACGCACCTCGCGATGCACGGATCGGCCAATCCCATCGGCGGGCAGAATATCGTCTTCAAGCTCAAGTACGAGCGGCCGGTCGCGGAAATGGTGATCGCCGACGCCCCGCGGACCATCAAGTTCGCCCTTGGCGAGAACGTCACGCAGGCCAATTTCTTCGAGAACTTCGGAAAGCGCTATCCCAACACGCGGATGGGCGTCGAGGCGACGATCCGCACCGCCTTCGAAGCCGCGAAGAAGTATCAAGGGGAGTGGGACGACTACAACCGGCAATCGCAATCGGGTCAGGACCTACCCCCGCCGCGGAAGGACCTGCGGCTCGAAGCCTTGGCCGACGTGCTCTCCGGCAAGATCACCGTCCATAGCCATTGCTACCGCTCGGAGGAGATCCTGAGGCTGCTCGCGGTCGCCGAGGAGTACGGCATCCGCATCGGAACGCTGCACCACGTGCTGGAAGGGTACCGCGTCGCGCCCGAACTCGCCCGGCACGGTTGCGGCGCGTCCACCTTTGCGAACGACTGGGCGTACAAAGTCGAAGCCTACGGCGCGATTCCGCACAATGCGGCCCTGATGACTCAACGCGGCGTGGTCAGCTCGGTCAACTCCGACTCGCCGAACACAATTCGCTTCTTGAACCAGGAAGCGGCCAAGTGCGCCAAATGGGGCGGGTTGGACGAAAACCAGGCCCTACGCTTGGTGACGCTCAACCCGGCCATGCAGTTGCAGGTCGATAATCGGGTCGGCAGCGTCGAGGTCGGCAAGGACGGCGACCTGGCCATCTTCAACGGCCACCCGCTCAACACCTTCAGCAAGTGCGTGATGACGCTGATCGACGGGGAAGTTTATTTCGAGGACCCGCGGCCCGATCCGGTGGAACCGCTGACCGATTGGAAAGCCGGTCCGGCGTTCGTGGATCGCACGATCCCGCAGACCCCGCACCGAGCGTACGCCATCGTGGGTGCCACGATTCATCCCATCAGCGGCCCGGTGATCGGCAAGGGCACGGTGGTGATCTTGGAAGACAAGATTCTGACAGTCGGCCCCGACGCCACGGTTCCACCCGGCGCGGGGGTGATTGACGGATCGGGATTGCACGTCTATCCGGGTTTGATCGACGCGAGCAGCATTCTCGGTTTGAACGAGATCGACTCGCTTCGTTCCACGCGAGATTTCAGTGAAATCGGCACCTTCAATCCGCAGCTCAAGGCCGCCAGCGCGGTGCATTCGCACAGCGAGCACATTCGCATTGCCCGCACGGCGGGGATCACCACGGCGCTGGCGAGACCCTCCGGCGGACGCATCAGCGGACAGAGCGCCGTCATTCACCTCGACGGCTGGACGGCCCCGGAAATGCTGGTGGTGGACGCTTACGGCTTGCACATGAGCGTGCCGAGTCTGCCGGTTCATCTTCCCGAGGACAAAGAGGCCAAGAAGAAACAAACCGACGAGCACAAGAAGGCGCTCAAGCAACTGGAGGATTACATCGCCAGGGCCAAGCATTACGCGGAGGTGAAACAGCTTGCCGCGACGGACGCCAAGATTCGTTACGACGTGGACCTCGCCCTCGAGGCGATGATCCCCTATGTGCGCGGCGAAAGGCCGGTTGTATTCGAGGCCGCGAGCTACAAGCACATTCTGGATACCCTCGAATTCGCGGAGAAACACAAGCTCACGTGCGTCCTCAGCGGCGGCGAGGAGGCCTGGAAGCTCGCCGACGTACTCAAGCAAAAGGACATCCCGGTCATCTTGGGGACGGTGTTGAGCTATCCGCGCGGCGAGTATGAGACGTGGGACTCGGTGTATCGCTGCGCGAGTGAGCTGGACCGGGCCGGCGTGCGGTTCTGTTTCGGCAGCGAGAGCGCCTCGGGCGCGTTCGATCTCGGGAGCATCGTGGGCATGGCCGTCGCCCACGGTCTGCCGCGGGAGCGCGCCGAATACGCCTTGACGCTCGGAGCGGCGGAGATTCTGGGCATCGCCGATCGCGTCGGCTCGATCGAACCGGGCAAGCGGGCGGACCTGATCCTCACGACGGATACGCCGATCCAGACCGTGGCCCAGGTGACGCACATGTTCATCGACGGCCAGCCGATTGAGCTAACCAGTGCGCAGACGGAAAACTACGAGAAGTTCAAAAACCGTCCGATGCCCAAGTTGCCGCCCGTGCTGGAGCTTCGCGGTCCGAAGAGCCTGACGGCGCGTTGAGCTCGCCCACCACCTCATCCGGGTCCAGACCACTCCGTCGTCGATCCGTGATCGCGCTGATCCTTTCGCACACCCGCGCGATGCGTTTCTTGCTGGGGTGAACGCGACCAAGGCGGGAGCGTGAACGCATACCAGTTTACGTCTCGTGCGGGAGATCATCGCAGAGATCTCGCAGATCAACCGGGAACTCCTGCGCCGCAGAGAGGACTTGTAGAGACCAGGCATGGATGCCAACGGCATGGAGCCGCACATCGCGTCCGTAGACCTCCGGCAGATTTGCGCCTTGGTGGCCAACATGCTCGCCGGGCTGCTCCGCGCCGATTCGGCAGCCAAGCCGATACCGAAGGACAGCCGTGAACCCCAAGATTCAGAATCATCATCAAACCAAGCCAGCCTATGTCTACCTCCGCCAATCGACTATGGCCCAGGTGCGGCATCACAGCGAGAGCACCGAACGGCAGTACGCCTTGAAGGACAAGGCCGCAAAACTGGGATGGCCCTCAACGAGGATCCGGATTCTGGATGCGGACTTGGGGGTATCCGGAGCCCAGATCGCGGAGCGGGTTCTGGAGGTTCTCAAGCCGGCGCAAATTGAGATTGCCCTGAAGGCTTTGGAGGAATTGGAGCGGCAGGACCAGGCGATCGACCGTCAACGGCAGATGCGGCTTCAACGAGCCGAGTACGAAGCCCAGCTGCGCCAACGACGCTACGAAGAGGTCGATCCGTCGAACCGCCTGGTGGCGGCCACGCTCGAACGTTGTTGGAACGGGGCCCTGGAGAACGTGGAGAAGCTCAGGCAGGAGTACGCCGAGCGTCAAGCCTCGGAGGCGTTGGCGGTGACGCCACAGCAGCGGGCTCGCGCCTGCGAGTTGGCCCACGATCTTCCTCGACTGTGGAAAGCGTCCACCACGAAGGCCGAAGATCGTAACCCGCATTTCTCACCGAGGGGATAGAAACAGGCTGCTCTCTGTGCGATAACACCTGTAGCTACACGAGTTTACCGTTCACGGAGGAGCAGCCTGATGGAAACAGAGTGTACTCAACAATCGTTCCCTTTCCAAGGC